>CAUEUD010000029.1 GCA_959020865.1 Eubacterium limosum | reverse complement strand
GCTTCAAATTCGTCAATACGCTTTTGTGCCGCTTCGCGAGCTGTCTGCCGAAGCGGGACTGAGCCAAGATGCTGCCAGTTATTGGGATCATCCTTGTTGAGGATCGACGGCAGGTATACCTCTTCACGGTACATTTTTGGTGTTCTTCCTCTCAGAAAAGCGCCCCTGGGGCCAACCTTTTCAATTTCACTGTAGCACAGCTTTTCCTCATTGCAGTCCACCCCTCGGAATAATCGATGAAGCATATGGATGATTTCTTCGTCGAGGATATATTTTTCCATGCTTGTGACATTGTAGGTACCCATGGTTCCAATGGAATGCATGGTAAAATCTGCGCCGCAGTCAATGGTCGAGTAGAGCATCATCATTGACTCAAGGCCCATCTGCGGGTCGAAATCCTTGGCATCATTGAAGGCGCCCCCTGTCCTGAAGGGAACCTGGTACAGATCCGCAAGTCCGGCTGTCACGTAGTTCACCAGCGAAGCTTCCGGCGATCCCATGCTCAGCTGAATGGTTTTCATATTGGTGCCGCCGGATACGTTGCCATACATAAACGGATTACCAGGATTCACGAGCTGAACCAGCACTAAGCCCGCCAGAATTTCAGCGTTCGTCGTTGACATCAACCCTGCCAGGGATGCCGGTGCAGTCAGAAGCGGCATCGCGCAGGGCGATATCTGTACAGGCTGGTTTTCATCCAGCAGGGCAAATATCCGCTCAATCGGAGCATAGTCATACGCCAATGGAGAAAGTGAGTTCATCCCGCGCATCTGTACATATTTATCCTCGACGCCCTCAAACCGCTTTACAAGCTGAATGCCCTTACGTGTCGAATCATAAATGGCTTCTTTGGGAATATAGTCTTCATTCGTACAGCCCACGATATTCAATTTCTTGGCATAACGCAGCGACAGCGCGAGCATGCCGAACTGGATCTGTTCAGCGTTACAGCCCGTATAGTCTGCCAGATTACCGCTGTTCGTTGTGTGCACAGCAGTGCTTGAATTTCCCAGCTTAAATTGATTGATCACATCTTCATTGTTCATTTTTCTTATTTTTCCCTGATCCTCAATGTAGATGTTCATTCCCTGCGGCGCTCTTATCTGGCTCCCACCCCCAAGGGTGACATCCCCTTTTGAGGGCGATGAGATGGTGAAGGCGGCCGGCGCGGATTGTGTGCACTGATCCAGCGTTTTTTCATCGATAAAAACTTTGTTGCCATCAATTTTCAAGCCATGACGCCTGAAAACCTCGAGGGCCCGCTCGTTTTCAAAGATGACACCGACATTTTTTAAGATTTTAAGGGTATTTTCATGGATTTTCAGTATATCTTCTTTTGAGATGAATTTTTCATAGGACTTCATAATAAAGCTTCCTTTCTTTTAGCTCTCAGAATCTTCCAGCAGACCGGCTTCCTTCAGTTTTTTTCCTCGTCTGTAAATCGCATAGGCCGCAATGATGCCGACGATTCCAAAGACCACCATACTGATAAACATTTTGTTAAATCCACTCTCGACACCCGCGTCCAGCCAGCTGCCAACCATGGGTGTGATAAAAACGTCCGGTGACAAACCAATAAAAGAGATGATTCCTGTGCTGATCCCTGTCATGACAAAAGGAATACCCGCTTCCCCCAGCGTCGAAAAATAAAGGGACTTAATGGTGTAATAGCAGAAGGAAAGAATAAAGGTCATGACAATACAGATACCGACAAAGGTGTGGGCGGTCATTAAAATCAGGCCGATGGTCACGCCGCAGATACAGAAGAGCAGACCGATGAACAGCGAGCGGGACTTGAATTTATCGGCCAGAATTCCGCCGAGAACGCCGCCGACAATGACCAGCACATAAGTCCTGATAATGGAAAAGGTACTGGACAGCTGCTCAGAAACGCCCAGAATCTGTGTTCCGTAGGTTCCCAGATAATTCGCGCCAAAGGTTGCCAGGCCATAACCGCAGAAAATAAGCAGGGTCACCAGCCATAAGCCGGGGTTCTTAACCGCTTTGACAATCAAATTCAAATCAAACACGGTTTCCTTTTCGCCCTTTTCAATTTTCGGCAGAAAAAGAATGGACAGAATACCAAAGAGGATAAACAGAGCGGCATTCGCGAAAAGTAATGTCTGAAATCCCTGGACACCGTCGGCAAACATTCCCAGCAGCCCAAGACAGCCAAAAGCCACGATGGTGGCCGTACAGCCTCTCAGCGCCTCGCTTGTCCCAAAGAGGCGTCCCTGTTCATCTTCATTTCCAAGGCTTCGGACACATTTCAGATAAGGCGACCAAAAGGTCACCACGCTGAAAATTCCGAACAGCGCATAGATGATGAGGAGCGCCGTATAGCTTGGAAAGAGCGCGTGCCAAAGGGTACAGACCCCCATGCCAAAACAGGAAATTGAGAGCAGCAGCTTTGGGCTGAAGCGGTCAGCCAGAAGGCCGCTGGGCAGATAGCCAACCATGGCCACAATCCCATAAACGCCTGCCAGATTACCAAAATCCTGATTGCTCAGGTTTAAAGCCGCAATCATCTGATCATAGTAGGAAAAACGCAGATATGGCGTAAAAAAAACCACGGCTGCCGTCATATTAATCAATACCAGGATAAAGTTCCTTTTACCTTTACTCATCGTTGACATCATCGTCACCTGACTTTCTATTCGATTGAATCTCTGAATTCTGCGGGCAGATAGTCTTTAATCAAGTCATTTTGTTCTTTTGTGATTTGCGGTGCTGTGTAGCTGTTTAAGCGTTCGCTGACCGCTGCCTTAACACTTGTTTTCAGCGAGACTGAGCCGTTATTCTGCCACTCGTTGGGGTCCTGCTTATTAAAGTATTTTGGCAAAATAAACTCATCCCGATAGCTTTTTGGCGTCCGGCCGCTCATATAATTGCCGCGCGGGCCAGATTTCTGTATCTCCTTCAGGAAGGCTTTTTCAGGGGCAGCATCAAAGCCGGCGAGCATTCTTCTCGAATAGGAGATCGCCTCCTCATCCAGCAAAAACTTTTCAAGACTGGTCACATTAAAGGAGCCCATAATTCCGCAGGCGTGCAGAATCAAATCCGCGCCAGCCTCCAGCGTCGCGTTCATCACCAGCATGGACTCAGCGCCCGACTGGTAATCCACATCCTTAGCGTCGCTCAGGCAGCCGCCTGTGCGGCATGGAATCTTATAGTAATCGGCCATCGCAACACTGGCGTAAGCCATTAAGGCCGTTTCAGGCGCGCCGATGCTCAGCTGCACGGTTCTTAAATTCGTGGAGCCGGACGTATTTCCGTAAACGACCGGAACACCAGGGCGGATCATCTGTGCCAATACAAGACCTGCCACCACCTCCGCATTGGTCAGCGCCATCGTTGATAAAAGCGACGGCGGCGTCGTCAGCGCCGGCATACCGCAAGGCGTCATCCATACAGGCTGATTTTCTTCACAGAAAACAATCAGCTTGTCAATGGTGGAACGGTCATAGCAGAGCGGCGATAAAGAATTGACGCCCATCAGATTCAGGTAGCGGTCCTCGACGCCCTCAAACTTCCGGATCAGGTCAACACTTTTCCGGGTAATCTCCTGAACTTCATCCAGCTCGGCCGCAAAAATATTCGGGCAAATGTGTCCCGCCTGATGGCTGTATTTCAGCAGCACCGCCTCCTGGCTGAATATTTTCTGTTCTTTAGTAAAATACTGCATATCTGGAAAAAAGTTGATAAACTGATAGCCGATTTCTTTGCTGGTCGTCGAGAGCTTAAAAACATTCAGGGCATCCTGATTGGTCATCTTGCGGATGTTCCCATCGTCTTCAATATAAATTGAACTGGCTGCTGGCATGGTGATCCGGCTGCCGCCGCCCACCTTCAGATTTCCTTTGGACGAATACATTTCAAAAGCCGAGGGCGAGGAAAGAACGGCTTCATCCACCATTTTTTGATTCATAAAGACAATGTCGCCCTCTACGCGTGCGCCATGCTTTTTCAAAATTTCCAAAGCCTGACTGTTCTCGATTTTGATCCCGACCGTTTCTAAAACAGCCATTGATTCGGCATGGATCGCTTCCACAATATCCCGTGAGATATCTTTGTCATAACATTTCATATAAAGACTCCTCTTCACTCCAATTGTAATTAATAGTGATTTTAAGAAATTGAACTGTTCAACATTTTCTTTAAGCTCATTGTAATCCTATCCAACCAGTCTGTCAAGATAAATTTTGAACAATTCAAAAAAATTTTGATCTGTTCAAAAAATGCTTTTCTTTATTTGAGCTTTTATTCAAATTGTGGTATCATACTTTAAGAGGTGAGAACATGGCTTATGAAAAGAGCAGGGAAACCAAGGAAAATTTAATACACGCAGCCAAAAAAGCCTTTTATAACTATGGTTTTGACAAGACCACCATGCGTATGATTGCAAAGGACGCAGATGTGCCGGGGTCTTTAGCTTATTACTATTTTGAGGGAAAGCACGCCCTTGCCCATCACATTCTTGACGAATACTTTTACCGCGTCTCAAAAATGTTTAACCGGTACTATAATTCAGAAACTGACTATTTTATGTATTTATTGTTACTCTTGCGGCTCGTTTACCGCGAGATCAGTCAAAACCCAAAGGAATTGGATTTTTATTATAAGGGATACGAAAAAGTATGCTGTGACCCCAAATTTGACAAACATGTTTTTTTATGTGCAAAAAAAATGGGCCTGAACGTCACAGAAAAAAAGGTACAGATGGCCTCCATTATGTCGAACGCCGCCTGGAGCGAAATGGTTGTTTTCAAACGAAAGGGGCTGATTGATATTGAAGATCCTGAAATTCGGGATAACGTCGATTTACTGCGCTGGTCCTATCTTGGCGTTGACCAGGCTTTTATCCTGGAAAAAATCGAGAAAGCCTATAAACTACTTGATGACATTCCGGTCATGCACGTCCCCTTACTTGAAGACCCCGATAAAAAGAGTGACTGCGAATACGTCCCCATTTACAAATAATGCAAACATCCAAAAAGAGGTACGGTCTGAAACAGACCGTACCTCTTTATTTATTTTCGCAATTTCTTTTTTATTCAACCGTGACGGATTTTGCCAGGTTCTTTGGTTTGTCGACGTCGCAGCCTCTGGCGACGGACAGGTAATAGGCCAGGAGCTGGAGATAAACAACCGTTGGGATCGGGGTGATCTCGTCATCCATCTCTGGGATGAAGAAAACCTGATCGACTTCGGGGATGATCTCGTCATGACCTTCTTTAGCAATGGCCATGACGTTAGCGCCACGAGCCTTTACCTCCTTGATGGCATTGAGCATTTTATCAAAGACGTTCTCCTGGGTGCAGACCGCAATGACGACGGTTCCCGCATCAACCAGAGCGATTGGGCCGTGCTTCAGCTCACCGGCTGCATAGGCGTCGGAATGAATATAGGAAATTTCCTTGGCCTTCAGAGAGCCTTCCAGACAGGTGTAGTAGTCCAGTCCGCGCCCGATAAAGTACATATCGTCAATTTTGAAGTGCTCGTAAGCGTATTCCTTGATCTTGTCGTGGTCGCCCAGGGCTTTTTCGATAAGGGCTGTGGTATCCTTCAGGCCGCTGGTGACGCGCTTCATGGTAGCTTCATCTACCTGACCGTTTAAAAGGCCGAAATGCAGGGCCAGCAGGGTCATACAGCCAACCTGGGTCACGTATGCCTTGGTGGAGGCCACAGCGATTTCGGGGCCGGCGTTGGTATACAGCACATCGTCTGCCTCGCGGGCGATGGAGCTGCCTACCACGTTGGTGATGGCCAGGACGCGGGCGCCCTTTTCTTTGGCCAGCCGGATAGCAGCTAAGGTATCGGCGGTTTCGCCGGACTGGCTGATGACGATGAGCAGGGTGTGCGCATCGACCAGCGGGTCTTTATAACGGTACTCGGAGGCCGGTTCGGTTTCAACGGCCACGCGGGCAAATTTTTCAATCAGGTATTTTCCAACCATTCCAGCGTGGTAGGCGGTTCCGCAGGCCACAATCTGGATACGGTTGATGCTTTTCATGGTTTCGGCATCAAGGTTGACGTCGTCCAGCACGATTTTATCCGGGAAGCAGCGTCCGGTCAGGGTATCGGCCATAGCTTTCGGCTGTTCGTGGATTTCCTTGAGCATAAAATGGTCGTAACCGCCCTTTTCGGCGTCGCCCGGGTCCCAGTCCACGTTAAAAATCTGCTTGCCGGCTTCACGGCCGGATTCGTCCAGCACGGTGACGCTGTCACGGGTCAGGATGGCGATCTCGTCGTTATCCAGCAGATAGACCTTACGGGTGTATTTCAGAATAGCAGGAATATCGGAGGCGATGTAGTTTTCGCCTTCGCCGAGGCCCACGATCAGCGGGCTGTCCTTTCGGACGGCGATGATGCGGTCGGGTTCCTCATTACAGAGGATGCCCAGCGCGTAAGAGCCTTTGATTTTGTCAATGGCCAGGCGCAGAGTTTCAACCATGTCCCCGGTGTACAGGGAATTAAGCAGATGAGCAATGACCTCGGTGTCGGTATCGGATACGAAAAGGTGTCCTTTTTTAATCAGCTCTTCCTTAAGCTCGATGTAGTTTTCAATGATCCCATTGTGGACGACCGCGATGCGGTTGTCGATGCTGCAATGGGGATGGGAATTGATATCCGAAGGTTCGCCGTGGGTCGCCCAACGGGTATGGCCGATGCCGGCTGTGCCGGTCAGAGCTTCTTTTTCAAGCTCATCCTCTAAGTTTTTCAGACGTCCCTTACGTTTTTTAACTTTAATCGCATTGTCCTTGTCCAGCACTGCGATACCGGCTGAGTCATAGCCGCGGTACTCTAACTTTGAGAGTCCATCAATCAATACTTTCTGGGCCTGGTTCAGGCCAATATAACCAACGATTCCACACATAATAAATGCACCTCATTCAAGTAGATTTTGGTGTCTGCTCTGTGCAGCAGATCACTCCGCTGTTTTAACAGGCCACCTTCCAGGGCATCCGCCGAATTTTCGATACTCCCTGTCCTCGTCAACTCAAATATTACGGGCTCACGTATGAGTTCTGGCGCTTTTGTTCCATTGATGCAAAGCGGTTTGAGCCTTTGTCCTCCTTATAACAGAATTACTTTACATGAACGTACAATGAGGATATTATAACATAATTTCAAATAAAAACAAGTGCGTCTGCCGCCTTTTCTAACCGCTCACGTTTTCATGACCTGCCGGGCCTGGTAAAACCGCAAAAAAAGACAGCCTGTGCAGGGCTGTCTTTTCTTAAGTTTTTATTCGTTGTATAAAATAAGGCCGATGATGGTCATGGTTTTGGGCCCATTATTGTAGACCAGGCCGGTATCTTTGGTGAGCTGAACCACGTCGATGCCGGACGCCTCCAGTGAGGGCATGGCCTCATCGGGGAAGCGGCAGGGCTCGTCGGTCAGGATGCCGCATTCCTTACAGATGGTGCAGCAGCCCGCTGAAAAGACAGTCCCCTCCAAATCGGATTTGCGGATAGCGCGGTGCAGCTTCTCCACAGTTTTTTCAAATCCGGCCATAATCTCGTTCATCCGGCGGTAATCCTGCCGGTTTTTGAACCGGTACACCTGTGAAAACAGCAGCCCGTTTGTGTAGTGGCTCACCACCTCGCGGTAGTGGTCCAGATCACCGACGGCCGGCGGGCACATATAATTCTGGCCGTAATGGCCACAGTCATTTTTGGCGCAGGCATCCCTGACGTCCTGGGTGATGTGAATCTGTCCGGGGTCAACGGCCACGGTTTCCTCAAAATCGCAGGCCTCTACCATCGCTCGCAATGCTTCGTTCATAATTTTCCTCTTCCTTTATGCGTCATTTCTGATTTTTCTCTGTTATTGTAACATGTCTTTCTTAAACGTATTCATATTTTGCAAACGGCGGACAGTCTGTCCTTCATTTATTGACATTAAAATCGGCAATTATTATAATAGTAACAGGCAGTGTGATATCTCCGTTGTGCAGAGGTGGGCACTGCTATTCATTTTGTGAAAAATTAATTTATATTCAAAAAGGAGTGATCTTTATGCGTCAAGAGACTTACCCGGCCGGGGAAAACAAAATGGGCGTCATGCCGGTCAACCGCCTGTTGGTCACTATGGCCCTGCCTATGATGATTTCCATGCTGGTTCAGGCGCTTTACAACATTGTGGACAGCATGTTTGTATCCATGATCAGTGAGAACGCACTGACCGCTGTATCGCTGGCCTTCCCGGTACAGAACCTGATGATCGCCATCGCCACAGGCACAGGCGTGGGGATCAACGCTCTGTTGTCCAAAAGTCTGGGCGAGAAAAATTTTACAGAGGCCAACCGCGCGGCCAACAACGGGGTTTTCCTGGCAGTCCTCAGCTCTCTGGCTTTCGTTATCTTTGGACTTTTCTTTACCCGCTTTTTCTTTGAGACTCAGACAAACATTGGTGAAATCGTGGATTACGGCACCCAGTATCTGACGATCTGCTCTGTGGTTTCCTTTGGCATTTTCGGGCAGATTACCTTTGAACGCCTGCTTCAGGCCACGGGCAAGACGCTGCTCACCATGTGCACCCAGACCACCGGGGCCATCATCAACCTGATTCTGGACCCCATCATGATCTTCGGGCTCTTTGGCTTCCCGAAAATGGGGGTGGCCGGTGCAGCCGCCGCGACAGTGATCGGCCAAGTGGTGGCCATGCTGTTCGCCTGTATTCTGAACCTTAAGAAAAACCATGAGCTCACCCTGAAGCTCCGGGGCTTCAGGCCAAACGGCGGCACCATCCGGCGCATTTATGCGGTGGGCGTGCCATCCATCATCATGGCGTCCATCACCTCGGTTATGACCTTTGGCATGAACAAGATCCTGCTGGCCTTTACCTCTACGGCCACAGCGGTTTTTGGGGTTTACTTCAAGCTCCAGAGCTTTATCTTTATGCCGGTCATGGGCCTGAACAATGGCATGGTGCCCATCATTGCCTACAATTACGGCGCCCAGAAAAAAGACCGGCTCGTCAAAACTATCAAGCTGAGCATGCTGTACGCTGTGGGGCTCATGATCCTTGGCTTCCTGGTATTTCAGCTCTTCCCAGGCGCGCTTCTGTCCATTTTTAACGCCTCGCCGGATATGCTGGCCATCGGCACAGTGGCGCTGCGGATCATCAGCCTGAGCTTTCTGTTCGCAGGCTTCTGTATCATCTCGCTGTCCGTGTTCCAGGCTCTGGGCAACGCAGTGCTGAGCCTGATCGTCTCGGTGGCACGCCAGCTGGTGGTGCTGCTGCCCGCGGCCTATCTGCTGTCCCTCACCGGCAATCTGGACGCCATCTGGTGGTCCTTCCCCATTGCCGAGATCGCTTCGGTCCTCTTCAGCGCTGCTTTCCTGAGGCGCATTATCAACCAGAAGATACGCCCCATTCCCGACGCCGCGCCGGTTTTAGAAGCGGAAGCTGAGGCGGTGGAGTAGGATACAGTTGATAATTGATAGTTTTAGCTGCAGCGAATTTGCTCTATAACTATCCGCTATTCACTTTCAACGAATGAAAACTTCACTCTTTCATTTAACGGCAAAACCCCGGTACGGTCTATTGCAGATCATACCGGGGTTTTAAGTTTCTGTCTGGATTATTCCAGGTTGAGTTTATTTTTCAGGATGTAGTTAGTGACGACAAAATAGATGGCTGACAGGATCAGGTTGCCCAGGGTTCCAATGTTCAGCATCCAGTTGACTGCGGTCACAGGGTCCATGTTGTTGAAAAACGCGTTGAGCATACTGGTGTCTGCGGTTAAAGCAAAGCTGACAGTCATCACTGTAAAAATAATCTGCAGGATGATGTTGATGGCAATGTAGGTCACAAAAGCGCCGATGATCTTATGCTTGCCGAAGAGCTGGCCCACTGAGATGGAGGTATACACCTGAAGAACATTGCAGCAAACGCCAACGATCATCAGAATAAACAGCTCGATCAGAATCAGGGCCGCCTGTCCGCCCTCTGGTGAGTTGAAGGCGCGCCCCAGTTCCTGGAAAAACTCGCCCATATACTGCAGGCTGGCGCCGTCGATGGCCAGAATCATAATGGACAGCATGATGACAATACCGCACACAAAGGTCCACATCAGGGCAATGACCAGCTTGGAGACAATCTGCTGCCAGGTAGGCACAGGAAGCGTAAACATCAGATAGCCCTCGTCGGTCATCAGGTTTTTATAAAAACGCTGAATGATGACAATAAAGGTCATGACTACCAGAGCAATGATGATACAGACGTAGAGCGCCATACTGATACCGGTTGTCATGATGAAGCCTGTGGCCTCTGAGTTGATGGACAGGAATATTTTATTAATCAGGGTCATGGCCAGCAGCGCCGCGTAGACGGGCAGCAGCAGGCGGGCCGTTCCCTTGATTTCATATTTCATGAGTTTTCCTAACATTTGAACACCTCTCTAAACAGCTCATCCACGGATTTATGCTGTTTTTCTCTGATTTCATCCACGCTGGCATTCATGACGATGCGTCCCTGGTTGATGAACACCACCTCGTCCAGCACCTTTTCAATATCCGCGATCAGATGGGTCGAGATGACCACGGTCGCGTTTTCGTTATAATTGGTAATGATGGTTCCCAGAATGTAATCCCGCGCGGCCGGGTCGACCCCGCCGATGGGCTCATCCAGGAGATACAGCTCTGCGTCGCGGCTCATGACCAGGATCAGCTGAACCTTTTCCTTGGTCCCCTTGGACATGGTCTTGATGCGGTCCTTGGTGTCGATACCCAGGTCGCTGATCATATTGTAGGCCTTCACGCTGTTAAAATCATCGTAGAAATCATCAAAGAAGGCGATGAGCTGGGTAACGGTCATCCAGTCGCTTAAATAGGTGCGGTCTGGCAGATAGGACACAATCTTCTTGGTCTCGACTGAGGGAGCCATGCCCGCCACCAGGAGTTGTCCGGACGTGGGGGTCAGCAGCCCGGTCGCTGTCTTGATGAGTGTGGTCTTGCCGCTGCCGTTGGGGCCTAAAAGCCCGATGATACGGCCTCTTGGAAGCTGACAGTTCACTTCGGACAAGGCTTCCTTGGTGCCGAATTTCTTTGTCAGGTCAATGCATTCTAAAATTGGGTTCATTATTTTCCCTCCTTATCCTCACGTTCCATCAGTGTGATGATATCCTCTTTCTTAAATCCGAGCTTTTCCATTTTTTCGAGGAAGTTTTCAATTTCCTTGATCGCTAAATTTTCCTTTGTTTCCTGTATCATTTTATTATCCTCCGTTATGAATCTGCCGCTTGTCCGCTGCGCATATACAAGGCCTGTCCGCTCCAGCTCCGAAAGTGCTTTCTGCATGGTGTTCGGATTGACTGAAGCCTCTGCCGCCATTTCTCTGACCGATGGCAATTTATCGCCCGGGGCGAAAAGACCGGAAACGATCCGGAGTTCTATCTGCTCGATGAGCTGTTTGTATACCGGCCGGTCGGAATCAATGATCCATTCCATAATGTCCTCCTTTGTATTACTGTATTGTTGTACTAAGAACTTAATACAATAATACACATATCCAAACGGATTGTCAATACCCTTAAGAAATTCTTCATAAATAAAAAAAGAGCCCGCCAAAATCGCAATGATTTCAGCAGACCCTTGTGCTATCGCTGTCCTGCGACAGTGCCGGAAGTTTTCAGTAATATTGTTTTTTATAAAACACTCCATTTTTCAGCCTCCGCACACCTTTCCTCTGTGAGGCTGACGATCTCTCCCTCAGGCAAATCGCCTGCGTGCAATAGCTGATCCTTTATGGAGCGGCCGATCAGGCCCACCATCAAAATCATGACCGCCAGCATGAGCGTTACCAGCAGCGCTGCCAGGAGCGGGCTGAAATTCTTTTTAATGGTTTTCCGCGGTTTCATTTTCTGTTCCTCCTTCACAGGTATTCTTTCTTCCATGATACCGCGGGGAGTACAGCAAAAGTACAACCTATCAAAAAAACGCTCTATCCGCCTATTCGCAGCTTCAGACAGAACGGCTCCAGACTCATATGTTCTCCCGTACAGCCCGGCAGGGACTTCCGATTGCAACCTTATCTGAGGGAATATCCTTTGTCACCACGCTGCCCGCACCGATGACCACATTATCGCCAATGGTGACGCCGGGCAGGATAATGGCCCCACCGCCGATCCAGACATTATCGCCGATGATAACCGGCGCGGTCTGGGTCTTGCAGAAAGCAAAGCTCCCGTCCTCCCTGGGGGGCCCGAAGCGGTCCGTCGCGCTGGCCGGATGAAAGGCCGTGTAGATCTGGACATTGGGCGCGATGAGGGCATTGTCCCCGATGACGATTCTATTGTCGTCCAGAAAGGTGCAGTTCATGTTGACTTCGCAATTCTCGCCAAAGCAAATGTTGACACCGTAATCCACAAAAAACGGTGGTGTTATCCACAGGTTTACGCCACGCCTTCCCAGCAAAGCTGTCAGAATCCGGTCCTTCTCATCCAGGTTCTCTGAGGCTGTCTGGTTATAGGCCCGCACCAGGTCTTTGGCTTTGTGCCACTGCGCCAGCAGCTCCGGGTCGCTGCAGTCGTACAGCTCACCCGCCAGCATTTTTTCTCTTTCAGTCATTTGGTTTACCTCATTTCGCTCTATTCTCTACGGCAGGTACCCCACAGCGATTAAAACATAGCTGTAAAGCGGCCTGCGCCCGACCTTCAAGTACATGAAGCCACTCAGAATTGAAAAAATCATGCAGGAGACGCCGTTCCAGAGCTCAAGGCCTGCTCCCCGGGATACAAAATGGAAGGCACCCCAGGTCAGGGCCAGCAGGATACCGCCAAAGGGAACCCCACTTTTTCTTTTTAAAAGCGTCTCGACGGCTTTCTGTCCGTAAATGATGATCAGCAGTACCAGGCCCACCTCCAGCAGGTAGTAGATATACTGGGCCAGAAACTGGAAAGCATCCTTGTTTTGGGCTTCACCGATCACCTTGAGAGTGTGCCAGTCCATAAAGGTCATGACCTTACAGCCGGCCAGGCAGACCAGCGCAAAGGCCCAGTCCCGGGCCGGAATTCTGACCGATTTGTCCACACGCTCCGGAAAACCGTCGCTTCTGCGCGTCCAGCCCACCACCACAATCATAAACACTGCCCACAAACCCGCGGTGATGAGGCTGTGGACGCTCCGCTGGGCTGCGGTGTAATGCCCAACATCCACCCCGAGCAGCGCGCTTTCGATGCCGAAAATCGAGAGCAGCTCCAGCATAAACGCTCCAAAGCAGAGTAAAGTTATCCACAGATATTTTGTCTTATGCACCGTTTTTTTCACAATTACCGTTCCTCCGCAGCCCGGCGGACCAGAGACAGCAGGACTGCCAGATCCTCACCAGAGGTAAGCGTCACAGCCATCATTCTTGAATCCTCTGTGGCAAAATTGCTGTAGCCCAGTGTACACAGCCGAATCCCGTCTACTACCTCGATGTTGCGTTCATTCTCGCATTTTCCGCATCCGACACAGCCAAAGCTCTCAACACAATCCCGGAGCCTCTGGGGCAGGCTTGCCCTGTCCAGGATCAGCTCGCGGGCCAGGCCGCAGGACAGCGGCAGCCTCACCGACAGCGTGTCTACTCCGATGCTAAAGGTGCAGACGGTTTTCTTTTGCCTGAGAAATCTGACGTTCCAGTTTGGAAAAACATAGGGGTTCAGAGAGAGGTCTGTTCCCAGTGACAGTTCCCCGCACAGCGCGTCCAGAACTGGCGGCCACAGGGCCTGCCGGGCGCCCAGGGTACGCATAATACCAGGCCTTTCGGGCGACAAAGCCCTTCTCCCTGTCGCCGCGCTTAACAGCGCGCTGTCATAGTCCGCAGTGTAAAAAAGCACGTCTGTTTTGGCGTAGTCCTCCCGGACATTTTTCTCGCCCAGGCGTTCTGTAAAGTACTTTACAGCGCCCACCAGCCCAGGGCAGTCTGGAAAGGCAGCCCTGAGCTCAGTGCACTGCCGGTAGGTGGCTGCCCCGCGCCCCTGCTTCCGGTATTCAAAGCTGAAGCCGTGCTTCTCCAGCATCTCTAAGGGAACGGCCACAGATTTTTTGAACTGCTTTTTCAGCGCGCCCTTTTGAACGGCCAGGCAGGGCTTACCCTCCTGGGTTTCCAGAATACCGGCCCGGGCCACGGCGTGCAGGCAGTCCAGTGTTTCAGTCAGATGATGGTAATTTTCCAGATCGTCAGCCATGATGCCGATTTTGGTCGGCAAACGCTCGGCCGCAGAGGTCTCGAAGGACGTATAATCCTGGTACAGGCCTTCTAAAAAAGCACGAAACCCACGCAGCCCGGCTAGAATATCCTCTCCTGGCCCGAGGGCGTGCTGGATGCCCTCCAGGTCACTGTCACAGATGTTTCTCAGCCAAAAGGCTGCCTGATATGCGATTGACATGTTAATCTCCTTTTTGCTTTCCTTTTCTCAGTTCCAAAATATTGCCTTCTGGCTTCTCTCGCGATAATATTGATATGAACCTCGCAAAACATTTTACATTTCTTTTTGGCAGCTTTCTACAGGACCGCTTTCTTTTCAACCGCAAAAAACAGCTCAATTTCCGGATTCCTGCCAAGGCTTTTTTCTGTGTGGCACTCATACTCCATATTCATGGCTTCGTAAGGGCTCCCGGGCAGCCAGTGGGTATAGAAAAAGCGCTTGGCCGCACCGATGGCAGGGCCCCACAGGCACTTGAGCCAGGGGCGGACTGTCATTCTTGCATAGATGCCCGCTGGCAGAGTGAGCGTCTCCAGGCCGTCCCGCTCATACACGCTGCCGATAAACAGCTCGAAATCCCGGGTCTGCGCGTTGTAGTTTTGTGAAAGCACAAAGAAGGGCAGTACTGTATCCACCTGGGCCACGGCCACGCGGTACGCCTCGGAAAGGGCTTTTATGTCCTTTGAGACGATTCGGTCGTTGGATTTTTTCCACAGTCCGTACAGCCTCTGTTCGGTTTTTTCAACTTGGTCAACGGTTTTATCTGTCATGTTCTCTCCCTCCGGCTTCTCTCATTTCTGCATTTACCTCAATCATTCGCTCTGTTATGCCTATCTTAGCACATCCGGGCGCAAATGGATACGATAACCTGTGCTGTTTACAGGTTGTTTTTGTTTCGCGGGTCCGATTCTGGATAAATATGATTAAAATAAAAGTCTTAAAGGAGGTAATATCATGACTAAAAATAAATTAACACCCATTCTCCAGCTGATTCTCGCCGTAGTGGTGGTGGAGCTGGTGGGCTTCTGCTCCTCACTTCTGGCCGGCGACATTGCCGGTAAATACGCCATGCTCAACAAGGCGCCCCTGTCGCCGCCGGGCTCGGTGTTCGGTCCGATCTGGATCGTGCTCTACCTGCTCATGGGCATTGCTATTTTTCTGGTTCTACGGACCAACACAGACGACCAGCTTAAGCGTTCAGCCTTAGGGCTCTTTGTCATTCAGCTGCTCCTTAACTTTCTGTGGAGTATTCTCTTTTTCGGCGGCAGCTCCTTCTGGCTGGCGGCCATCATCATCCTGCTTCTGGACGCGGCGGTCATTGCCTGCATCGTCTGGTTTAGAAAAATCTCCAATCTGGCCGCGGGCCTCATGGTTCCCTACCTCATCTGGATTCTGTTCGCCACCTATTTGAACATCGCCTTTGCCATTCTCAATTGAGGTGGCACTTAAAAAGAAACTGAAAACGTCAGGTTTTCAGTTTCTTTTTAATAGATGGGGTCGCATATTTCAGTCGATTATTTTTCCGGGGCTGACCGATACGATTATCGCATTGTTCTCCTCCGGCCCGCATGGGATTGGTAATTGGCTACCGCCTCGCTAAATAAGCCTCGATCCTCTGCCCTGCGTTCTCGCGGAGGTTGTAGTAATAGAAGGCGTAATCGTACCCGTGGTAAACGCCCTCTGGAAAGACATCGTTTCCGGGAGCCAGGGCGTCTGCGTCCTGGTTGTCGCAGATGAGGACGCCACGGGCTTTATCGATACGGGCGTCAGCGGAGGGGAGGCTCTTGACAGACGGGTCCTCTCTGCTGGCTGAGCCGAGACTCTGCTCTACTGGCGCGAGGGTCTCATCCCGGGTCCAGCTGATGGGGTTGATGACCTTTGCGCCGGGCAGCAGCACAGGGTTATCCGCTGTAACACCTGGCGCCTCGGTATTATAGGAGATGATCACACCCGTATCATCAGCGCCTTTCGCAAATCGGAGGTGCGGATGCCAGGCCAGGAAGTCATCGGTGACAGAGTAGCCGATCACATAGGCGGCCACCATCCGTCTGTAAACCACAGGATGCGTCTTCATATACTCGCCCAGCAGATAGAGCAGCATGTTGGAGCCCTGGGAATGACCGGCCAGGATAAAGGGGCGGCCGTTGTTTTCGTGCTCCAGATAGTAGTCGAAGGCTGCGAACACGTCTGACTTGGGCACACCGTTCAGCAGAGCGTATTCCTCGTCATGGGACAGGCCCAGGCAGTAAGCCGCGTCGGCCTGTCTATAATAGGGCGCGTAGACATTGGCCACAGGCTCAAAGACGCTGGCCTGCTGTCTCAGCATTTCAGGCGCAGTCTCGCGCAGCGTGGCATTGTCAACAGTACAGATGTTGGGCTCGTCCGTGTTCTCCTTATGCCAGGCCGTGGGATAAAGGTAAAAAACATCCACAGGCTTATCCGGTGTCTCGGGCAGCGCCAGCCAGTTTGCCGCCACAGCGTAATCGGTCGGGGCTTCCTCATTTTTGTCCTGCCTGGCGACACAGCCTGGCAGCAGGATACTCACCAGCAAAAGAGCTGCAAGCAGCAATCCCCGGGCACTCTGTCTTGTTTTCATGGGTTCTCCTCTCGTTTAAATACGTACGGCCGAAACGCGCCGTACCCCCATTCCTTACATTTTCTCGGGCCTGAGCGCCTGTGCAGGGCGCACCGCCTTAAAATAAAACACCGCCGCGCAGGCTGCGGCAAAGATAATCCCCGCCGGGTAGGCAAAGGCGACGGGCAGGCGCAGGCCCTCCTCTGCCATGAGGATATAGGTAGCGCTGACGGCTGACATAAAGGTGGCCGGAACCGCGGCGATCCAGAAATTCTTCTGATTTCTGCACAGGTATACCGCCCCGGCCCACAGAGCGATCATGGCCAGCGTCTGGTTGCTCCAGGAAAAATAGCGCCAGACAATATTAAAATCAATCTGAGATAAAAGCAGGCCCACCAGCAGCAGCGGGACGGTGATGTACAGACGGGTGCGCATCTTGTCCTGAGAGATGTCAAACCAGTCTGCAATGGTGAGGCGCGCACTCCTGAAGGCCGTGTCGCCCGAGGAGATAGGGCAGGCAATAACGCCGATCATGGCCAGCACCATGCCCGCTGGTCCCAGCAGGGTATTGCAGATTTCATAGACCACGCCGCCCTGTCCGCCATAGGCGGCCAGGGCTTCCTGAAGCCCGCCGGTGGACTCATAAAAAGCCACGCCCGCCGCGGCCCAGATCAGAGCGATAACGCCCTCGGCCACCATAGCGCCATAAAAGATGGAGCGCCCCTGCTTTTCACTGGTCATGCACCGAGCCATCATAGGCGACTGGGTGGCATGAAATCCGGAAATCGCGCCGCAGGCCACGGTCACAAACATCAGCGGCCAGACAGGCAGCCCCTTGGGATGCAGGTTCTGCAGGGTCAGCTCTGGAATGGTGTAGCCCTGTATGATGATGCCGCCAGCCACGCCCAGTGCCATGATGATCAGACAGATACCAAAAATGGGATAGATTTTTCCGATAACCTTGTCAATGGGCAGCAGGGTTGCCGCGAAATAATAAATCAAGACCACGATGAGCCAGAAACCAGCGTCCAGCACATCAGGCGTAAGCATGGCCAGAAGCCCCGCAGGCCCTGTGGCAAAGACGGTGCCCACCAGTACCAGCAACACCACAGAAAAGACGCGCATAACGGTCTTCATACCCTTTCCAAGATAGATCCCCACAATCTCAGAAATACTGCTGCCCCTGTGGCGGATGGAGATCATCCCAGACAGGAAATCGTGAACGCCGCCGGCAAAAATGGTGCCGAAAACAATCCATAAAAAAACGACCGGTCCCCACAGCGCGCCCGAGATGGCGCCAAAGATGGGCCCCAGGCCGGCAATGTTGAGCAGCTGGATCAGGAAGATTTTCCACTGCTTCATGGGCACATAGTCCACGCCGTCGGTCATGGTAGTGGCTGGCGTGGGCCGGTCGTCAGGCCCGAATATCCGCTCGACCACTTTGCTGTACGTAAAATAGCCGATGATTAAAATCGCCAGCGCGACAAAAAAGGTAATCATTTTTCACACCCCCATAGCTTTGTTTTCACTCATTATAGCACGCTTTTGGCCATATTTTAGGGCGGCCGCACAAATGCCTGGTCTGACCGCTTAAATGCTTTTCTAAAACTGCATTCAGGCGGTAAAATCTGCTATTTGTGCGGTTTTATTGCGCGGCTCCTTTCCTTCCGATATAATAAAACCAATCGCTTTTCAACCACTATTTTATGAAAGGAGTTTGATATGAACAAAGAACCATTTGAAAATTTTCAGGAGGAGCTCACAGATACCATTAAACACTGGTGGGTTTTTCTGATTCTTGGCATTCTCGCCATCGGCCTTGGTATCTGGCTGTTTTTTACGCCAGTCAACGGATTTGCCGCTCTTGCGATCGTTTTTGCCATCACATTTCTGATCTCCGGACTCGCCTCCACTGCGGTTACCCTGATCAACCGCAAGAACATTCCCGCCTGGGGCTGGAACCTGACCTCCGGGATTCTGATGCTCATCCTCGGCATCATCATGATTGCCAACATGGGCATTACCGCGGATGTGCTGGTTTTTTACGTCGCCTTTGCCATCATGTTTGGCGGCTTTAATACCATCGGTTTTGCCTTTACGGCCAAAGGCAAAGGGGACAAGGGCTGGGGTTGGACACTGGCGCTGGGCATTGTAGTTATCCTTCTTTCCATGATGCTCTTGTTCCATCCGGTCTTTGCCGCCTTTACCCTTGTGATCTGGGCCGGCATTGCCTTTTTATCCATGGGTATCTCTTTCTGTACCCTGGCCTACCGTTTATCCAAAACCAACGGCAGGATGAAAAAATAAACAGCTTTTTTAAAAACAGCATGCCTGGGCGCTGCTGTTTTTTAATCGTTGTCCACCATATTCTTTTGTGATAAACTGTATTTAGCAAAGCTTTACAACCTCGTTTGACAGGAGCGTAACTTATGATATTCTATTTTTTCAGGGCATTGCTCGGTTTCCTGATGCAGACCGTGCCGCCTGCTTTTCTGTGCATTTATCCCTTCTGGGCCCGACAGCCCTGGGAGCGGAAGCGCCCGGTACTCTTCTTTGTTTTTGGCGGTTTCCTGATCCTCGGCATCTTTATCGCCATGGTTTTTGTGGATACCATCCGCGCCGGAAAGCCCGCTTCCAACGTGAACCTCATCAATCTGCTCATGTTTCTGGAGCAGGGCTGCTGCTTTCTCATTTACCTGTTTGTGATCCGCGCGCCCTTTTTTAAAAAGCTCTATTGCCTGACCTTTATCTCCAGCTTTTACGCCGGCATCGCGCTGGTGGCCTCCTTTCTCAACCGGCTGCTGTTTCCAGAGCTGTCGGTGGGCCTCTTTGTGCAGGATGGCTATCTCTGGCCCCTGTCAGGCCTCAGCCTTTACGCGGTGCTGGTGGCCGCCTCCTACCCGTTTTTATTCAGGCTCATGCGCCGCATGTCCAGGCACCTGCTGACCCCGGCACGGCCAGGATTCTGGCCCAGCCTCTGCGTGCCGCCGGTGCTGTTCTATCTGTGGATCTTTCTGACGCCCAACGATCTGCTCTACGGCTGGATCATCACCTCTGCCACGGCCATCATGCTGGTGCTTTTGCTCTGCGTCGCTTTTTTCAGCCTCCAGAACCTGACCTGGGTGGCAGAGCTGGAGGAGAAAAACACGCCGCCAGACCCCCAGGAAACCCTGAGCCGGGAAGCCTACGCCGTCTTCCACGAAAAGCTGCAGTCCTCCGAAATTCTGCTTCATGATTTCAGACACCATCTGCTTGTCCTCAAAAAGTTTCTGGACGATGATGACCTCAGCCCTGCCAATCATCTGCTGCAAAACCTGCTGGATGAGACCGATGCCGCAGAGCCCATTCTCAACAGCGGCAATTACCTGATCGACACCCTTGTGAACGGCAGACTGGGCACCCTGTCCGAAAAGGGCGCAGCGGTCAGTGTCCAGGCCAGCGTACCGGATATCCTGCCTCTGGACTACAATACCCTCTACCAGTCCCTGCTCGTTGTGCTGAACACAGCCGCTGCTGCCTGCGAGGCGGCTGCCTCCTGCTCTGAATCCGAGGTCAACCTGAGCCTTGACTATTACAACCAGTGCCTGAGCGTTGTCTGCACTTTCCCGGACACACAGCCCCTGGACAGCCTCTGCCCAGACCTCCAGGCCCTGTCTGAGTCTGGAAAATGCCGTTTTGAACGCGAGCGGTGCGCAGACGGCAGGGTGCAGGTGTCTCTGTGGCTCTCCTGACACGGCATCAAAAAAGGTACGGTCTGAGACAGACCGTACCTTATTTATTGATCTCTTTTTTCTTTTTATGAATGCTGTAAATCAGATTCGCGCCCAGAATCAGGGCCACGATATAGCCGATGGTGCCCAGCGCCGGTATGCCCAGCAGCTTTGGCTCCATGTTGGTGGTGCTGATAAAGCTGGAGCCGATGAGCAGCGCAGCGGCGATGATGCACTTCACAATCTTGTTGACCATCTGGTCAATGGTGTTCAGCGGTTCCTCGGAGCCGGTGATCTCAAGATTGATCTTTGTCTGTCCCTTGACCGTCATGCGCAGCAGATCCAGCACCTGGCCGGGCAGGCTCAGGGTACTCTTGGCCGCGCCGTAGAGCTCACGTCCCAGTTCCAGCGCTTCCCGTTTAGGGTCCAGGTTCTCAAGGCACTCGGCAGACATATGGTTGATCATGATCTGCACCACATTGGTCTCCGGTGCCAGCATGCTCAGCACGCCCTCGATGGTCAGCGAGCCGCGGGCCAGCATGGTCACGCCCTTTGGCATGGCGATGTGATGGTTGTTGGCCAGCTGGAGCAGATCCTCCATCATGGTGCCGATGTTCACGGCGCCCAGATCCATGGTGCCGTACTCGTCCATCATGTTGTCAATGTCTGAATACAGCTTGGCGTGGTTGATCCGTCCGGTGTGCACGCCGAGGGACAGCACCACGTTCTTCATGCCGTCCACGTCACCGGTGGCCATGGCCTCCACAGCCTGCTTGAACAGGTCCTTGTCCTTTGAGGAAAGGGTTCCCATCATCCCCAGGTCGATCCAGACAATCTGTCCGTCACGGATGCGGATATTGCCCGGGTGCGGGTCGGCGTGGAAAAAACCGTCGTCGATGACCTGCTTGATATAGTTCTCCGAAAGCTTGAGGGCAATCTCATCCAGGTCGTAGCCCAGCTCTTTGAGCCGGTCGGTCTGGTCAATCTCCTCGCCGGCGATGTACTCCATCACCAGCACCTTGGAGGTGGTGTGCTTATGGTAGATGACGGGGCTGGTCACGTAGACGATGTCCTTATTAAGCTCGTAGAACTCGTCGGCGTTGTGGGCCTCGATCAAAAAATCCATTTCCTGCTGGGCTGTAAACCACATCTCGTCCAGCACCATCTTAAAGTCGATGGCGTTCCCGGTGCCGCCGGCAATCTTGAGCAGTGTGGCTGCCCTTTCCAGCAGCGCGATGTCCCGCGCCATGGTGTCCTTGATGCCGGGGCGCTGCACCTTGACCACCACGGAGCTGCCATCCTTCAGCTCTGCCCGGTGCACCTGGGCGATGGAGGCCGAGCCCAGAGGCGTCCGGTCCAGAAAGGTAAAGATCTCGTTCAGGGGCTTTCCATACTCCTCCTCGATGACCGTCACCACTTCTTCAAAATCCATGGGACGCACCTCGGTTCTGAGCTTTGTCAGTTCATGACAGTACTCAGCCGGAAGGATGTCCTGGCGCATGGAAAGCACCTGTCCAAGCTTGACAAAGGTCGGGCCCAGATCCTCGATGATGAGCCGCAGCTTGACAGGTGTAATGCCTTTGACAATATCGTATTTGGCCAATATCGCCATGATTTCCCTCAGGCGCTGCCGATTGTACTCCTTGGTGTCATGGGCGCCTGAGGGTTCATTTTCATGGTTTAATGGATTATTCTGCGTCTTTGACCTCTGCGTCTTCTGCATTTTCACGCTCCATTCGGGCCAGCTTATCCTTGATGGCCTGTAATTCTTCCGGGCTCATTTTGTCCATGGTTTCAACGACCTTGTCCACAGACGGCTCGTCGTCCTTGACGACAACGGTCACGTTTTCTTTGACCTTGTCCCGGATGTTGCGTTTCAGCTCTTCGTTCATGACCTTGCCCTGTTCCACAGTCAGCTCGCCTTTTTCAACCAGCTGGTTGATGAGCTCCTGGGATTTTTCAGCAGTGGTCGCCACTGCGCCTACGCCCGCCAACAGTACTTTTCTCAGCTCTTCGCCTAAGTTAAAACTTGCCATTTTAATTCTCCTTTACATTTGGAAATCCTGAAAAAGAC
>CAUEUD010000028.1 GCA_959020865.1 Eubacterium limosum | reverse complement strand
TCCGGTGCTTTTTTAATACTTTATTTTAAACTTGTTGTCCACACCCAGGGCGATGGGCTTCATGGAGTAGTCCTCCACCCGTATAAAGTGATTCCCCTTGCGGACAGCAATCATAAACTTGCGGATCAGGGCTTCCTCACCCTGTACCTCCATGTCCACCATGCCATTGTCCAGATTGCGGACCCATCCGGTCAGTCCATAGCCCGCGGCAATGGACTGGACAAAATACCTGAAACCAACGCCCTGAACACGGCCTTCGACGATGATATAATAACGTTTCATCATTACCTCCTCAGTTAATCGCGCTCCAGGCATGACCCAGAAGCGCTACAGCTGATTCAATTTCTTCCTCTGTAAAGCTGGCGTAGCCCATGACAATGACGTTACGCGGCATCCTGGCCTCTGGCTCAATATAATACTCCGACAGCCCATAAACCCGGATGCCAGCCGCCTTTGCCTGTTCAACAAGAGCCTTCTCAGTGTAGGGAGGCTCAAATTTCAGCAGCAGGTGAAGACCGGCGTTTTCGCCTGAGATTTCTATTTTATCTGCCATGGGCAGACTGCGGATGCACGCCAGCATTTTATTCCGCCGCACCTTATAGATTTTACGCATACGGCTCAGGTGGCGCTCAAAATGGCCGCCCTCCATAAACTGGTGCAGTGTGTGCTGCTCAAAGCGGGGAACGGTTGAGGAATAAAAGGAAAAATCCTCACAGTAACTGTGAAGCAGCCGCTCGGGCAGAATCATGTATGAGATACGCATGGAGGGCGCCAGGCTCCGGGTAAAGGTATTAAAATAGATGACCTTATCCGCAGTGTCCAGCCCCTGAAGGGCAGGGATAGGGCGGCCGCTGAAACGAAATTCACTGTCATAGTCATCTTCAAGAATATAGCGGTCCGGGGATTCCAGCGCCCATTTCAGCAGCGCCATGCGCCGGCCCACAGGCATGACGATGCCCAATGGAAACTGGTGCGATGGTGTCAGATGAAGGATTTCCGCACCGGAATGCTTCAGGCTTTCCACGGAAACGCCGTCATCGTCCAGGGACATAAGGCTTACATCCGCCCCGTTGCTTTTAATGACCTTGTAGACCTTATTATAATTGGGGTTCTCCACTGCGTAGCGGCTTTTCCGGCCGAGAAGCTGTACCGCGAGCCCCAGCAGATATTCTGACCCTGCGCCGATGATAATCTGCTCCGGTGTGCAGTTGACCCCGCGGTACTGGTGCACGTAGTCCGCGATGGCCTTTCTCAGGGGATAATACCCCCGGGGGTCTACCGCCCGCAGCAGATTGCGGTTTCGGTTGTGGAGGATTTCCCGTGAGATTTTTGCCCAGGTAGGAAAAGGAAAAAAGTTAGCGTCAACGGTATTGGTTTTAAAGTCATAAAGCCATTGCTCACGGTCAGGTTTTTCAGCGGCCTGAATGATTTCTTTAGGAGGGTTTTCCGGCATATCGGGCAGCATGTCCTCCAAAACAGCCACATAGTAGCCACTCTTTGGCTTAGAGATAATATAACCCTCTGCGGCCAGCTGCTCATAGGCTGTCGCCACAGTATTCTGGCTGATTTTCAGATGGGCGGCCAGCTTTCTCTTTGAGGTTAGTTTTTCACCGGGCTGTAGCCTTCCGGTCTCAATTTCCTTCCGGATAAAGCTGTATAGCTGCTGGTACAGTGGAATTTCGTGATCGGAATTCAGAATAAAGGTCAGCATAATTCTCCAATCTGATACTATTAATTATTTTAAATCTGGTTATTGTGCAGGAGTCAGTTCTTAACTATAATAATACCCAAGCTTACAGATATCTGTCAATAAAAAATATAAATTGGAGAAAAATTATGTCAAATGAATTAAATAAAAACCTGGCCCAGATGTTTAAAGGCGGGGTAATCATGGATGTCACCACACCGGAGGAAGCAAAAATCGCCCAGGAATGCGGAGCGGTAGCGGTTATGGCCCTGGAACGTGTTCCGTCAGATATAAGAAAAGAGGGCGGTGTGGCCAGAATGAGCGACCCGAAAATGATCAAGGAAATTCAGGAGGCTGTGACCATCCCTGTCATGGCAAAGGTGCGGATCGGCCATATCGCTGAAGCGCAGATCCTTGAGACGCTGGGAATTGACTATATTGACGAAAGCGAAGTCCTGACGCCTGCGGATGAAAGCTTTCACATTGACAAAACAGCCTTTAAGGTACCCTTTGTCTGCGGGGCGAGAAATCTCGGAGAGGCGCTGCGCCGCATCGGGGAGGGTGCTTCCATGATCCGTACAAAGGGTGAGGCAGGCACTGGCAACGTCGTGGAAGCCGTGCGCCACATGCGGACCATTCAGGCAGATATGCGCCGGGTGGCCGGAATGCGCAGAGAAGAGCTCATGGCCTATGCCAAGGAGATCGGGGCGCCATACGATCTGGTGTGCGGTGTCCACGAAACCGGCAGGCTGCCCGTGGTCAATTTTTCTGCCGGAGGCATCGCGACGCCGGCAGACGCAGCGCTGATGATGCAGCTTGGCAGTGAGGGTGTTTTTGTGGGATCAGGCATTTTCAAGTCGGAGAACCCTGAAAAGGTTGGAAAAGCCATTGTCAGGGCAACGGCCTGTTACAGCGATCCGGCAATTCTGGCAGAAGTCAGCGAGGATCTCGGAAAAGCCATGTCCGGCGTCGATTTAAAGGATTTGAGCGAGGAAGAGCGCTATGCAGGCCGGGGCTGGTAAAAAACCGCCTATTGGGGTTTTGGCGCTCCAGGGCTCAGTGGAAGAACATCTGGAGCGCCTGAGCCATCTGGGCGTGCAGGGTGTCCCGGTAAAACGGAAAGAGGAGATTGCAGCTGTGGACGGCATGATTCTGCCCGGAGGAGAGAGCACGACCATCGGCAGGCTGTTGAGGGATTTTGGCCTGCTGGATCCGCTGAAAGACCATATTATGAATGGATTACCGGTCTGGGGAACCTGTGCGGGGCTTATTCTGCTGGCAAGACGTATACTGGGAGAGGCACCGTATCTGGGCGTTATGGATATTACAGTCAGACGAAACGCCTATGGGCGGCAGGTTGACAGCTTTAAAACATCTGAGATTATTCCGGCTTTTGGCCAGTCCCCAATGCCGCTGGTTTTTATCCGGGCGCCTTATATAGAATCTGTGAGTGGCGGCGCGGAGGTGTTGTGTGAGCTGGAGGGGCATATTGTAGCTGCCCGGCAGAGAAATATGCTGGCAACCGCTTTTCACCCGGAGTTGACCGAGAATATGGGTGTGTACCGCTACTTCCTGAAGATGATTGAAGAGGCCAGATACCAGGGTTTTATTTCGGACTCCACTAAAAAAACGAACTGAATTTTCAGTTCGTTTTTTATTGCTTTTATTGTTCTGCGTCCACAACCTTAAATTTCTGCATCTTTTTCTTTGTCACCAGCTGGAGCAGGATCTGCAGCTCCTCAGGGGTAAAGTAGTAGTGCTTGCCGCAGAAATCACAATTGACCTCAATGGTCTTGCCGTCGTCGATCATTTCCTGAAGGTCTTTTTCGCCAACACTGATGAGGGCCTTGGTGACACGTTCTCTGGAACAGTCACATTTGAACTGAGTAGGCACACGGTCAATAATATTTACGCCGAAATCGCCCAGTATAATTTCCAAAATCTCTTCGGGGGTCTGGCCTTTTTCCAAGAGTGAAGTGACCGATTCAGCCTGGCTTAATTTTTTTTCAAGCTTGTCGATGATTTCATCGGAGGTGTAAGGCATCAGCTGAATGATAAAGCCGCCAGCCTGGTTGACCTCGGTTTCTTCCTTTAAAGTAAGGCCCAGTGCCACAGAGGTTGGAATCTGTTCAGAAAAAGCGTAATAATAAGTTAAATCCTCGGCGATTTCTCCGGTTACCAGCGGCGAGGTGCCCACATAGGGTTCTTTTAAGCCGATATCCTTAATAATGCTTAAATTTCCATTCCCAATGACCTTTTCCGTTTCGAGCGGGTTTTCGCTTTTTACCTGGGGTTCAAAGACAAAGCCCTTGACGTCGGCCTTGCTGTTGGCTGTAACGGTAATACCTCCAATGGGGCCGTCGCTCTTGATCTGCAGGGTCAGTACCTCATCATCGTTTTTCATCATGCTTCCCATTAAGCTGCCGGCTGTCAGCAGGCGGCCGAGGGCTACGGTGGCGGCGGGGGAGGTGTTGTGTATTTTATGCGCATGGGCACAGAGCTCCCGGGTCGTCGCGGCATATGCGCGGATCTGTCCGTCGGCAGCTGTGGCTCTTACAATATAATCAGACATTGTTTCTCCTTTCAGTTATCCACTTAAAAATAGTTTAACATTTCGTAAAAGAATCTTCAATTAAATGCTGATATTATTTATACCACAAAATCATAAAGATAAAAAGAATGTTGCAAAAATGTTGTAAGATTTACAGAAATGTGTTCATTAAGCCGGGAATGTGGTATAATATCTAGGTTCATTTTAGTCTGTTTAAGGACGACAGGGATTTTAAAACTAATTCAAGGTGTATCATGTATAATAGAATCGGATACATACGCCTTGAAAAGGAAGGTATGAAAAAATGAAAACAAAGGCCATAACAGAGGGTGCAATGCTGTGTGCATTGGCGGTAATCATCGCTCTGTTTTCTTCTTATGTTCCCTTTTTACTGCTGCTTTTTTTCCTGATTCCAGTGCCGATGGTTATACTGGCGGAAAAACAGGGCTTTAAGGTGACACTTATCGCGGGCCTGGCAGCAACGCTGATCTTATTTATGTTTATGGACCCGCTTACAGCCGGGGGCTACGGTATCTATATGATTTTTGTGGGCTGTAGTCTTGGGTATATGTATTACAAGCGTAAGGATGGTTTTCTTAAACTTGCAGCCGCTTATGCTGGGATTTTCGCAGCGATCATCCTCATCATTATTTTGCTGCAGGTCCTGACAGGACAGAATTTTGTCGCAATGCTTACGGAAACCATTGACACCTCATCGGCGCAGGTAATGGATGTTTACCGCTCTCTGGGCGCGTTTCCGGAGGAGCAGCTGAGCCTTTTGCAGACAGCTGTCGACCAGATGAAGGAGACCATGAAAATGGTTATTCCGCTGGCGTTTCTGATTTCGCCATTCTTTATTGGCTGGGCCAATGTGTTGATTTCTGACACCATCCTGAAACGGATGCGACTGCAGGTAAAGCCGCTTCCACAGCTCAGTAAATGGCATCTGCCGAGATCCTTTAAGAATTTCCTCATTATGGTGGTCATTGTCCTTTTAGTCGTTGACCTGGCGCATATTGATACGATTCCGGCCGTCTACACCTATACGCTGATGATGATCATCTATCTTCTGTACTTTTTAATGGGGATATCCTTTGTGTACTGGCTGATAAACCGTAAGCGGGCAAAGGAATCCATGGGCCTGAAGATTCTGATCGTCGTACTCTGTCTGTTTATACCGTATATTTCCTATATCATTTCTTTTGTAGGCGTTGCGGATATTTACATTGATGTACGAAAATTTATAGAAAATCGAGATGGTACAAACATATGAAAGAGAAGCAATCAATCGCATCGAAGCTCTATTTAGTGATTTTTCTGCTGTCGCTGATTCTCCTGTTTTACAATATCCCCCTGGGGTGCCTGGGTGTTTTACTCTGCGGCATCTGCTTCTGGCGCGACAGCCAGGAGGAAAAGCAGTCCAATCTGCGCCTTCAGAAAGCTATTGAGACCATCTATGGCGATATTGACCGTTTAAACCAGGAGCGGATGTATGAGCTGCCGATTGCCCTGGTGATTGTCAACGAAGACGGACAAATCTGCTGGTATAATCAGTATTTTGACCGGAACTTTAAAAAGAAGGATACGACTGCCAACTTTTTCGGGAAAAAAATTCAGGAAGAGCTGGGGATCGACCTCGAAGTCCTGCTCAAGGAAAAAGAAAAGGACTTTAATTACAGGGATATCGACTATACCATTGTGTCAAACAGCTTCAGCGACGGGGATGAAACACTGATTCTGCTGCATTTTTTCGATGTCACTATCCAGAAAAAACAGCAGGAAATTTACAAGGAAAACGAACCGGTTTTCTGTTATATTTTAATTGACAACTATGACGATATCATCGAGCAGCTTCCCAGCCACGAGCGGTCTGCGGTGCTGAGCCAGATCGACCTGAAGATCAACGAATGGGCAAAGAAGGTCGGGGCTGTGATCATCCAGTATGAAAATGACCACTATTTAATGATTTTTGAAAAAGAAAAACTGAAGGCCATGGAAGAAGAGCGTTTCCGCATTCTCGATGAAATCCGGGAGACAGAAACCGAAGAAAAATCCCAGGTGACCCTGAGTATCGGTATCGGTGTGTCCGATGAGCCGCTGGCTATCCGTGAGGCCGATGAGCTTTCCCACGCGGCGCTGGATATTGCCCTTGCCCGCGGCGGCGACCAGGCTGTTGTCAGACAGGATGAAAAAATGGCCTTTTATGGCGGAACCACTGAAGCCACGGAAAAACGGACTAAGGTTAAGGCCAGGGTTAAAGCCCACGGCCTCAGAGAGCTTATCCGCGAGTCCGACAATGTCCTGATCATGGGGCATCAGACACCGGATATGGACTGCCTGGGCGCAGCAGTCGGCCTTCTGGGCGCCTGCAAGGCGCTCAATAAAACCGGTAAGATTGTCATCAAAGAGATTAACTACAGCATCAAGGAGCTGTTCCAGTATCTGATGGAAAACGACGAGTACCGGGATTCCTTTATCAAGCCAAAGGAAGCAGAGGACTACATTACGCCCAATACCCTGCTGATCATTGTGGATACTCAGAACGCCAATTATCTCGAGGTTCCAGAGCTGATCGACCAAATCGAAAAGATTGTGGTCATTGACCATCATCGGCGTTCTGGAAAATTCATTGAAAAAACGGTGCTCAACTATACAGAGGCCTACGCCTCATCGACCTGTGAATTGATCACCGAGCTGCTCCAGTACCTTGATGAAAAGGAAAGTATGAACGAAACCGAGGCCAATGCCCTCATGGCAGGCATGTGTATGGACACGAAGATGTTCACCTTCAAAACAGGGGTGCGTACCTTTGAGGCCGCCTCCTATCTCCGCCGTAAAGGGGCGGATACCATTATCGCCAAAACCATGCTTCAGGATGACCTCGCAACCTATGCCACCCGGTCAGAAGCGGTGCGGAACGCGAAGATCTATTTTGACAGCATTGCCATTTCTCAGTTGGAAAACGAATCGGAATACGCCAAGATCATTGCTGCCCAGGCAGCGGATGAACTGTTAAATATCAAGGGGATCAACGCGTCCTTCATCCTCTTAAAAAGCGGCAGCGGGCTGGTGATCAGCGGCCGTTCCATGGGTGAGGTCAATGTTCAGCTGATCCTTGAAAAAATGGGCGGCGGCGGCCATTTGGCCATTGCAGGCGCCCAGCTTCCAGATATCAATGATCTGGATGTCGGAAAACAGATGTTACTTGACGCTATAGAAGAATATATGAAAGAGAGAGAAGAAAAATGAAAGTAGTTTTATTAGAAGATGTTCAAAATGTCGGCAAAGCCGGCGAAATTGTCAATGTTAAGGATGGCTACGGCCGTAACTTTTTGATCAAAACCAACAAAGGACTTCCGGGAACAAAGGAAAATATCGCCAAGGCAGAGGAAGCCCAGGCCCTGAAAAAACAACAGATGGAAGAAGAACGTCAGGCCGCTGTGGCTTTGGCAAAGGTCATTGACGACACGACCGTCACCATTGCTGAAAAAGCAGGGGAAGACGGAAAGCTTTTTGGCTCTGTCACCAGCAAGGATATTGCTGAAGCCCTGGAGGCTCAGAAAGAAATCAAAGTAGATAAACGCAAGATCGCTTTAAACGCGCCGGTCAGAAATGTCGGCCGTATTGAGGTAAAGGTTAAAACCTATGCCGGCGTTGAAGGCAACCTGACCGTTGTGGTTGAAGCTGCAAAATAAATTTGGAAATCCGTGCCGATTTCCTGGGAAATTTTTTGAAAAAGGAGGTGAAATCAGGTGATTAACCCGAAGACTCCGCCCCACAACCTTGAAGCTGAGCAGTCAGTTCTCGGGGCGATTTTGCTGGAAGAATCCAATATCGCCAGGGCAGAGGAGCTGTTGTCGCCGGACGACTTTTACAGTACCGCCAATGCCAGAATATTTGAGTGTATGCTGGCGCTGCATGACGAAAGACGGCCCATCGATACCGTAACTCTGATCAATATGCTTAAAAACCGGGGCGTTCTTGAAGAAATCGGCGGACCGGCCTATATCGCGGGCTTGGTTGACCAGGTCCCCATGTATACAAACTATGAGGAATACTGTAAGATTGTTCAGGAAAAGTCGGTCATACGTAACCTGATTGACACCGCCACCGAAATCCTCAATGAAAGCTACGGCCAGTATGATGATGTGGAATCCGTCATCGAAAGTGCCGAGCAGAGTATTTTTAAGGTTTCACAGGGGAAAAAACGCGGGGACTTTGAGCCCATCAGCGAAACCCTTGGTGAAACCCTGATGCAGATTGAGACCATTCAGCAGAACCAGGGGAATCTGACCGGCCTGACCACAGGCTTTTCAGAGCTTGATCTTTATACCTCCGGTCTGCAGAGGTCTGACCTGATCTTCGTGGCAGCACGCCCCTCCATGGGTAAAACGGCCTTTGCCTTAAACCTGGCCCAGAACGCTGCCCTGAAGGAAAACGCCGCGGTCGCGATTTTCAGCCTTGAAATGTCCAAGGCCCAGCTGGTACAGCGTATGCTCTGCGCGGAATCCCTGGTCGACAGCAACAAGATCCGTACAGGAGAGCTTTCACCGGAGGACTGGGAGAGTATCTCCCTTGGCTACAGTCATTTATACAATACCAATATCTTTATTGACGACACTCCGGGGGTGACACTGTCAGAGGTACGGTCAAAATGCCGCCGTCTCAAAACAGAAAAAGGGCTGGATTTGATTCTTATCGACTACCTTCAGCTCATGAGCGGCAGGGGAAAAGCGGAGAACCGGCAGAATGAAATCTCGGAGATTTCAAGAGGTTTGAAGGGCCTTGCCCGTGAAATGGACTGCCCGCTGATCTGTCTGTCGCAGCTCAGCCGTGCGCCGGATGCAAGGACAGACCATCATCCCATGCTCGCCGACCTCCGTGAGTCCGGCTCCATCGAGCAGGATGCCGATGTAGTTATGTTTTTATACCGTGACTATTACTATAACAAAGAATCTGAGCCTCACATCGCCGAACTCGATATTGCCAAGCAGCGTAATGGCCCGACTGGCCGTCTGAAGCTCGCATGGCTGCCTGAATACACCAAATTCAATGATCCTGCGCCTGATTTCTATGAGGACCCGGGGTACTAAATTTGGTGGTGCAGCGGGAATGGTGAGGCGGTTTTCAAGCTGCGGTACAATGGAAATCTGTGGTTATTGAATGGAGAATGGAAATTATTTTTTTATTGAAGGTTACCCCGGCGTTCAGGGTAAGAAGGGTTTCATATGAACAAGTATGATGTAATAATAATCGGCGCCGGCCCTGCCGGCATTTTTGCTGCGCTTGAGCTAAAAAAGGAAAAGCCTGAGCTCAGTATTTTAATGCTGGAAAAGGGTAACGCCATCGAAAAACGGATTTGCCCAAAGAGGAAGACTGGCGTGTGTGTGGGATGTAAGCCCTGCAATATCACGACGGGGTTTGCCGGAGCGGGCGCTTACTCAGACGGGAAGCTCTCGCTGTCGCCGGATGTCGGCGGGGAGCTGCCGGATTATATCGGTTATGAGAAAACCGAAGAACTTATCGCCTATGTGGATGAGCATTACCTGCGCTTTGGGGCAGACCCCAAGGTACACGGTCTCGATAATCCAGAGAAAATCCGTGAGATAAGGACAAAGGCCATCCAGAGCAATCTAAAGCTTATCGAATGCCCCATACGCCACATGGGCACAGAGGTTGGCTATACCATCTATAAGCGCATTCAGGATCATTTGATCCATGATCTTGGGGTAGAAATCAAGTTCCGCAATCCGGTAAAGAGCCTGATCGTGGAGGACGGCGTGGCCGTTGGCGTGAATGCCGACGGTGAATACTACGCGGATAAAATTTTAGCCGGTGTAGGCCGTGAGGGTTCAGAGTGGTTTAAAACTATGTGTGACGCCTACGGTGTAGATACCACAGTGGGCAAGGTGGATATCGGTATCCGGCTTGAAACCCGCAACGAAATCATGAAGGAAATTAACGATGCCCTTTATGAGGGCAAGCTGGTCTATTATACACCAACCTTTGACGACGCGGTCCGGACTTTCTGCTCAAATCCTGGAGGAGTCGTTTCAACGGAGTATTATGATGATAATCTGGCAGTGGTCAACGGCCACAGCTACAAATCCGACGCTTTAAAAACAGACAACACCAATTTTGCGCTGTTGGTTTCCAAAGGCTTTACAGAGCCTTTTAACGCGCCCATCGCCTACGGCAAGCACATTGCCAGCCTTGGAAACATGCTGACCGGGAATAAGATTCTTGTGCAGCGCTACGGCGACTTTATCAGAGGCCGGAGAACCAACGAGGAAAGGCTGCACCGTAACAATATCCGCCCTACGCTTAAGGATGCAGTGCCAGGAGATTTGTGCCTGGTGCTTCCGTACCGCATTATGAAGGATATCGATGAAATGATCCAGGCGCTGGACCATGTATCACCAGGTCTGGCCAGCGACGAGACCCTGCTTTACGGGGTAGAGGTCAAATTCTACTCTAACAAGGTGGCTGTGGATGAACATTTTCAGACAAATATTAAAAACCTGTACGTGCTGGGCGACGGTGCTGGAATCACCCGCGGCCTGATGCAGGCATCTGTCAACGGCGTCTATGTGGCGCGAAATTTGTTTGATTAAAAATGGAGAATGACATGCCGGGAAAACTATACATTGTCGGAACACCCATCGGTAATCTTGAGGATATTACGCTGAGGGCTCTCAGGATTTTGAAGGAAGTGGACGTGATCGCCGCGGAGGACACCCGACATACGGTCAAACTGCTCAATCATTTTGAGATTAAGAAGCATCTGCTGGCCTATCATCAGCACAATGAGCAGAGCGGCAGTGAAAAGCTGCTGGAGCTTTTGGCAGAGGGTAAAGATATTGCCCTGGTCAGCGACGCGGGAATGCCCATTATCTCTGACCCGGGCTCGGTCATTGTCAGCCGATGCAATGAAGCCGGAATCCCGGTGGAGGTGGTGCCCGGACCAAATGCCGGGCTTTGCGCACTGGTGCTCTCAGGCATTGATGCCCGGGCTTTTACCTTTATGGGGTTTTTAGGAAAACAAAATAAAGAGATCCGCGGGGGTATTGAGAAAATAGCCGTCTCTGAAAATACGGTTATTCTCTACGAAACGCCCCACAGACTGGTGAAAACACTGGAAGCCATGGTTCAGGTCATTCCGGACCGAAAAATGAGTATTTCCAGGGAAATAACAAAAAAATATGAAGAGACCCGAATGGGCACAGTTCAGGAGCATCTGGACTGGTATGCTGAAAATCCACCCAAAGGTGAGTTTGTGCTGGTCATTGAAGGCGGCGATGGCCTTCCGTCAGACAGCCAGGATTTGACAGCCCTTTCTCTGGATGAGCACATGGCCCATTATGAAGACCAGGGCATGGGCGAAAAGGAAGCTATGAAGCAGGTGGCCAGAGACCGGGGCGTGAGCAAGCGGGATATCTACAACCTGATCAAACGGTAATCAAAAAACAATTGAGAATGGAAAATTATAGTACAAATCTGCCTCTGGCAGATTTGATTGGATGGGGCTGTCGTACTAAGTTAAGCAGAAAACACCGCCGCTCCCTTAATATCATCGTTTTGACGCAAAGAAAGCCCGCAAATACCTTCTCTTCCGTCTGTCCCGTTTTGCTTTAGTATGGTGTGATTTCTGTCGAGAAAGCAGCGCAGCCCATTTCAGGTTAGCGGTTGATCGGTGCTGTGTATTACAGGGATAACCCGTCTTTTTTAAATAAGAATTTTTAAAAACCGATCACTCCGATGGCCTGAAATGGGACTAAGTCGCTTTAGAGATCAGCATGAACGCCATGCTAAAGCAAGTTAGGGGCAGACATCTCGGGTATTTGCGGGCGTCGCTCTGCCACTTTTTAGTGCGGTGGCCGCCCTTTTAATCGCTTAAAAGAATTCGTTAATTTTCCATTGCCTTAAAAGGGCTTGCATTTTAAAAATATTTGGATATAATAGTATAGTAATAAATTGAATATGAAATGCGATGAAGAGAAGAGTACATTCGGAGGAAGCATACAGAGAACCGGGAAAGGTGAAAGCCGGCTGTGGACAAGGAATGGAAGATGGCCTCGGAGCAAGCTTTGGTGAGGGTGGAAGCCTAAGCCAGGGCCGCGGAAAGCGTTAAAAACAAATAATAAACCCTGCCGGTTTATTAGCTGAGCCGTCTGCCGTGAGACAGGCGGAAAGTAAGGTGGTAACACGAGAGCTTCGTCCTTATATGGAGAGGCTCTCTTTATTTTTAGAAATTTTTAAGGAGGAAATATGATGGAAGAAAAGAAAACTTTTTATGTGACAACCCCGATTTACTATCCAAGCGGGGATTTACACATCGGCCATACCTACACCACCGTAGCCGCTGATACCCTGACCCGTTTTAAAAAGCTGACGGGTTACGATGCCTATTTTCTGACCGGTACCGATGAGCACGGTCAGAAGATTCAGAAGGTTGCTGAGGAAAAGGGCGTTACCCCACAGGCCTATGTGGATGACGTGGTGGGAAGAATTAAGGAGCTGTGGAAGCTGATGAACATCGACTACGACCAGTTTATCCGTACCACAGACCCGGAACACGAGAAAACCATTCAGCAGATTTTCAAAAAGCTCTATGACCAGGGCGATATTTACAAAGGAAAATATGAAGGCTGGTACTGTACTCCCTGTGAATCTTTCTGGACAGAAAGCCAGCTGGTGGACGGTAACTGCCCCGACTGTGGACGTCCGGTTGAAAAAGCCTCTGAAGAAGCTTATTTCTTTAAAATGTCAAAATACGCAGACCGCTTATTACAGTACATCGAAGACCATCCGGATTTTATTCAGCCGGAATCCCGGAAGAATGAAATGATCAACAATTTCATCAAGCCCGGCCTTCAGGATCTCTGTGTTTCCAGAACCTCCTTCAGCTGGGGCGTTCCGGTAACCTTTGACCCGGGACATGTGGTGTATGTCTGGATCGACGCTCTGCCGAATTATATCTCGGCACTTGGCTACATGAATGACAAGCCGCAGCTCATGGATAAATACTGGCCCGCGAATGTGCATCTGGTCGGTAAAGACATCATCCGCTTTCATACCATCTATTGGCCGATTATTCTCATGGCACTGGATCTTCCGCTGCCGGAACACGTATACGGCCACGGCTGGATTCTGTTAAAGGGCGGAAAAATGTCCAAATCTGTGGGGAATGTAGTCGACCCGGTAGAGCTGGCCGAAAAATACGGCGTGGATGCTCTGCGCTATCATGTGCTGCGTGAAATGACCTATGGCGCAGACGGTATTTATAATGAAGATCTGCTGGTCAGCCACATCAATTCTGACCTGGCCAATGACCTGGGCAATCTCCTGAGCCGGACAGTGGCCATGACCGTGAAATACTTTGACGGCGTGATTCCGGCTGAGCGTGAAAGCGGTGATTTTGACGCCGATCTCATTGCTCTGGCAGAGGAAACCCCAGGCGTTGTGGAAGATTATATGAATAAGCTGGATTTCAGCCGCGCGCTGGAAGCGATCTGGAAGCTGGTTTCCCGTACCAATAAATACATTGATGAGACACAGCCGTGGGTTTTGATCAAAGATCCTGAAAAGAAAGCCCGTCTGGCAATGGTGATGTATAACCTGACAGAGTCGCTCAGAATAATTTCTGTACTCGTAAGCTCTGCAATGCCGGATACCGGCGTTAAGATTGCCGATGAACTCAAGGTACCGGAAGAACTCAGAACCTGGGAAAGTATCCAGTCCTTCGGAAAATATCCGGACGGCATCCAGGTAGAGCGCTGTGAACCGATCTTTCCGAGAATTGAAGTGAAGAAGGAAAAACCAGAGCAGAAGCAGCAGCCTAAAAAGGAAAAACAGGCCAAGAAGGAAGAAAAAACCGAGGTGCCGGAAGGTTTGATCACCATTGATGATTTTGCCAAGGTTGAGATGAAAGTCGCAGAGGTCATCTCCTGTGAACAGCATCCTGACGCAGACCGCCTGCTGGTGTTCCAGCTGGATCTGGGAACAGAAAAGCGCCAGATTATCTCCGGAATCGCCAAATACTATAAGCCTGAAGACCTCGTGGGAAAAAAGGTCATTGTCTGTACAAATCTGAAGCCGGTCATGCTGCGGGGACTGGAGTCCAACGGGATGATTCTTTCCGCTGTTAAGGGGAAAAAGCTGAGTATTTTAACGGTCGACGGCGATGTCATCCCAGCTGGCGGCAAGGTAAGCTAAAAGAATAAAACTTAATTTCTATTGAAAATAACACAAAATCTTCTGTTTAATGATATAATAGTCAGAGAACAGGAGGTTTTTTTTGGATTCTGTAATCAATTTGACAACGAGTAAAAAAAGAATATTGGCAGCACTGGCGACAGTGGCAGTGCTGAGCCTGAGCCTGTCGCTCTGCTATCATATGATGGGGTTTGATGAACGTTATCTGAACACAGCGGGGCTGTGCATTTTTATGATCGGTCTGGCTGTCTTTTCAAATATAGGGTGCAGGGAGCGGGCAGCGGCTCTGTGGAATGTGTTGCTGCTTGTCCTGATCTCAGCCTTTTCCTATACCATCTTTCAGATCTTTCAGGAAGCGCCCTTTGATACAGAGGGAATCCGCCTGTTTTTAAATCTGGCCTGCTGCATGGCAGTCTATGTTTTTTTATATATTTTAACAGGACGGATGAGAGCATCTTTGATGGGCGGCGGAATTCTTCTGTATATTTTTGGATTGGCGGGCTACTTTGTCCGTCTGTTCAGAGGAGATACACTGCTCTATACGGATCTGTTTTCAGCGAAGACGGGACTTCAGGTCGCCTCAGCCTATCGTTTTGAGCTCAGCGGCACGATTCTGCTTGCAACGCTGGTTCTGGCGGCACTGCTGCTTTGGGCCTTTAAGGCAAGCAGACGCGTCCGGGATAAATATAAAAGCCGTAAGCTGCGCCTGACGGCTTTTGCAGCCCTGACCATCACCTTTGGTTTATTTTTCGAGACCAATGTGGAGCGGTATTACTATGCTTGGGACATGCCGGTTAACGGCTATCCTTATACCTTTACCGTCAATGCCAAGCTCTCCCATGTCAGGGAGCCTGAAGGCTATGATCTGGCTTTTCTGGGTGAGAGCATCAAAAACGTTCAGCAGCCCATGACCACAGGGGCTGTCGGCCGGGGCGGGACAACGGAAAAAGCCGCTGCCGGCCCTGGGCTGAAAGACAGTCATAAGCCCAATATCATTGCCATTATGAATGAGTCTTTCAGTGACCTGCGGGCCGTGGGGGATTTTTCAACCAACATTGACTACATGCCTTTCATTGACAGCCTGCAGGAAAATACCATTAAAGGGAATCTCTACGTGTCAGCTTTCGGCGGAGGCACCTGTGACTCCGAATACGCTTTTCTGACAGGGAACACCACGGCTTATCTGCCGGAAAACGCGAGGCCCTATCAGCTGTATATCAAGGGTCCGGCCCCCGGACTTACGTCAACGCTGAACCATGAAGGCTACAGCAGCTACGCCATCCATCCCGGAGAGCGTAACGCCTGGAACCGCGACAAGGTTTATCCGAATTTTGGATTCCAGCAGTTTTTTTCAGAAGAAGAATTTTTGGAATCGCAGACACTCAGAGAAAAATGGGTCAGCGATGCGGCCACCTATGACAAGGTCATTGAGCTTTATGAAAATAAAGGCGACAATCCGCTGTTTGTCTTTGATGTGACCATCCAGAACCATGCCGGTTACCAGCTGAATGCCGATGATCTGGAGCCTGTGCTTCTGGAGGGGATGGAGGGAAGTTATCCCGAAACCGAGCAGTATTTATCGCTGATGCGCAGCTCTGACGCGGCGTTTAAAAATCTGATCGACTATTTCAGCAGTCAGGATGAGCCCACGCTGGTGGTCATGTTTGGCGATCATTAGGCGTATATCGAGCAGGCTTTTTATGAAGAGCTCATGCAGAAGCCTCTGGACCAGTGGAGCACAGAGGAGCTGCAGAGGCGCTATGTCACCCCCTTTGTCATCTGGGCAAATTACGACATCCCAGAAGCTCAGGTGGATAAGCTGAGTGTAAACTATCTTTCCAGCCTGCTGCTTGCGCAGGCGGGTATCCAGGGGACACCCTACAATGATTATTTAATGAAGCTGTCCAAAACACTGCCGGTCATCAATACGGTAGGGATCATTGACAAGGAAGGGCAGTACTTCAGAAAGGGTGATCCGACCGTCCATGACCGTGAGGTTCTGGAGTATCAGCAGATACTCTACAATAACATGCTGGATACGGCGAGGCGGCGAAACGATTTGTTTTACCCGGCTTCAGACTTTTAACTAAAAAAATCCCCGGATCAAACGATCCGGGGATTTTTACTTATTTTTTCAATTTAAAGCCGTCAGTCATCACCTTGATGACATCGCACACGATTTTGGACTGTCCGTCATCAAGCCCTTCCATTGCAGTGGACAGAAAGTGAATCCGGCTGGTAAAGGACTCGACGGGGAAATCGGCAAGAAGTGCACTGACAGGAACCTCCAGTGCTTCGGAGATGGTGATGAGCGTTTCAAGTTTGGGCAGATGGGTGCCGCGTTCCAGCATGCTCAGATAATTCGGTGTAATATGAACACGTTCCGCGAGCTGGTACTGCGTCAGTTTTTTATCAAGACGGGCTTCACGAATATGCCTGCCAATAACTTTATTATCCATTGTGATTAACTCCTCTGCGTGAGATTGGGGCAATAAAAAGACCCCGGCATAAACCAAGGCAGGGAGATTGCATTCAGTAAGTTTAATACCCGAGCAACCGGCTGTCGTTTCATCTGGAGATGAATTAGACCCTTGGCTTTGCGTCACTACCTTTCAGTAGCTTTGCCCTATTTCAAAATGATTCGGATGTATACTATTTACTATAACTCACAATGCGAATGAAGTCAATATTCAATTATAGTTTTGTTCAAGAATTTAAACAAATAATTCAGTGATTTGTTTTTTTGAAATGGTCACACATTAGCTTGACCATTTCCTGAACCAAGGCGAGTTGTTCATCTGTAAGGTTGTCAGGCGGAATACAGAAAGAAGGATACCAATCTTTCCGAGACTCCGTTTGATCCTCCATCAGAAGGTCGTCCGCGGAAACGGACAGGACATTGGCCAGCTTGATAAAGGTTTCCAGCCGGGGCAGCTGCGCGCCCCTTTCAATGATACTGAGATAGGTGGGGGTAATACCAGCCTTTTTAGCCAGCTGGTTTTGTGTAAGATGGGCGTCTTTTCGAAACTGGCGAAGCCGCTGCCCAAGGTATTTACTGTTCATCTGGAGTTCCTCCCGAGGGTTTGACAGATATGACTGAAAATAAGGAATCTATAAATAATTTTCATAGTAACATATTTTCAAAAAAGGTTCAAGGATTTTCGAAATAATAGTTATAAAAATAGAGTGAAAAGAGAAATGCCCTGTATTGTAAGAGAAAATTTAATAAAAAGTAGTTCGATAAAAAAAGACCATGCCCGGAGCACAGTCTGAAAAAACTTATAAATTTTTTAGGGTATCAATGTATTCCTGCCTGTCGCGGCTTCCCACGAAACGCTCGACTTCGTTGCCGTCCTTTAAGAATACACAGGTCGGGATGCTCATGACATGAAACTGTCTGGCCAGATCGGTGTTTTCATCCACGTTCAGCTTACAGATCTTGGCGGTTGCAGGGACTTCGCCGGCGATTTCTTCGATGATCGGAAGAAGAGCTTTACAGGGACCACACCATTCAGCCCAAAAGTCGACCATGACAGGGCCTTCCGTGTAGTTTAGCACTTCCGCTTCAAAGTTACTCATATCGACAGAGATGATATTTGCCATCTTTTTCACTCCTTGAATTTTTTTACAGTGATTATCATATCAATAATCCATCTAAAAATAAAGGGGAAAAATCCGGATTTTATGATAAAATAAATCCATGAAAAAACGAATTTTATATACAAGATTACAAGAACTGAGTGACAGAGGGACTTTGCGCTTTCATATGCCAGGGCACAAAGGAAAAATTTGCTTTGATAATGAGAACTGGGCAACCCTGGATACAACAGAAGTGCCTGGGGCGGATAATCTGCACGATCCCTCCGATATTCTTTTAAGGGTTCAGGAAAAACTGGCAGAGGCTTATGGATCAGAGGAGACCTGTATTCTGGTGGGTGGCAGCACAGCCGGAATACAGAGCGCCGTCATGGGTGTGTGCAGAGAGGGCGACAGCCTTTTGGTGCCGCTGAACTGCCACCGCTCTGTCTATGCAGGGCTTGCTTTGGGCAGGGTAAAGGGTGTTTATTTTGAACCGGAATACGATGCGCGGCTGGGCTTTGGAAAATGCATTACCCCGGAGCAGGTAGAAAAAAAACTGGCGGAGCATCCAGAGGTAAAGGGGATGATCTTGGTCAATCCCACCTATTACGGCACTGTCAGTGATGTGGCCGCCATAGCGGCGCTGCTTCACAAAAAGGGAAAGGTGCTAATCGTGGATGAAGCTCACGGAGCGCATCTGAAATTTTGTGCTGCGCTGCCGCCGGACGCGGTGAGCTGCGGGGCAGATATAGTTATCCAGAGCACGCACAAACTTTTGGGCGCTTTTACCCAGAGCTCCCTGCTGCATATGCAGGGACCACTGGTGGAAAGACGCCGTGTCAAAAAGTTTCTGGCCATGCTTCAATCCTCAAGCCCCAGCTATCTTCTGATGATGAGTGTGGAAAACGCTGTGGACGAGGCCTGTGAAAAGGGAGAAGCCGTTTTTCAGGCAATCGCAGAGCGTTGGGATTATTATCAGAAACAGGTGGAAGCAGGTGACTGCATTGCCCTGTACACTCCGGGAGAAGGGCAGCTCTACGATAAAAGCAAATGGCTGCTGATGGTGAAGGACGGCCGGGGAACGGCTACTGAAAGACGGCTGCTTACAGAGTTTAACATCCAGTGTGAGATGTCCGGTTTTAACTATGTGCTGGCCATGACAGGAATCGGTACTACCGTTGACGAACTGGACCGGCTGATGGCAGCAGTGGCCGATATGAACAGAGACTGCCCGGAGATCACAGAGCCACCGGAGGTCGAATTTGTCAGTCTCTGGAAGCACGAGGAGAAATATCCGCTTTGGCAGGCGCTCTACAATATGGAAACCGGGAGAATGCCTCTGGAGGATGCTGTTGGCAGAGCGGCGGCAGGTTTTGTTATCCCGTATCCTCCGGGAATACCAGTGCTGCTGCCGGGGAGCCTGGTCACAGAGGAAACTGCCGCAGAGCTGCTGAGACGGCAGAGAAACGGCGAAGCCATTGTGGGAATAGACAGTGAAGGAATGATTGAGGTCATTCTCAATTCTTCATTTTAATGCCTGGGTCGTTATGATATAATAATGCCTGAAACAAAATGAGAAAAGAAGGTTTATCAATGGAAAATAAAGGACAGCTGATTGTCATCGAGGGTGTTGACGGCAGCGGTAAGCAGACACAGACAGAAAAACTCTACGACCGCCTGAAAAGGGAAGGGCAGCGGGTCATGAAGGTTTCCTATCCCCGTTACGATAAGGAGTCCTCCGCCATGGTGCGGCTGTACCTGTCCGGTGCCTTTGGAAATGACCCGGACAGCATCAGTCCTTATATCGCGTCGACCTTTTACGCGGCTGACCGCTATGCGTCCTATAAGGAGGATTACGAGACTTTTTACAGGGACGGCGGCATTGTGATCGCCGACCGCTACACCACCTCGAATATGGTCCATCAGGCGGGAAAAATCAGTGATCCAGGAGAGCGCGTCCGTTTTATGGACTGGCTGTCAGATTATGAGTTCAATAAGATGGAGCTGCCTGTGCCCGATGCGGTTTTCTTTTTGAATATACCGCCGGAGATCAACTTCAAGCTGATGGAGGGCCGCGCCAATAAAATAACAGGTGAGGCGGAAAAGGATATACATGAAAAAAGCCCGGAGCATCTGCTCCACGCATATCAGAATGCCCTTGAGCTCATTGAAAAATACGACTGGACAGAGATTGTATGCGTCTCGGAGGGAAAGCTCCGCAGCATTGAGGATATACACGAAGAAATATATGAGAGGGTGATGACAAGTGGAACGGTTTGAGGATCGCTACGCGCTTTTGAAGGTAGCCTATTCGGACATGGAATTTGCCGTGACGCGGAGTTTTCTGGAGGCGAACGGCATTAAGGTCACCTCGCGGGAAAAGGGCTTCGGCGGCCCGATCCGCAGTATTTTTATGGGGACCTTCACCACGGCCAACATTGAGATATTTGTGGACCCGGGAGACCTTGAGGAAGCAAAAAAGCTGCTGAAAACAGATTTTTCGGAGTTAGCCGAGGAAGAATGGCACTAGGGAGGAGCAGGCATGTTTAAGGCAATTGTTGAACAGGAGCGGATCAAAAAGCTTCTGGCGGGGAGTATTGCCAATCATGAGGTGAGCCACGCCTATCTCTTTGTGGGAAAAAAGGGCATTGGCAAGACTATGATGGCCCTTGAGTTCGCAAAGGCTCTTTTGTGCCGGGGCGATGAAAAGCCCTGCGGCGCCTGCATTCCCTGTGAGAAGATCGAACACGGAAACCACCCGGATGTTTTGATTACCCAGCCTGGAAAGGGTGAGAGCACCATTAAAATTGACCAGGTTCGTAAGCTCATCGCCACGCTGCCGGTCAAGCCCTTTGAGAGCGAGCTGCGGGTCAGCATCATAAAGGGCGGCGATAAAATGACGCCAGAGGCTCAGAACGCCCTGCTGAAATCGCTGGAAGAGCCGGAGCCCCATAATGTTTTCATCATTACAGCGGAAAACCTGGAAAAAATGCTGAACACCATCCGTTCACGCTGCCAGGTCCTGGGCTTTGAGCCGGTCTCGGATGCGGGCATCCGTGAGATTTTGAAACAGAAGGGCTGTGCCCCGGGCGAGGCGGTAGATCAGGCCATCTACAGCTGTGAGGGATCACCGGGAAAGGCTTTAGAATTTCTTGAAAATACCGAGCTGGAAAGCTTAAAAATTGAGGCACTCAATGTATTTTATGCTATACTTAAGGGAGATACCTTTAAGGCGTTCGCTTTCAGTGAAAAAATAGGGAAGGATAAAAACGCCAGCGCTGAGGTCCTGAATTTTCTGCTTGTCTGGTTTCACAGCATGGCGCTGTTTCTCACAGGCGCGGAGGATAAAGGAAATCCTTATTACAGCTGGCAGGTAAAATACGCTTCGGTTTTGACGCCGCGTCAGAACAGCCGGATCGCAGGAATCCTTTTTGAGTTTATGAACACCCTGCAGTATAATGTCAATCTGAGGCTGCAGTGGGAAAGCGTCCTATTAAAAATATAAATTACAGGAGATACTATAGATGGCAAAATCAGTGGTTGGAGTCCGATTTAAAAAAGTCGGTAAAATTTATTATTTTGATCCACAGAATCTGGAAGTAGAGCAGTACGACCATGTCATTGTCGAGACGGTCCGCGGTGTGGAGTACGGCGAGGTTGCCCTGGGACCGAGGGAGATTGAGGATGATTTGATCACAGCGCCCATTAAGCCCGTTATAAGGAAAGCCACCGAGAAGGATATATCGGATTTTGAGCGGCTGAAGCGCAAGGAAATTGAAGCAAAGGATATTTTTATCGAAAAGGCAAAAGCCCACAAGCTTGAGATGAAGCTCATTGATGTGGAGTATACCTTTGACAAGAAAAAGGCGATTTTTTACTTTACGGCCGACGGCCGCGTGGATTTCAGAGATCTGGTCAAGGATCTGGCAGCGGTGTTTAAGGTGCGCATCGAGCTGCGCCAGATCGGCGTCCGGGATGAGGCCAAGATTTTCAAAGGGCTGGGCGTATGCGGGAGAACCACCTGCTGTGCTCAGTGGCTGGGCGATTTTACCCCTGTGTCCATTAAAATGGCCAAGGAGCAGAATTTATCGCTGAATTCCACCAAAATATCCGGTATCTGCGGCAGGCTGCTGTGCTGCCTGACCTACGAACAGGAATTTTATGAGGAAGTCACCAAAAAGATGCCAAGAGTCGGCCAGCAGGTCATTACGCCGGACGGCGAGGGCGAGGTGTTTAAATTAAGCATTCTTGAGGAAACGGTCTTTGTCAAAATGCAGATGGAAAAGGACGAAACCGAAGTTCGAAAATATCTGTTAGCGGATATCCAGAAGAAAAAGCAGGAAAAAAAGCCCGAGCGTAAGCCTGAGCGGAAACGCGAAAAAAAATCCGAAAAAAAACCTGAAAAAGGCAAAAAAGATAAATAATTGTCTTGCTTTAAATCAAGAATAAGATATAATAAAATAAATGTTGTTCAGAAAGGGGTGTATTAAATGGCTTACAAAATCACAGACGAATGTATCGCTTGCGGTTCTTGTGCAGATCAATGTCCAGTAGAAGCAATTTCTGAAGGTTCT
>CAUEUD010000027.1 GCA_959020865.1 Eubacterium limosum | reverse complement strand
AACCCTCGGCACGTGGTTTTGGAGACCACTGCTCTACCAACTGAGCTATACCCCTACAGTAAAATGGCTTTTGCATAGCAAAAGCGACTGGTGTTATTCGTGTATTAAATTCAAATGGTGGGCCATCAGGGACTCGAACCCTGGACACCCTGATTAAGAGTCAGGTGCTCTAGCCAACTGAGCTAATGGCCCATTTGTGTGACCTCAGATTTAAGGTACTCGTATATTATAGCCATATCGATACTGGAATGCAAGTACTTTTTTAAAATTTTTTATTTTTTTTACGCGGTGTGCCATTTGACGAAACAGAGCTGCCTGCTGCGGCAGCTCTGTTTTGGGGTTTCACACCTTCAAGTCAATTTCAGTCATGGTGAGCAGGTCCTTATTGGCGTCCAGGACAGGCTGTACCTCTTCCTCAATAAAGTCCACCACCTGCTGTGGCGCGCGGCCAATATATAAAGAAGGATCGAGAATGCTTTCGATGTCCTCCTCTTTAATCCCAAAGGTGCCGTCCGCCACAATGCGTTCGATAAGGTCATTGGGCCTGCCCTCAACCTTGACGGTCGCGCCGGCCTCCATGGAGAGCACCCGGATTTTCTCATGAAGATCCTGACGGTCCCCGCCGTTTTTCACGCCTTCCATGATAATATTTTCGGTAGCCATAAAGGGCAGTTCATTCATGATATGCTGATGGATCACCTTTGGATAAACCACCAGATTTTCAGAAATATTGATGGCGATGGAAATAATGGAGTCCGCCGCCAGGAATGCTTCCGGCACGGAAATACGCTTGTTGGCAGAATCGTCCAGCGTTCTTTCAAACCATTGGGTAGCCGCCGTAATAGCCGGGTTGAGAGAATCGACAATGATGTAGCGCGCCAGTGAGCAGATACGCTCGGAACGCATGGGGTTTCTCTTGTAAGCCATGGCTGACGAGCCTATCTGTGTTTTCTCAAAAGGCTCTTCCACTTCCTTTAGGTGCTGGAGTAAACGAATGTCTGTGGCAAATTTACTCAGACTCTGTGCAATACCGCTGAGCACTGCCAGAACCTGGCTGTCAAATTTGCGGGGATAGGTCTGTCCTGTGACAGCGTAGGTCGCCTTAAAGCCCATTTTTTCAGCTACCAGCCTGTCGATCTGTTTTACCTTTTCCTGATCATTTTCAAATAAGTCCATAAAGCTGGCCTGGGTGCCGGTGGTGCCTTTGGCGCCGCGCAGGCGCACGATGCTGATGAGATGGTCCAGATCCTCCAGGTCAATCATCAGGTCCTGAATCCAGAGGCTGGCGCGCTTGCCCACAGTGGTTAGCTGTGCCGGCTGAAAATGGGTAAAGCCCAGTGTCGGCAGATCTTTGTATTCCAGCGCGAACCGGGTCAGGGCGTTGATGAGGTTCAGCAGGCACTTGCGGATGTGTACCAGGCCCTCCGTATAGGTGATAATGTCTGTGTTATCCCCCACATACGCGCTGGTAGCGCCTAAATGGATAATTCCCTTAGCCTTGGGGCATTGCTCCCCATAGGTATGCACATGGGCCATCACGTCATGGCGCAGGATTTTTTCTTCTCTGGCAGCTGTTTCATAGTCAATATCATAAATCTTGGATTTCAGCTCCTCGATCTGTTCGTCGGTGATGGGCAGTCCCAGCTCCTGTTCAGCTTCTGCCAGGGCAACCCACAGCTTACGCCAGGTTGAAAACTTGTTATCGGCAGAAAAAATCCGGCAGACTTCTTTGGACGCATAGCGCTCAATCAGTGGACTCTCGTAAAATTCTTTCATCTTCTTACTCTCTTTCTCCTATCAATTATTAATACGGGCGTACAGGACACGCCCATGCTAAAAACGCTTCGATCCGGTTAAACCCATCTTCAATGTCTTCCATCGAAGTGGCAAAGGATAAACGGATATACTCTTTGACACCAAAGGCCTCACCCGGTATGGTAACGACCTTCTGCTCATTCAGCAGCCTTTGTGAAAAATCATATCCGGACGCAATTCCGTATCTATTATCCTCGATAACCCGGCTGATGTCCACAAAAATATAAAAAGTACTCTGGGGATAGATATAGCTGAGCCGTGGGATTTTGTCCAGACGGGCCATCATGGCTTTTCGTCGCTCGTCAAAAATACGGATGATCTCATCCACTACCTCGCCCTTTTCCTCAAGGGCAGTGATCCCTGCGTACTGGGTAATGGTCGAGGGATGGGAAATCGTATGCCCCTGAATCCGCTTCATGCCTGCGATAATGTCCGCGGGCGCTGCGGCGTAGCCCAGCCGCCAGCCAGTCATGGCATAGGTTTTTGAGAAGCCGTTGACCAGAATGGTGTTATTTTTGATCGCTTTTCCCAAAGAAGCAATGCTGACGGTTTTGTTGCCGTCATAGACAAATTCCTCATAGATTTCATCGGCAATTACCAGAATATCTGCCTCCACTGCCACATCTGCAAGAGCCTGGAGCTCCTCACGGCTGTATAATACCCCTGTGGGGTTTACAGGCGTGTTTAGCATCATAGCCTTGGTTTTATCTGTAATGGCTGCTTTCATCTGCGCTGCGGTCATTTTAAAGGCATTTTCAGGGTCTGTATCTACCACTACGGGCACGCCGCCTGCCAGCTTGACCATTTCTGTATAGCTGACCCAGTATGGCTTGGGAATAATGACCTCATCCCCAGGGTTCAGAATGGTCTGTAAGGCCACTGAGAGGCTGCTTTTGGCGCCGCTGTTAACAATGATCTCATCCATGCCATAGCTCAAGCCGTTATCCTCCTTCAACTTTTTGGCGATGACACTGCGCAGCGCCGCTACTCCGGTCACTGCGTCATATTTGGTGTGGCCGGCGTCGATGGCGGCCTTGGCGCCGTCACAGATGTACTCTGGCGTGGTGAAATCGGGCTCGCCGGTTCCAAAGCTCACGACCGATTCGCCCACTTCGCGAAAAGCCTTCGCCTTTTCTGACAGGCTCAACGTCAGGGAATCAATACAGTTTTCTACTTTTTCTGCTACTCTTGCTCTCATTGTCTACTCCTCATAAATCCGGTATACCCGTTCGATTTTAAGCGGCTGGTTTGTCTTGTCGTCAATCTCAACCACGATCCCATTGATCTGCCAGGGGTGCGCTTTTTCGATGACAAAACGCTCTGGCCGTTTGGTCACCATATTATTGATAATAATGTCTTTTTCCACGCCGATGACCCCATCTAAAGGGCCTGTCATGCCCAAATCGGTAATATAGGCGGTTCCGCCGGGCAAAATCCGCTCATCCGCAGTCTGCACATGGGTATGGGTTCCCACCACAATGGAAGCTTTTCCGTCCAGATAATACCCAAAGGCAATCTTTTCTGAGGTGGCCTCGGCGTGGAAATCCACAATTAAAAGATCAAATTTGCCTTCGATTTCCGGCCATACACGGCTGAACAGGTTAAAGGGGGAATCCAGCTCCGGCATAAAGATCTGTCCGGACAGGTTCATCACACAGATGATTTTGCCATTGTGCCCAAAAAAATCATAGCCCTTGCCCGGGCAGGGGGCCGGATAGTTGAGCGGTCTTATAATCCTTGGAAATTTCTCAATATAATTGACCATTTCTTTTTGCTGCCAGACGTGATTGCCCATGGTCATGACATCAATGGGCAGATTAAACAGCTCTTTGGCATTTTTTTCGGTGATGCCGTTTCCGCCGGAAGCGTTCTCGCCATTGACAATGGTAAAATCAATCTGATATTCCTCGATCAGGCTGTCCAGCTGTTCCTTGAGCACCGTTCTCCCCGGCCGGCTGACCACATCGCCAATCATTAATATTTTCATCGTTACTCCAGTCTTCTTTTCATGAATAAATAAAAGGGAAGGGGCTTTGCCCCTCCCCTTTTATTGTTTTTAATCGGATCACAGATTCCTCAAAAATCTTTCTATCCCTTGCAGGATGGCTTTTTCGTCATCTGCGTTACTTGGCATACTCCACGGCTCTGGTTTCGCGGATGACGTTGACCTTGATATTTCCTGGATATTCCATTTCAGATTCAATCTTCTTGGCAATATCTCGGGACAGCATCATCATGTCGTCGTCGTTGACAGAGTCTGGCTTGACCATTATGCGCACTTCGCGTCCAGCCTGGATCGCAAAGGATTTTTCGACACCGTCAAAGGAGGTGGCGATTTTTTCCAGCTCTTCCAACCGCTGTACGTAGGAGACAAGTGTTTCTCTCCTTGCGCCGGGTCTTGCGGCTGAGATGGCGTCAGCAGCCTGCACAAGCACAGCCTCAATGGTTGTGGCTTCCACATCGCCGTGATGGGCCTCTACCGCGTGGATCACATTTTTGTTTTCCTTGTATTTCTTCAGCAGGTTTACGCCGATTTCGACATGGTTTCCTTCAACCTCATGGTCGATGGCTTTGCCGATATCGTGCAGCAGGCCTGCGCGTTTTGCAATTTTAACATTGGCGTCCAGCTCAGCGGCCATCAGGCCTGCCAGGTGGGCAACCTCAATGGAATGCTTGAGCACGTTCTGGCCGTAGCTGGTACGGTATTTCAGACGTCCTAACAGCTTGACAACTTCGGGATGTAATCCGTGGATACCTGTGTCAAAACAGGCTTGTTCTCCAACTTCCTTGATCTGAGCATCCATTTCTTTTTGAGATTTTTTTACAATCTCTTCAATTCTTGCTGGATGGATTCGTCCGTCAATAATCAGTTTTTCCAGTGACAAGCGGGCTACTTCACGCCGGATCGGATCAAAACCGGAAAGAATAACGGCTTCCGGTGTATCATCAATGATCAGGTCTATGCCCGTCAGGGTTTCCAGTGTACGAATGTTACGGCCTTCACGGCCAATGATACGGCCCTTCATTTCATCATTTGGCAGGTTGACCACGGTAATGGTATTTTCTGCCACATGGTCTGCCGCACAGCGTTGAATGGACTGCGCGATCAGCTCCTTGGCCTTTTTGTCTGCTGTCGCTTTGGATTCCGCCTCAATCTGGCGGATCATTACCGCCGCTTCGGCGCGGGTTTCCTTGGCAACATCATCCAGTAAAATCTGTTTTGCTTCCTCAAAGGTCATGCCTGAAATACGTTCCAGTTCCTTGACCTGTTCTTCATAGAGGCTGTCCAGTTTTTCCTGTTTCTTATCAAGCTCTTTGTTTTTTCTTTCGAGCTTGTCCTCATTGCGCTCGAGATTTGCCGCCTTTTTGTCCAGGTTTTCTTCCTTCTGGATCAAACGGTTCTCTGTTTTCTGGAGCTCAGCGCGTCTCTCGCGGTTATCTTTTTCAATCGCTTCTTTTAAGGCTAAGGATTCCTCCTTGGCGTTAAACAGCATTTCCTTCTTTTGGGCTTCGCCCTCTTTGACTGCATCGTTTACGATTTTCTTGGCTGTTTCTTCAGCACTATTTATCTTGCCCTCAGCAACGTTTTTGCGGATAAAATACCCAACGCCAAAGGCAATGACTATACCAACGATTAAGCATATAGTTAATATGTCTATAACATTCACCTCCCTAAAGTAAATATTTTGTTATTATTGTTTTTTTAGACACTCATTATAAAGTCTATTTTATACTTTTTTGAATTTAGTGTCAAGAATCAATGCCATGTTAGAAGTTTATATTTTACCGCTTAAGTACAACTTAAACAAGCCGGCCCGCAGGCCGGCTGTTTACACGTAGACAATGTTGATGGATTTGTTGAGCTCCTTGAGCAAATCGATAAGCCGCTGGGTGATCTTCCACTTTGAGCTGAGCGCATCGGGGAAATCCGGGTTCTGGTGGGCCGGGTTGATGGAGTTGCCCAGAATCAGATCCAGATGGGTGCAGTGGTTTACCAGCAGATCTGCCAGAATGGACGCGCCGTTATTTCCCTCAAAAGCCTCATGTCCCCGGCGCTTGTGGATATAATCCTCAATGATATTGACTGTTTCCTGGATGGTCAGCACCCCTTCGGTCACGAGGTCAATGGACTTCATACGGCCAACCGGGGGTACCCGTTCCGACATGGTGTCAAGATCAATATCGATCTTCTCGTCGTACTCCCTGGACACAATATTGCTGGCGGTGCCGCCGCACACCACCTTTGTGCCTTTGGCTTCGTCCAGAATCTCCCTGATCATCTGGTCCTTGGTGCGGTCCAGGGGAGGACCAGAAAACAGCGTCACATACTGGTGCTCCTCGGCCTTCATCACCACAACCGTTGTGTCGTCTCCGGGCTCGCCGCCGTACAGGTCGTTGCAGGTCTCAATCATCCGCATGGAGATATCCTTTGATGTGACCATTTTCTCATCATAGGTGCGTGCCAGAAGATAGTCGGCCGCGTCCTCCCACTGCCATCCGAAATTGAGCAGGGTTCCCACCCCGGCGTGGATCACGCCGTCACTGAAAAAGCCGAGAACATCATTCTCCTCAATTTTCATGGTGGTTTCGTAAATCTGTTTGCCCTGGAACTCGATGGGGTGGCGCTCCAGCTCTAAAATTTCCCCGTCCCGGATGTAGACAATGGGCGGGTTGTCAAACTCAACGATATAAAGCCGCCGGGTTTTCCAGTAAACCTGGACGATGGTAAAGGTCGAATAAGCCAGTTTCCGAACCTGGCAGACCGGGAGGGTAGCCTCCAGCGTCTCCACCACATCCTTGAGCGACATCTTGTCCTCCAGCATGGTCGCCGCAATGGTGGAGGTCATGGTCGCCAGGATATTGGCCTTCACACCACTTCCAAGCCCGTCAGCCAAAACAACGATCACGCTCTCATCGTTGATGCGGATTTCCACATTATCGCCGCACAGCTCCTGGTGGTGCTTATTGATGCTGTCATGGGCAATATCGACAAAAAAAGCCATTATTCCTCTTCCTCTCTTGTTCCTACAACCTTTTGCAGCCGGGTCAGTGTAACTTTGGTCTCGGCAGTGGTTTCACCCAGCAGCTCTGCGATTTCATGGGCGACGCGCATCTGCTTGTCGATGACCTTCTGGGCCATGTCCAGGGTTTCTTCCTGCATCTTCTGATATGCCCGTTCTTTTTTGATCTCTCTGGAGATGTCCACAAATATTCCCATGTACATCTTCTGTCCCGGGATATAGGTCAGAATTTCCATAAAATGGATATTGCCGCGGGCGTAAAGTCCCCGGCCGCTGTAGTAATTTCCCTCGACATTGTCCAGCTTTTTGAACGGGTTGTAGTCAAAGACTTCAACAAAATTTTTGTGCAGCACATCGGTTTTGGCGGTCTTAAACAGCTTTTCGGCCGCCCCGTTAAAATCAACAATCCTGAAATCCTTGTCCAGTACGGCGATGGCGTTTGGCGTCGACGCGATAATTAAATTGGAGATGGCCTCGTTGCGGTTGCGCATAAAGGGCAGGCACATGTCCAGCTCTGCCATGCCGCAGTAAACCGCCGCGGCTTTTTCACGGCAGCTGTCATAACCGCAGGTACCGCAGTTCAGCTCGTCTTTCGGGGTGAACTTTCCTGTCTGCCGCAGAATTTCTTCAATGGCTTCTTCCGGCACACCCGCAAAGGGGTCCTTTTTCTCAACAGCGAAGCCACGGCTGAAATCTGGCGCCTGCTCCGGTGCTTCCGGGTCCTTCCGGGCATTATTATTAATGTAGTCTGTCACACGTTCGATCCGCTCATACTTGACCAGAGGGCTGTGGGTATTGCCCGGGCCGTTGACACAGCCCTCGACGCAGGCGTTCATTTCGATCCAGTACTGGCCCTCCAGCTTACTGATATCATCCAGAAAGTCACGGCAGTTTTTGAGGCCGTCAATTTTTATGACCCGCCGGACGCCCTGCACGCCTGGTATACTGGTCTTTTCCACACCTCCGGCCAGCGGATAGAACCGCGCCACATTACAGTCCGTCGCGTCAAAGCTGCCTGCAGGCATCTCGGATACATTAATGCCTTCTTCCTTAAACCACATATCCAGTTCATCAAAGGTCAGCACCCCGTCGATGATCGGCCTGGCAGCGTCGACGGCTTCCATCTTTTTTGAGATGCAGGGCCCTGCGAACACAACTTTCGCGTTGGGGTACCTTTCCTTCAGCATCATGCCGTGAGCGGTCATGGGAGATACCACCTCGCTCAGGTATTCCACCACATCGGGATAATATTTTTCGATCATCATGTTAACCGTCGGACAGGAGGTCGTGATCACATGGCGTTTTGTCCCCCAGTAATCTTTGGCATAGTATTTTGAGACCTGTTCTGCCCCCATGGCGGTTTCCTCAATCACTGTAAATCCCAGCGCCCGGAGCCCGCTCAGTACCTGCAGCGGGTCTTCTGTATTAAACCCGGCGGGAAAGGACGGCGCCAAACTCAGAACCACCGGCCCTTCCTCCAGCCACTGCCTGATGCTGTCCACATCGCTGGCCACATATTTGGCATTCTGCGGACAAATCCGAAAACAGTTACCGCAGCCAATGCAAAGATCTTCAACGATCTGTGCCTGATTGTCCATCAGCTTAATGGCCTTTACCGGGCAGTATCGAATACATTTATAACAATTTCGGCAGCTCGCCTTGGTAAAATTAATGACACCCATTATTTCCCTCCATTATCTGGTCAAACAGCTGGTCAACGCCCTCTGGCTTAACCGTATAAATATGATCGTCAACCTTGACAGCCACCCCGTCGCTGCAGGCGTCCAGACAGAAGGTACCCATCAGCTCCACTTCATTTTCGAGGCCCCGCTCAGCCACCAGCTCTTTAAAGCGCTGTACCACCTGATAGGAACCCTTGACATGGCAGGCACTGCCAATACAAATATGTATTTCTTTCATTTTCTACTCCTCAATATTCTTCTAATCCCTGTGTTTTTCCAACAGATTAATCCTAGCACGCCTGACAGCCCTTGTCAATTAGTACTGACGCTTGAATTCTCCGCCATTTTCTGTTAAAATAGTCATATCGAAATCGTTTTAAGATTTATCTATCCGAATTTTTTATCCTAAAGTCAATCCATGGATTTAAAATCGTCAGAGTGCAGCGGGAAACGGCTGTGCTTTCCATTGTGAGAAGGATAGATGATAAACGCGCGGACTGCGTTTATTTCTTCCTCGCAAATTACAATGGTATAGAAGATTATTCTTTTATATATTTAATTTTCATTATCAAGGAGGAAGAGAAATGAAAAAAAAATTGACACTGGTTTTGGCCGCGCTGTTGACTCTGACCATGGTCATCGGCCTGGCAGGATGCAGCAGCAACAATACTGCTAAAACCGAAAAGCTGGAGCCAGGCTCCAACGGTGAAATCATTATGGCCACCACGACCAGTACTCAGGACAGCGGTTTGCTCGATGTGCTTCTGCCCAAGTTTGAGGAGGAAACCGGTATTGCCGTAAAGGTTGTGGCCGTCGGAACGGGTAAAGCCATCGAAATGGGCAAAAACGGAGAAGCCGATGTGCTTCTGGTCCATGCAAAATCTCAGGAAGAGGATTTTGTCAAGGAAGGCTATGGCATCGAACGTTTTGACGTTATGTACAATGACTTCATTGTTCTGGGCAGCAAGGATGACCCTGCAAAACTAAAAGAAGTCGCTCCAAATGACGCGGTCAAAGCTTTCCAGACCATTGCTGAAACCCAGTCTGAATTTGTATCCAGAGGCGACAAATCCGGTACCCATACCAAAGAGCTGGGCCTGTGGGAAAAAGCAGGCGTTACCCCGGCAGGACAGCCCTGGTACATCGAATCCGGCTCCGGCATGGGCGACACCCTGAAAATGGCCAATGAAAAATTAGCCTATACCCTGTCTGACCGCGCTACCTGGTTAAATATGAAGGATAATCTGGATCTTGAAGTTGTTGTCGAAAAGGACGATAATCTGTATAACCAGTACGGAGTCATTGTTGTCAATCCTGACAAGGTCAGTGCTGAGCTGAACACCGACGGCGCCAAAAAATTCCAGGAATGGATTTTAAGCGATGCCGTACAGCAGGAAATCTCCAACTACAAGATTAACGGCGAAGCGACCTTTGTACCAAACGCCAGCAAATAAACATTAACTGAATTTATAATTTGTCAGCGTCCGTTTTTTCGGGCGCTGATTTTGAATTGACAGACTGACGAGGTTTCCTATGGATTATATTATCAATGGCTTCATCGAGGCCTTCCATCTGCTGATCTCCGGCGATCCGGAAATCTACCAGATTGTCGGGCTTTCCTTATACGTATCCTTCTCCTCCACCATTTATTCCACCGTTCTCGGCGTACCCCTGGGCATCCTGCTCGGTATCAAGGAATTCAGGGGAAAGCGGATCGTATCCCGGCTGCTCTACACTTTTATGTCTTTTCCGCCGGTCATCATCGGCCTGTTCACCTCACTGGTACTCGCCCGATCCGGCCCCTTAGGGCATTTAAAGCTCATGTACACGCCCACCGCCATGATCATCGCCCAGGTGATCCTCGTTACGCCTATTATCATGGGCATCGTGTTTAACGACACCACCGTCAACGGCCAGGTTGTGGTAACCATGGGAAAAACCCTTGGGGCAGGCGGCCGGGATATTCTCTTCCTGCTGATCCGGGAGCTTAAGGCCAGCATCATGATCGCCCTGGTCACTGGTTTCGGGCGGGCTGTATCCGAGGTCGGCGCTGTGATGATCGTGGGCGGCAATATCAAAAACTATACACGGGTCATGACCACCTTTATCGCCATGAACAATAACATGGGTGAATACGCTGTTTCCATTGCCATGGGCATTATTCTGCTGGTCATCTCCTTTGTGACCAATTCAATCCTATACAAATATATGGTAGGAGATCCTTATGCAAATCGCGATTGATAAACTCACCAAAACTTATCACGGAAAAACCGTCCTGTCACTGGACAGCCTGTGCCTTGAATCCGGGAAAATCCACGGGATTTTAGGCCCTAACGGCTCGGGAAAAACCACGCTGATGAAATCTGTCGCCGGGCTTCTCGCGCCCACCAGCGGCGCCATCACCTACAACGGCCTCCCCGGTGATGAAGCTGTGCTGAAAAAGCTGACTTATGCCAGCCACACCCCCTACCTTTTTGCCATGTCGGTCTATGACAACATCGCCTACCCCCTGAAAATACGCAAGTACGGAAAAGCTGCTGCCGCTCCCATCGTCGAGGGGCTGCTGCAAGAATTTAAAATTGAGGAGATCGCAAAACAGAACGCCAAAAAGCTTTCCGGCGGCGAATCTCAGAAAACAGCCCTGGCTCGCGCGCTGTCCTTTTCGCCGGATACCCTGCTTCTGGATGAGCCCACCGCCAACATCGACCCCCAGAGCCTGAAAATTATTGAAGCCGCGCTGATTAAAAGAAACCGTGAAGCCGGACTGACCGTTATCATCATCACCCATAACCCAAGCCAGGCCTACCGCATCTGCGACACCCTGAGCTTTATGGATTCCGGAAGGCTCCTCTTTAACGGCAGCGTCGAAGCTTTTAAAGCCTCGGACAATCCGGTCATTCAAGATTTTATCACCTTAAACTAAAGGGCAGCCGCCCTCAGGAGGAACCAATGAACCAGCAAGCCAGTACCCGCGATAAAGATTGGAAAAAACGGATCATCCTCTTTTTAACCAGCCAGACTGTTTCCCTGCTCGGCTCTTCACTCACCCAGTATGCCATTATCTGGTACGTCACTCTGACCACCACCTCTGGGATAATGCTGACCATTTCCACACTCGTCACCTTTATTCCACAGGTACTGATCTCCCTTTTTGCCGGCGTGTGGGCAGACCGTTATAACCGGAAACACCTGATTATCTGCGCCGACGCTCTGGTTGCCCTGTCCACACTGGGGCTGGCCTTCAGCTTTTTCATGGGCTACCGTGAGTTATGGATTATCTTTTTGGTATCGGCTGTCCGTTCGGTCGGCACTGGTATCCAGACCCCTACCGTCAACGCGCTCATTCCGCAGATCACGCCCAAAAGCATGCTCATGCGTGTGACCGGCTTTAACGGAAGCCTCCAGAACATGACCATGATTGTGGCTCCGGCGGTCAGCGGCGCCCTGCTGGCCACTGTGTCTGTGGAATCGACCTTTTTCATTGACGTTGTCACTGCCATCATTGGCATTTCTCTGCTTTCCTTCCTCAAAATTCCACCCCACAAACGGGCTGAGTCTGCCAAGGACACGGGCACTGTTTCCGATTTAAAAACTGGCATTCTCTACGCTTACCGGCATTCTTTTATCAAGGTGCTGCTTATTTTTTATGCGCTGCTCATGTTTTTAGTGACACCCACAGCCTTTTTGACGCCCCTCCTCATTGCCAGAACCTTTGGCGGTGAGGTCTGGTATCTGACTGCCAACGAAGTCATCTACAGTGTCGGCGCCATGATCGGCGGCCTCCTCATTGCCGCCTGGGGCGGCTTTAAGAGCCGTGTAACCACCATCATGGTCTTTAGCACCCTGTGTGGTGTCTTCAGTCTTGGGCTCGGGCTCTCACCAATTTTTCTTGTTTTTTTAGGGTTTATGCTCTTTGTGGGCTTAACCGTTCCCTTTATCACTGCGCCCATCACCGTCCTGCTTCAGGAACGGGTGGAGGAAGCCATGCAGGGCCGTGTTTTCAGTCTTGTCCAGATTATGGCCGCCACAGCCTTTCCGATCGGCATGACGGTCTTTGGCCCCCTGGCGGATATGGTTGACGTCCGGCTGATCATTATTGCTACTGGTATTCTTACCGCCCTGTGCGGCTTTGTCGTTTATCACAATAAAATCCTCCGTTCCCAGGAAAATTAGGCATTCAACTTTTAGAATTGACTTTTGTTTTAACAAACGCCTCTTATTGAAAACTTAAAAATCAGCAGCTATATTTTTTGTTTGCAATTCTGTTACAATTGGATTTTCTTCTTTAAGAATTCGTTACATTTTAAGGAAATACGGTATGAAATAAGGTATAATATTTCCTACCAGCAGTTAACTGATCTTCATTATTTTACATTATTATGCTTAACGAAATCATTTCAGAAGGAGAATCACAGCATGAAAAAATTTATTCACAAATTTGTTCCTTCGCTTTTATGCGTCTGCCTATTGTTTGCCTATTCGCTGCAATTTGCACCGACCGTAAAGGCTGCGGAATTCTCACCAAGGACTGAAAAACCGGACTATTATTCTTATCCTTACAGCCAGTCCAGTGGAAATCCGTTTGAGTTAAACTCTTTGACGGGAGGTAATTGTACCTACTACGCCTGGGGCCGTGCCTACGAAATTCTGGGCTATCCCCTTCCAAACAATCGTGTGAACAGCAATCCTAACGGTTGGGGCAGTTTCCGCAGCAATGCGAAATATTTCTGGTCTGACAATAAAGAGCTTTACGACGAAGGCCGCGGCGGTTTTGCCTATGGGTCTGAACCTGCTGTAGGCGCCATTGCCGTATGGGACGGCTCAATAACCAATGGCTGGTGCGGCCATGTGGCTGTTGTTGAGGAAGTCAACGGCAATGAGGTTGTCACCTCCAACTCTGGCTGGAGCTATCGTGATTTTTATATGGACTATGACAATGCCAACAGCATGGGCGGCAATTTCTTGGGTTATATTTATCTGTTAGACAATGCAGATCCTGAGCCAACCCCTCAGCCGACTCCAGAACCAACTCCTGAACCGACACCTCAGCCAACTCCAGAGCCAACTCCTGAACCGACACCTCAGCCAACTGCAGAGCCAACTCCTGAACCAACGCCTCAGCCGACTGCTCAGCCGACTCCTGAACCAACCCCTCAGCCGACTGCAGCACCAACGCCTGAGCCAACCCCTCAGCCAACGGCAGCGCCAACCCCTCAGCCAACTGCTCAGCCGACTCCTGAACCCACGCCTCAGCCTGAAAAAGTCGAGGCAACTGCGGATGTGGATGGCACCCAGGTAAAGGTCTCCGCAGACAGCAAGGTTCTGCCAGATGCGGAATTAAAGGTTTCATCCGTCAGCGATGAAGTTAAAAATAAGGCGGATCAGGCTGTAAAGAACAAACTGGACCCGGAAGCCGAAATTCTGGAAATCATGGATATCAAAGCCATTGATAAAACCACAAATGAAGAAAAACAGCCAGAAGGCGGAACCGTTTCCGTTGAGCTTGATCTGAATGAAAAATACAAGGATAATGGCGATATCAAAATCGTTCATTTTGATGACAGTAAGGATGAGGTAAATGTTGTTGACAATGCTGTAGCAGACAAAGACAGCAAAACCGTATCCTTTGAAGCACCGCATTTCAGCTACTACGCAGCTGTCAAAACACCGGTGGCAGCAACGGATGTCAAGCTGTCCAATGACTATCTGAAAATTCAGCCAGATGCCAGTACCACTTTAAAAGCAACTGTCAAGCCCGTAAATGTCACCAATGCCGATGTTACCTGGGGCTCCAGTGACGCAAGCATCGTAACGGTTGATGAAAACGGAAAGGTTACGGCCATCAAGGAAGGCACCGCATCCGTTACCGCAGCAACAGCCAACGGCAAAACCGCAACCTGCGAAATCGAAGTAAAAGCACTGGATTCAAACGAAGGCGCTGGCACCACCCAGACCTACAATGACGGCGGCAGCGGAGACGGTAATATTATACAAAAGCTGGCCTCCACTGTTACAGGCACCAACCCGGATACCAGTATCCGTCAGGCTGCCCTGATGAACGGGGATGTTCCAACCTGGATGATTCCTTCCATCATCGGCTTATTTGCCGGCGGCGGAATTCTCATCGGCGTGATTGCCCTGATCAAACGTAAAAGAAGCGAATAGATACAAACAAAAAACACTCCCTTTACTGTAAAAGTGGAGTGTTTTTTATGTGTTAATTTATTCTCCCTGAGCGTCAGCCATCTGCCGGAATCGCTTAGGCAGAGGAATGGACGCCGCAATGATGGCGCCGACACACATGGGAATAATGGCATCCACCGGAAAGCAGATGATCAGGAGCATGACCACTGCAATGGGCTTGCGCATAATGGCGCCAGCCACTGCTGCGGTTACCACAGCCACACAGAAGGTCGCGTCGACCATTGGAAAAAGGGCGGCAAAGCCATAGCCTATACAGACCGCTGAAAAGATAATGGGGAAAATATTCCCACCGCGCCAGCCCGTACCGATACAGATATTGATCATTAAAAGCTTGACAATCCCTGTTAAAAACAGCATCCATATGGGCAGATTCTGCCAGATTTCCATCATTTCACCCATCTGATGTTCGCCCGCAAACATGGTAAAGGGCAGCAGCATTCCAACACCGCCTAAAACCAAACCGCCGATAATTCCCAGGAGCACCTTATGTTTTTCAAGAGGAGCGGTTATCACCTTGACACCCTTGGCAAAATAAAAATACAGAATACCGCAGAGCGCGCCCACAAGGGCAAGAGGCAGCATTGCCAGAAGCTCATTGCGCCCGACAGTGATGTGCCCAAAACGGCCAAGCCCCATACCGCCGCCAAACAATCCAGACAGCAGAATGTAAATACCAAAGCCGGCAAAGATCGCGATAAAATACAATAAAATCTTTGAATTTTTAGGGATAGCCTGCCCGCCCTTTTCGTCCTCAACCTGATTTACAAAACCAAAGAGAGGGGCGTGAAAGATGACACCCAGTGTCGCAGCGATTCCGACCTGCGCCAGGTCTTCCACTTCCTCATAGGCATACTTAAACCGGTCAGCCAGCCAAAAGCACAGGCCGGCGATCACACCGGTCAACCCAGCTTCGGGCCCGAGGCTGCCGCCAAAAATGAGGGGTACCAGCGCACAGACCGCGATGACCGGCAGATTATCGTAGGGCAGGCGTTTGCCCTGTTTGATGGCCGCCATGTCTTCACTGAGCTCACTGGGACAAGGGCCGAACTTTGTCTGCAAAAGCCCCACAAGCAGCCCGCCGACGCCGCAGATCACCAGATTATAGACTGGAATATTAAATTTCCCGGGCAGTCCGATCCAGAAAAAGTCAATGCCCAGATTCATCAGCCACAGCAGAAACCATACAACGGCTCCGACCACTGCGCCTAAAACAGCGATAAATATCCCAAGTGCGATATTCTTTTTTATTTTACTCCACACGTTATTCTCCTCCAGATTATTCAGAAAAAGGCACGCAAATATCCTTGCGTGCCTTTATTATACTGTCATCAGTCCATTTTTGCAATATCTGTCCGGTAGCGTGCGCCGTCAAATTTAATTTTATCTATCTGGCTGTAGACCTTGGCTCTCGCTGTCTCACGGTCGTCACCCAGGGCAGAAACACAGAGGACACGCCCGCCGGCGGTTACCAGCTTGCCATCCATGAGGGCTGTTCCGGCGTGGAATACTTCGCAGCCTTCCACATCCTCAATTCCAGTGATTTCAAGACCTTTTTCATAAGGTCCCGGGTATCCGCCAGAGGCAAGAACTACCGTCACTGCGGCTTCATCCTTCCACTTGATATCACAGTCTGCAAGCTTTCCGTCAATACAGGCTTCCATGATGTCCACCAGATCGCTGTCCATGCGCATGAGCACACTCTGGGCTTCCGGGTCGCCAAAGCGGACATTAAATTCCAGAACCTTGGGCATATCATTTTCGATCATCAGACCAATGAAAAGAATCCCTTTAAAGTCCATACCATCTGCCTTGAAGCCCTCAATAATCGGTGTCAGAATGGTTTCTTCAATGCGCTTGTTCAGCACCGCGTTATCAAACAAAACGTTAGGAGAATAGGTACCCATACCGCCTGTGTTCAGGCCTTCATCGTTATCGTAAGCGCGCTTATAATCCTGGGCGCTTTCCATAGGCACAATGACATTGCCATCGACAAAGCACAGCATGGAGGCTTCGCGGCCCGTCAGAAATTCTTCAACGACAACCTTGTCGCCAGCATCACCGAATTCATGGTCAGCCATGATCATGTTAATGCCGTCTTTGGCTTCCTGCTCGTTTTCTACGATCAGCACACCCTTACCGGCTGCCAGTCCATCGGCCTTGATAACCATCGGAAATCCGTAAACGCCGATATCTTTCATGATCTCATTGAGATTGGTATACTCCTTGTAGGCGGCTGTTGGAATGTTATGGCGCAGGAGAAAATCCTTGGTGAAGGCCTTGCTCCCTTCAAACTCCGCACATTTTGCGTTGGGGCCAAACACCCGCATGCCCTCTTTCTCAAAGGCGTCGGTCATCCCCATTACCAGCGGCACCTCAGGGCCCACAACGGTCAGGTCAATGCCTTTTTCCCTGGCAAATTTTACGCAGCCGTCAATATCTTCCACCGAAAGGTCAACACATTCGGCAATTTTGGCCATGCCTCCGTTTCCGGGGGCACAGTAAATTTTATCTACCTTTGGGCTCTGGGCAATTTTCCAGGTGAGCACATGCTCACGTCCACCCGAGCCGATTACTAATACTTTCATGTCGTTTCTCCTCTGAGCTTAGCTGTGTTTAAAGTGGCGCATGCCTGTAAATACCATGGCAATACCATTTTCATTACAGACTTTAATGGAGTCTGCATCGCGTCCTGCACCGCCCGGCTGGATAATGGCTGTGATGCCTGCCTTGGCCGCTGCGGTAGCGCAGTCGTCAAATGGGAAGAAAGCGTCCGATGCCAGCACAGCACCCTTTACCTTTTCCCCGCCGTGTTCAATGCAGTTTTCCAGCGGCCAGATCCGGTTAACCTGTCCTGGTCCGTTGGCGACCATACATTTATCTTTGGCCAGGGTGATGGCGTTGGATTTGGTATTCTTAACAGCCTTCCAGGCAAAGAGCAGGTCTTCCATTTCCTTGTCGGTAGGTTTGCGGTCTGTGACTACCTCCAGCTTTTCATAATCTTTGGTATCACGTTCCTGGATTAACAGGCCGCCGAGTACTTTTTTGGTTTCATAGCCTGGTTCGCTGTACAGAATATCATCCAGCTTGAGCACGCGGAGGTTTTCCTTGGTGCCCAGCACTTCCAGAGCTTCGTCGGTATAAGCTGGCGCTACAATGACTTCGAGGAAGATTTCAACCATCTGTTTTGCCGTATCTGCGTCAATCTCACGGTTTGATGCGATAATTCCACCAAAAATGGAGGTTGGGTCCGCTTCATAGGCCTTTCTGTAGGCTTCTGAAATGGTTTCGGCACTGGCCACACCACAGGGATTTGCATGCTTAACCGCAACGATGGTCGGTTCATCAGTGTATTCCTTCAGGATTTCAAGGGCACCGTTGGTGTCGTTAATATTATTGTAGGATAATTCCTTGCCCTGAAGCTGTTCAGCAGCTGTCAGAGCACCCCTGGTCACGCCGATTTCCTTGTAGAACGCCGCCTTCTGGTGCGGATTTTCGCCATAGCGGAGATCCTGCACTTTTTCGTAAGTCATGGTGACGGTATCTTTTAAAACGTCTCCGCCGACACGTTTTCTGAGGAAATCTGAGATCATGGTATCATAGGCCGCGGTGGTTTCAAAAACCTTTAACGCCAGCCGGTAACGGGTGTCATAGCTGGTGGCGCCATCCTTTTCCAGCTCGTTTAATACAACATCGTAATCTTCCGGATCTACCACAACCGTAACGTCGTTAAAGTTTTTGGCAGCTGAACGCAGCATGGTCGGTCCGCCGATATCAATATTTTCAATGCAGTCCTCAAAGGCAACGCCTTCCTTCAAGATGGTGTTTTTGAAAGGATACAGGTTGATGACCAGCAGGTCGATGGGTGTGATGCCCAGCTCCTTGATCTGTCTCTGATGGTCTTCATTGTCACGGATATTTAAGATACCGCCGTGAATCTTGGGATGCAGGGTCTTGACGCGACCGTCCAGGCATTCCGGAAAGCCTGTAACGTCGGAAACGCTGATAACATCCACACCCGCTTCACGCAGGGCTTTTGCAGTACCGCCGGTGGACAGAATTTCCCAGCCCATACCGGCCAGCTTCTGTGCGAATTCAACAATACCCGTTTTGTCTGATACACTGATTAAAGCTCTCATAGTTTCTCCTCCAAATTTTTGATCGTTTTATTTAAACCGCAGCAAACCCTATTGTTCACTGACTATCTTCGTTTTTCTGCCCTCTACAGTTATGTGGCCCAGACAATACTGCTCCACCACCCAGGGCAGCAGTGTGTGCTCAATTTCAAGCACCTTTTTCTGAATGGATTCCGGTGTGTCATCGTCCGCAACCTCAACGGTTTTCTGAGCGATGATCGGGCCTGCGTCCGCCTCCTCATTTACAAAATGAACCGTTGCGCCCGTGACCTTAACGCCGTAGTCAATGACCGCCTCGTGCACGTGCAGCCCATAATATCCCTCACCGCAAAAAGATGGGATCAAGGCCGGGTGGATATTGACAATCTTATTGGGGTAGGCTTCCACAAAGGCCGGGGTAATGATCTTCATGTAGCCTGCCAGCACGACCAGCTCAACGCCTTTATCCTTTAATATCCGGATAATCTCGGCGTTGAAGGCGTCATAATCTTCAAAATCCTTTTCCAGCACCACAGCGGTTGGTATCCCGCTGTTCTGCGCTCTTGTCAGACCATAAGCGTCCGCATTGTTGGCAATGACAACCGCGATTTCTCCCGATTTATGATGAACCCTGTCGATGACGGCCTGAAGGTTTGTCCCTCCGCCGCTCACCAGTACGCCTATTTTTGTCATAAGATAATCTTTTCGTCGCCCCTGACCACTTCGCCAAGAACCACAGGCTTTTCACCTTTATCCTTCAAGGCCTGCACAAAGCCGTCCGCCTGATCCGCTGGCAATGCAGAAACCAGACCGATTCCCATGTTAAAGGTAGAGTACATGGCTTCATCTGTGATATTGCCCGCTTCCTGAATAAACTTGAAGATTGGCAGGGTGTCGATGGCAGCGGTATCCACCTTGGCACACAGGCCGTCCGGGATCATTCTCGGAATGTTTTCGTAGAAGCCGCCGCCGGTAACATGGCTCATGCCTTTAACGCCGTAAGGTTTCAGCAGATCCTCAACAGCCTTGACATAGATACGGGTCGGGGTGAGCAGCGCTTCACCCAGGGTGCCGCCCAGCTCGTCAACCTTCGTATGGACATCCATCTTCAGGTCCTTAAAGAGCAGCTTGCGCACCAGTGAGAAGCCATTGCTGTGAACGCCGGAGGACGGCAGGCCGACCAGAACGTCCCCTTCCGCGATGCTCTGACCTGTGATGATTTCATCCTTTTCGACAACGCCAACGGCAAAGCCGGCCAGGTCATAGTCATCCAGACTGTACATATCCGGCATTTCAGCGGTCTCGCCGCCGATTAACGCCATGCCGCCCTGGACACAGCCCTCAGCCACACCGCTTACAATCTGCGCGATTTTTTCCGGATAATTTTTGCCGCAGGCAATGTAATCCAGGAAAAACAAAGGTTTTGCCCCCTGACATAAAATATCATTCACACACATGGCCACCGCGTCAATACCGATGGTATCATGCTTATCCATCATGAAGGCAATCATCAGCTTGGTGCCGACGCCGTCGGTACCGGAAACCAGGACGGGCTTCTTGTAGCCCTCGGGCAGCTCGATCAAACCGCCGAAGCCTCCTAAATGAGATAAAACATATTGGTTAAACGTTCTTTGAACGTCTGCTTTCATTAACTTGACAGATTCATAACCAGCCTCGACATCTACGCCTGCTGCCTTGTAAGCATCTGTTTGTGCCATCTTTTCTCTCCTTTTAATCATCTTTTTTTAAGACAGGGACTTCCATGGGGTAGTCGCCGTCAAAACAGGCCCGGCAGTACTCTGTGCCGCCTCCGACGGATTCGTTTAAGCCGTCGAGGCTGATATAGGCCAGTGAGTCCGCACCCAGAATCCCGCGGATTTCTTCCACAGATTTCTTGGCGCCGATCAAATATTTACGTTTTGGGGTATCAATGCCAAAATGACAGGTATGGGATACCGGCGGACTGGTCACGCGAAAATGCACTTCCTTTGCGCCGCCGCTTCTCAATATTTCAACAAGCCGTTTGGAGGTTGTCCCCCTCACGATGGAGTCGTCAATAATGACTACCCGCTTGCCCTCAATGGTATCTCTCAGTGGATTCAGCTTCAGACGCACGCCTTCTTCACGCAGCTTCTGGTTGGGCTGGATAAAGGTCCGCCCGCTGTATTTGTTTTTAATCAGACCCATGCCGTAGGGAATGCCCGATTCCTCCGCATAGCCGATGGCTGCCGGAATACCCGAATCCGGCACACCGATCACCACATCTGCCTCCACAGGGCTTTCCCTGGCCAGAATACGCCCAGCGGTATGGCGGGCCTGGTAAACACTGCGCCCTTCCATGACAGAGTCGGGACGTGCAAAGTAAATCTGCTCAAAAATACAGGCTCTCTTGCTGGCCCAGTTATTCTGCCCATAGCTCTGAATACCATTTTCATCAATGACGACAATTTCACCCGGGTTCAGGTCGCGAATCAGCTCGCCGCCAATGGCGTCGATGGCACAGCTCTCAGAAGCGAGCATGTACATGTCATCTTTTTTGCCAAGGCAGATCGGACGCAGGCCGTATGGGTCGCGGACACCGATGAGCTTATCCTCCAGTGTGATCACCAGCGCAAAACCACCCTTGATGATCTCAACCATACGCTGGATGGCCTCGATCACGCCGTGGCGCAGGCCCCTTGCCAGAATATCAACCATGACCTCTGTGTCGATGGTGGTCTGGAAAACAACGCCGGAATCCTCCAGCATATCCCTCAGGGCCTTATCGTTTACCAGGTTGCCATTGTGAGCCAGAGCAATCTGGGTCGATTTCAGGCTGACCGTTAACGGCTGGGCGTTGGTCACACCGCCCTCGCCTGATGTCGAATAGCGCACATGGCCGATTCCCAGGTTCCCCTTCATGGATTTGAGGACATTCCCCTTAAAGACATCCGCCACAAGGCCGAGATCCTTATGGGTTGTGATCCTGCCATCACGGTTAACCGAGATGCCCGCACTCTCCTGCCCCCTGTGCTGAAGCGCATACAAGCCATAATAGATATAAGAAGCGCAGTTTGTCTCACGACTCTTACAATACACACCTACGACGCCACATTCGTCATGAAATTTGTCTTCTCTCATTGATTCGTTCTTCCTCCAAAAATGGAATCATGCTGTCATCCATTGAAACACACTCTATACCGTATTCCGTAAATATTTCTTTGGAGCAGGCGCTGTTTTGCGCCAGCTCCGTGCAGTCTGTTGACAAATCGTAATGAGTACGGGGCGATTAGCCGTTGACTCTCTTTAACATTTCTTCGTAAGCTTCTTCAATACCGCCGAGGTCACGTCTGAAACGGTCCTTATCCAGTTTTTCTCCGGTGTTTACATCCCAGAAACGGCAGGTATCTGGTGAGATTTCATCGGCCAGAACAATCTGTCCGTCGTTGGTTTTACCAAACTCAATCTTGAAGTCGATCAGGTTAATGCCCTTTTCCAGGAAGTATGCTTTCAGAATATCATTGATCTTCATGGTCATTTCGCGGATAGCGTCCAGCTCTTCCTGGGTTGCCAGTTTCAGGGCAGTGGCATGATTGTCGTTGATGACTGGATCGCCGTAGTCGTCATTCTTATAGCAGAATTCAAAGATTGGGGCTTCGAGTGCCTGTCCTTCTTCAAATGGAAGGCGCTTGCAGATGGAGCCGGCAGCGGTGTTGCGGATGATCACTTCCAGTGGGAAGATGGTAACAGCCTTAACCAGCTGTTCATTGTCTGACAGCAGTTCGATGAAATGTGTCGGGATACCCTTTTCTTCGAGCATTTTGAAAATGGTGGCAGTCATTTTATGTTTAATGCCGCCTTGCCCAACATGGTGCCTTTTTTTTAGTTCGGAGGAGAAAACGTTTGAACTCAAGTCACCGTTCATTACCTGTATAGCCTTCTTTGGCTTGAAAAAAAAA
>CAUEUD010000026.1 GCA_959020865.1 Eubacterium limosum | reverse complement strand
AAAAAATGCTGGCCGGGCAGCTCTACTGTGCCGAGACGCCCGAGCTGACCGCAGAGCGGATGAAGGCCCACGAGCTCTGCCGCCAATTTAATTTAACCACAGAATACGAGCCGCTGCACCGCCAGCTGCTCATCGGGCAGCTCTTTGGCCGACTTGGCAAAAACCCCATGGTACAGCCGAGCTTTAAGTGTGATTACGGCTATAACATCACCGCCGGAGATAACCTGTACGTCAATTTTGACGCTGTTTTCCTGGATGTCTGCCCGATTACCATTGGAGATAACTGTTTTATGGCGCCCCGCGTCTGTATTTTTACGGCCTGGCATCCAATGGTCAGTGATGAGCGCAATACGCTTCAGGAGGGCGGCAGCCCTGTGACCATCGGGGACAACGTGTGGATCGGCGGCAATACCACCATCAACCCGGGAGTAACCATTGGCAGCAATGTCGTGATTGGCTCCGGTTCTGTGGTGACAAGGGATATACCGGATAATGTGGTGGCAGCCGGCAACCCGGCAAGGGTGCTCCGTGAGATAACCGATGCGGACAGGGTGATGGGAGGCCGGCAATCTTTGGCATAAGAAGTTAAAGCGCTGAGGAGAGGACTGCTTAGTTGATAGTTGATAATGGATAGTGGATAGTTAATGAGCACTTTTACTGCGTAAAAGGGATTTGAAGTATGGTGAAGGCCGTAATCTGATCAAATCTGTCTTTGGCAGATTTGCAGTTGAACTATCCGCTATCCATTTTTTAATTATCCACTGTTTTTAGGGGCGCCAGCTTCTGTATTTTTTTCACAAGGGGCAGTAAAAGCCGTTTGCCTGGCAGCAGTTCCAGCTCATCTTCGCTGAGGATACCGAAGAAAATGATCAAAAAGAAGTAGATGACCGCAGCCACAGCAATGGCGGCCAGAACCGAGACGGTATTGCCAGTATGGGGCAGCAGAAAATTGTAGCAGCCAAGAGCCGACATGCCCATGATGGCTGAGGCGATAAAGGGCTTGACCAGGGTGCTTGTATAGCTCAGGCGAACACGGGTGTAGCGGCGGATAAACAGGAAATTGACAACCATTAAAAAGATAAAGGTCAGCATTGTGCTCAGGACAACCCCGTAGATATTGAGCGCGGGGATAGCCATGAATACATAGCTGCAGCCAATGCGCACCACGGAGGCTCCCAACAGCGCAATGAGCGGGATGATAAAGCGGTCAATGGACTGTAAAATACTCTGGAAGGTATTGGACAGCATGATAAAAATGGTCGCGAAGGCATAGACCTCCATGATGGCCGCGCCGTGCTCAGAGCGGGGGAAGATCAGCGTGAAGATACCGTCTGAGAGCACAGACAGGCCGATACAGCAGGGCAGGGCCACCAGCACAACCAGCCGGATAGCGGTATTGATGCGCTCGTTGATCCCGGCCTGATCTTTGAGGGCAAAGGATTCCGAGATGGCGGGGATCATGGCCGCAGCGAAGGTGGCGCTGATGCTCAAAGGGATGTTGACAAAGGTATCGGCATAGGAGAAGTCCCCCATGAGGGCTGTGGCTGTGTAGGAATCGAACCCGGCCAGCGCCAGCCGGTCGACATACATCATGGCGTCGGCAAAGGAGAAAAAGGTAATCATGGCAGAGGTCAGGGTAACCGGAACAGCGATGAGCACCAGGCGTTTCAAAATCCTTTTGCGGGACAGGGGAGTCTTGCGGCTGGTTTTGAGCAGCAGTGTTTTGTGCTTTCGGGTAAAATAAAAATGCCAGACGATTAAAAGCAGGCAGGCCGCCAGACTGCTGATGGTGGTTCCCAAATAAGCACCGCCAACGCCAAGGCTGACGTTTTGCAGCATGACCACACAGTACCAGCATAAAAAGACGCCCAGCACAATGCGGACAACCTGCTCGATTACCTGGGAGATGGCCGTGGGCAGCATATTCTGAAAACCCTGAAAGTAGCCCCGGTAGACAGAACAGACCGCCACGATCAGCGGGGAGAAGGCAATGCCCTGAATGGCATAGATACTTTCAGGTGGCCAGTTGGTCACCCCGATGAGCCAGCTGGCCCCAAAAAACAGGAAAAGGCTGGAAAGCCCGCCCAGCACAAAGAGGGTGAGCAGGGAGACCTTGAAAACATTGGTGACAGCCCTGAAGTCTCCGATGGCCACATTTTCTGAAATCATTTTGGAGACAGCCACCGGAAAGCCGACGGTGGATACCATCAGCAGGAGGCTGTAAATACTGAAGACATTTGAGAAAATGCCATTGCCGTAGCTGCCCACCAGGTTGCTGATGGGAATACGGAAAAGGATGCCGATCAGTCTTACAAAGATACCGGCAGCGGCGAGAATGGCCGCGCCCTTAACCCAGCTTTTTTCTGTTTTACGCATATATTATATTCTCCTTGGTTAGTGTGTGTCACGACCGTACGAAACGGACGGTCGTCTAAAGTGCGAGAAGCATTCTGTAGAGCATTTCCAGCGCCGGGCCGAAGATGCCCTCGTTAAAGTCAAACTTGGGGTGGTGGATAGGATAATTGGGCGCAGTGTCCTGGGAGGCAAAGAAAACAATGCGCAGGCCCGGAATATCCTTAAAATACCAGCCCGCATTGTCGCCGACCAGAAAAGGTGAACCGGAGAGGACACAGCGGCCGCCAAAGACCGCCCTGCCCGCGGCACAGCCCTTTTGGATAAGCCGGGGATCGTTGATGACAGCAGGCGTCCTGTGGGACAGGCTGACGCGGATCTGGGTGCCGGTGCGCTTTTCGGTGCTTTCAGCCATGCGCCGGATGGCTGAGAACAGGAGATCGAAGTCTGATTCTGTAAAAGCGCGCAGGGTCCCCTCCATGGCGCAGGTGTCAGGAATAACGTTGGATTTGACGCCGCCGCTGATGGTTCCAAAGCCGATAATGAAAGGTTTCTGAGTGACGGCTGTGGCGTTGAGCCCCTCAATATCACATAACAATGAGGCAGCCGCGCTGACGGCGCTGTTGCCCAGAGAGGACTCGGCCCAGTGGCCTGAGGAGCCTGTAACCTCGATTTTGAGGCCCGCGACCGTGGCCGTCGAAGCCTCCTGCTGTATTTCCATGCCAAAGGGCTCAGAGTTGGCGAAATGAAAGATGATGAGCTGGTCAGGCTTTGGCGATTCCAGCGCGCCGCCGTCAATCAGCAGTCTGGCGCCGCGGCCGGTTTCCTCGGCTGGCTCAAAAAGAAAACGGATATTGGTGGACAGCGCGTCCCTGTGCGCGCTTAAAAGCCGGGCCAGCCCCAGGGTAAGGGCAGTGATCCCGTCATGGCCGCAGGCGTGGGATACGCCCGGCGTCCGGGAGGCGTAAGGCACTGCTTTTTCATCGGCAATGGGCAGCGCGTCGATTTCGGCCCGGATGGCAGTGGTGGGGTAATCTGGATTGACGATGAGGTCAGCGACCACACCGGTGGGCGCGACACGGCGGTGAGGGATGGACAGGGCGTCCAGGTGGGCCTCGATGCAGTCCGCGGTCTGGTATTCCTCAAGGCTCAGCTCAGGATTCTGGTGGAGCTGCCGCCTCAGCAGGATGATTTCCGGCAGCAGCGCGTGGATTTCAGTTTTAATTTGAGTCATTAAAATCCTCCGATGATGGGTTAAAAAGATGTTTTTTCAATTATACCATAAAATTTTCAAAATCCTTATAAAATCCTGAAAATTGCATTATATACTAGAGCCATCAAAAGAAGTAAGGAGCGATAATATGACTGAATATTTGTTGGAAACACGGGCTCTGAGCAAGAGCTTTAAGAAAACAGAGGCTGTCAAAAAGTTAAACCTCAGGGTAAGAAAAAATACGATTTACGGCCTTCTGGGCCCCAATGGGGCGGGCAAGTCCACCACGCTTAAGATGATGACCGGTATGCTGCGCCCCACTGCTGGAGAGATCATTTTTAACGGGCACAGCTGGTCCAGAAAGGATCTTGAAAACATGGGTGTCCTGATCGAATGGCCGCCCCTTTATGACAATCTGACGGCTGAGGAGAACCTGAAGGTCCGCACAACTCTGCTGGGGCTTCCTGAAAAGCGGATCGGGCAGGTGCTGAAACTTGTTGACCTCAAGAACACAGGCAGCAAGCGCGCCGGGCAGTTCTCCATGGGGATGAAACAGCGGCTGGGGATTGCCCTGGCGCTGCTGGGAAACCCGAAGCTGCTGATTCTGGATGAGCCGACCAATGGTCTGGACCCCATCGGAATCCAGGAGCTGCGTGAGCTGATCCGTTCCTTTCCAAAGCATGGGATCACCGTGATACTGTCGAGCCATATCCTTTCAGAGGTTGAGCTCATGGCCGATGATATCGGCATTATCAGCGACGGCGTACTGGGCTACCAGTCAAAGATTCATAAAGGCGAGGACCTGGAGGCTCTGTTTATGCAGGTCGTTAAAAACAGCCGCGCGCAGGAGGGGGGCGATACATCATGCTGAATCTGATGAAGGCAGAAAATTTGAAATTTAAACGGACTTTCAGCCGCAAGCTGATTTTTCTTGGGCCCCTGGGGCTCATACTTCTGAGCTTTACCTTTGGCTTTGGTTACTATCAGATCAATGCCTTTAACTGGTGGTATACGCTGATCTACCCGGGCTGTATCGCGCTGTTCGCGGCGCTCTCCAACCAGAAGGATGGGAATAAAAAGCTTAAATACCAGAACCTGTACACCGTGCCTGTCGATCTCAGGGCTTCCTGGCTGGCTAAAATGGGCGTCGCCGCTTTTTATGTCCTGATGTCCTGCGGGGTGGTGCTCCTGGGGATTATTCTGGGTACCGGCATCAAAAGTTTTTTCTGGCAGGGGACAACCCTGCCGCTCTCAGACACTATTTTACCCATGATATTGGGGATGGCGGTGGTCTTTCTGACCAGTGTGTGGGAGATCCCCCTTTGCTTTATCCTCGCTAAAAAGCTTGGCTTTTTGGGGGCAGTGCTGCTCAATGTCGGTGTGGGAACCGTCGGGGGTGTCATACTGGCAGAGCAGGGCTTCTGGTTTATGATCCCATACTCATGGACACCCCGGGCGATGTGCCCGGTACTGGGCATCAGGCCGAATAACCTGCTGGTGGAGCCCGGAAGCCCTCTGCTTGACATGAGCGTGGTTCCAGTGGCGATTGTGCTGTCTCTGGTACTGTGCGCAGCTCTGACGCTTCTCTGTGTGCGCTGGTTCAGCAAAAAGGAGGCGGCATAAATGAAAAGCTTTTTCAGGTCTTTGAAGGCCGAATCCCTTAAAATAAAACACACGCCCCTATTGTGGCTGCACCTGATCATCCCCCTTGTGGGGGTGTGCCTTTTTCTTTTTTACAGTGTACTGTCGGCATGGAGCACTGAGGTTTTGGTGACCTTCTATTTCGAGGCGCTGGCGCTGGCCTTTCCGATGCTTATCGGGATTGTCTGCGGCATGGCGGCCTCCCAGGAGGAGCAGGCCGGTGGTTTCCAGAACATGCTCGGCGTGCTGCCGTCCAGGCTGGTTCCGTTTTTGAGCAAGTTTGGTTTCCTCGCCGTTCTGGGGCTTGGCGCGCTGGTGGCGGCTGTCGGCCTTTACGGAGCAGGCTTTGCCCTGCTGCCGGGCCAGCAGGCTGTGCCGGCACTGCTCTATCTGAAGCTGGCAGGCGCTCTGTTTGCTTCTAATTTATTTTTATATTTACTCCATCTCTGGATCAGCCTGCGCTTTGGCAAGGGCGCGTCCATTTCTGTGGGGGTTGCCGGTTCGCTGGTAGCGGCGCTGATGCTGACAGGCCTCGGGGAAGGAATCTGGTATTTTATTCCCTGGGGCTGGGGCGTGCGCTTCTGCGACATGGCTGTTATAAAAGCCCTGACAGTCCCGACGGTGGAAGGACTCGCGTTTATCCAGAACGAAAACACCGTGGGATGGCTGGCTGTCGGCTGCGCCACCTTGTTCCTTTTTGCGCTCTGTCTGCTCTGGTTTAAGCGTTGGGAGGGGAGAAGCGCCAGCGAATAATTAATCCTTGTGCACCGGGGCACAAAAGGCTATACTGGTGGTAGAAATATGGAAACAACAGGAGGGGACACCATGGCAAGAATATTGGCAGTCGACGATGAAAAAGGCATTTTAAATCTGGTGAAGCGTGTGCTGGAAAAGGATGGTCATCAGGTGAAGACCCTGTCGGACCCGGCAGCGCTTTCCATGAACGGGCTGGAAGCCTTTGATCTCATCCTTCTGGATGTGATGATGCCCGGAACTGACGGCTTTACCCTCTGCCGGGAGCTTCGGGACAATGTGGACTGTCCCATCCTTTTTCTGACAGCCAAAACCATGGAAAAGGATATTATGTACGGTCTGGGGATCGGCGGGGATGATTACATCACAAAGCCCTTTGGCAATGGCGAGTTGAGGGCCAGGGTGGCGGCCCATCTGCGGCGTGAAAAGCGTGAAAAGCGAAGCGTACTGAGCCTGGACGGCATAAGGTTTAACCTCGGCGCCCATGAGATGATGATCGGAGAGCAGAAGGTATCTCTGACCAAAAGCGAGTACGCCATCTGTGAATTTCTGGCCAGAAGCCATGGCCAGGTCTTTTCCAAGGAGCAGATTTACGAGGCGGTGTACGGCTATGAGGGCGAGGGAGACAGCTCTGCCATCGCGGAGCATGTCAAAAATATCCGGGCAAAGCTGAGCGTTTATGGCTGCGCCCCCATCGAGACTGTCTGGGGGATTGGGTATAAATGGCAATGAGAGAGCACCCTAAAAAGATCAGCAGGATTATTCTGACCTATGCCTGCCTGCTCGTCTTATCCTTTGTGGTAATGCTGGCTATGGCGGCCGGCGCTCTGGCTGAGATTATCACATCGGACCAGTTCGTCCCGGCCAATACTGTGGAGAACGCGATCAGGGATCAGAAGGAGGCCATACAGGCCGCGGATCCCTTTGACCCGTCCCTTGTCCCGGCGGGGAGCCGCTACGCGCTTATCAGCCACGATGGTCAGGTGCTTGATACCAACATGGATCAGAAAATGCTGGCAGAGTCCCGGGAGTATGTCCAGAGAGGTCAGAACCTCTTTGGCGATCGGTTTTACTATCAGATTCCCCGAGACGATGGGGTTTGTGTCCTTCAATACTATATCAAGGCCTCCTATAAGGACGAAGCCCTAAACCAGAAGCTTCCCTCTCCGGAGCGGCTGATGAATGCGGTTATCATTACGGCGGCGGCACTCTATATTCTGGTGGTTTTTTTAGCGACCAGAGCATTCAGCAAACGCCTGAAAAACGAGCTGGCTCCGCTTATGGAGGCCACAAATGCCATCCGGAATCAGGATCTGGAATACAGAGCCGGCCCATCTGGTATATGGGAGTTTAACCAGGTGCTTAGCTCCATGGATGATATGCGCCTCGCCCTGAAGGAATCACTTCAGAAACAGTGGCGTGAGGAGCAGGAAAAGAAAGAGCAGATCAGCGCGCTGGCCCACGATATCAAGACGCCGCTGACCATTATAAAAGGAAACAGCGAGCTGCTCACAGAGGACAACCTGAACGGGGAGCAGGCCGAGTGTGTCCGCTATATCCACGATAACGCAGAGGTCATTGAGGAGTACACACGCCTTTTGATGGAGGTGTCGCAGGACAGGGCAGCCTGGAACCTGAACCCAGAGGTTATTCCGGCCAGGGCCTTTATGGAGCAGATAAAAAAACAGGCTGAGGGCTATACGGCCAGGAGGCAGATTCGCCTGTGCTTTGACACGGAGCACCTGCCGGAAGCCTTTACCGGCGACAGCGGACTGCTGAACCGCGCGGTGATGAACATCATCGCCAACGGCGCCGACTATACGCCAAAGGGCGGCAGCCTCAGCCTCAAGGCCGAGGGAAACAGCCGTGTGCTTTCCATAACCGTCACAGACGGCGGGCCAGGGTTCAGCGCAGACGCGCTCAAAAACGCAGCCCATAAATTTTACATGGGCGACAAAAGCAGGAGCGCCCAAAAACACTATGGCATGGGGCTCTACATTACAGACAGCATTATCAGACAGCATGGCGGCAGCCTGCGCCTGGAGAATGATTCCCAGACAGGGCATGGCCGGGTGGTGATCGAATTGAAAGGTACAGGCGATTTTAGAATGTAGATAAATGTTATCATGAAAAGGAAAAGCGTTAAAAAGAAGCTTGACCAGTTGAAAGTTGAAGGTGGAAAGTGGAAAGTTCAGGTGCAAATCTGCCGCTGGCAGATTTGATTGGATGCGGCCTGCGGCCGCTAATGGACGCCTGGACTGTAATCTGTAGGGGACCACGCCCCGTGGTTCCGCGACATTTGATCTGCCCTGGCGGCACGATACCTGCTTCAGTTTGTCCGTAAGGCGGCAAGCCATGGGGCAGGCCTCGAAGGCGTCGTATCCTGCTTAATCGCTTTGGCGTCAGCCAAAGGGTTCGTTAACCTTCCACCTTCAACTTTCCACCTTCCACCCGGATTGCTTCTTGCTTTAATTTTGCATATACATTTCAAATTTGACAACCGTCTGACTTTCGTCATCCTTTTGTCATACTTCTGGGGTATAATAGGCGTAAGGAAATTTATGCGAGGTAAAAAATATGGAAAAAATGCTGATCGCGGATGATAACAGGCAGATCACAGCAGTGCTCACTGCCTACGCGCGCAAGGAGGACTTTGAGCCTGTCGTCGCCTATGACGGTGAGGAGGCCCTCGCCGCCTACAGGCGGGAAGCTCCGGCGGTTATCCTGCTGGATGTGATGATGCCAAAGCTTGACGGCTTTGAGGTTTGCAGACAAATACGGGAGGAATCAGCCGTTCCGATCATCATGATAACAGCCCGGGGCGAAGACTTTGAGAAGATCATGGGGCTGGACATCGGGGCGGATGACTATATTGTCAAGCCCTTTTCCGGCGGAGAGGTTATGGCGCGGGTGCGGGCCATTTTACGGCGACTGTCCCGGGACGGCGGGGCCAGACTCCAGTTTTTCAGCTACAGGGGCCTGACCATTGACCTGGACACCTATACGACAACTGTGGACGGTGAGGCGATACCACTGACTAAAAAGGAGACAGAGCTGCTCTGGACCCTTGCCGCCAACCGGCAGAAGGTCTTTTCCCGGGATAACCTGCTGGACGCTGTCTGGGGCTATGACTATTACGGTGATAACCGCACCGTCGATTCCCATATCCGGCGACTGCGGGCCAAGCTGGACAAGCGGGACCACCCCGGGTGGAGCATCGCGACGATCTGGGGTGTGGGTTACCGTTTCGAGGTGAACGATGAGGAAGCGTAGCATTGCTTTTAAGCTGGGGCTCTATTTCTCACTGGCCCTTCTGGCCTTTGCGCTGGTGGCAGGCTCGGTGTTTTTTCTGCTGTTTAAAAAGCAGAATATCACCCTGACCCAGAAGCAGCTGGAGGATCGGGCCGCGGCCATAGCGAATACCTTTGGCACCTTTATATCCGCCGAGGGCAGCGGATCCGGGAAGCATGGCGAGGGAAACCGCGGCAGCGGGACAGGAAGCGGGGGCGGTAATGGGCTGGGCTACGCAGCCTACATCCGTTTTCTGGATGATATTGCCATGGCAGATGTGTGGGTCGTGGACGCCGACCACAACCTGGTAACTCCCACCACCCACGAAGGTCATCAGGCCCCGGCATCTACCTATAACTACGCCGATCTGCCGGCCGACGCCGAAACCGTGGTGGATCAGGCCTTTGGCGGGCAGGTCACTGCGAGCGAAGGCTTCTCGGGCCTGTTAAATACCCCGACGCTGACAGTGGGTGCGCCGGTCCGGGACAGCTCGGGCAATATACAGGCTGTGGTGCTGCTCCACTCGCCGGTGGAGGGCATTGAAAGCGCAGCCAACGAGGGCTTTAAAACCCTGGCCATCAGCCTGTGTGTGGCGCTGGTGATCGGGATTGGCTTTGCGGTGCTTCTGGCTCGCAGCTTTACAAAGCCTATGAAAGAAATGCAGGTAATGGCCGGGCGGCTGGCCGGGGGCGACTATACCGCTGCCAGCCATATTGAGCGCCAGGATGAGATCGGGCAGCTGGCCGGTTCGCTGGATACCCTGAGCCATCAGCTCAAGCTTTCCAGCGAGGAGCATGAGCGGTTCCAGAAAATGCAGCAGACCTTTTTCTCAAATATCTCCCATGAGCTTAAAACCCCGGTGACCGTGCTCTGCGGCTCCTTAGAGGCTCTGGCCGGCGGCGTGGTGACAGACCCGGATCAGGTGGCCGCCTATCATCAGGAAATGTACGCGGAAAGTCTGGCCCTTAAACGGCTGGTCAATGACCTGCTGGACCTGTCCAGGCTCCAGAATGCCGAGTTCCGGCTGAACCTGGAGCGGGTGAATCTCTGTGATATTATCAGCGAGGTGCGGCGCAGTGCCCAGAATATGGCAAAGGAGAAGGAACTGACTGTCACCACAGAGATGGACACAGGCCTTTACTTTATGCAGGGTGATTACCTGCGGCTGAGACAGCTGCTGATGATTGCCATGAGCAACGCCATCAAATTTTCACCATGGGGCGGGCAGATTGAAATGTGCCTGTCTGAGAATATCCTCACCATTACCGATCACGGCTGTGGCATCAGCGCGGAGGATCAGAAGCATATTTTTGAACGCTTCTATAAAACCCTGTCCGAGGAAAATGCCGAGGGAACCGGTCTGGGACTGCCCATTGCCAAAGAGATTGCCGAGCGCCACGGCATTGGCCTGACGGTCACAAGCGAGGAAGGTCAGGGCACAACTGTGACCTTGGAGCTGCCCGCTAAAGAGAACACGACCGTATGAAACGGACGGTCGTGAAAAAGTGCAGCTAAAATCCGTCGAAGGATATTCCAGTGATGCGACGCAATCAGGGTACTCTTACCTCACAGCTTCGGCGGTCTGCGAAAAATGTACAACCTTCTTTCTCAATGAGACCGCAGGCTCAGTTCGGTAAAGTACCCTGCTCGCGCCATGGAAAAGGAATATCCTTCGGCTCCTCTGCAAATGGTGGCTTTGTGGTGCAGCGCCTAAGAGCGAGAGGGCAGTATAAATCTTATCAAATTTAACAGAGCTGTATATCATCTTGTCAATTCTTTGAGGAAGCAATGGATTTTTTACCTGTCCCGCCGCAGAGCGCGGCACTTTACCGAGCCGCGCCTATGGTCTCATGACCAGACAAATTTGTACAGAGTTGCGCAGACCATCGAAGCTGTGAGGTAAGAGTACCGCGATTTGGGGCATCCAGAAAATCCATTGCTGGTTCTTCGCTGCGCCGCAGCCTCCACTTCGTCACGGCCGCCCGTTTCGTACGGTCGTGAATGAAATACAGGTCAGGAGGAGTGGAAAAGATTAGCCTGTCAGGATAAATTTCTTTAGAGAATAAGAGAAATGGCTGCGGCGCGGCCCAAATGGCAGAAGCTGTGTGGGATGAAGTGAAAATTCTTAAGAAAAGCTTTGATGTATTCTAAAAAAAGTGCTGGCTGGAGGCTTCCAACCGGCACTTTTTATATTTTTTTATTGGGCGGAAGCGAGTAAATGGTGTGGAGCAGTTTTGGATACCAAGAGAGAAGTGCTTCCGCCTGATTTCACTGTGGGCAGAGAAAGGAACTGCCTCATAGATAGTGAACTTTATTGTTCATCAATTGACATTAACTATTTTTCTTCATAATACCTTTAATGATGATACTAATAATAACACTCATCGGGTAAAAAGTCAACTCAGGGTATATTAGTTTATTATTAGAATACAAGCAAATGGTATTGTTATTAAAAACGCGATGGAGAAAACTAAATGGTATATTTCGGATCAAAGCTCAGACAACTCAGACAGGAAAAAGGATATACGCAGCAGCAGCTGGCAGATAAACTGGGGATTACCAAGGGGAGTGTTTCGGCCTATGAGACCTCCGCAAAGTATCCGTCTGTCGACGTGCTGCGAAAAATAGCAGTGACTTTAAATACTTCGACCGATTTTCTTTTGGGCTTGTCCGATGAGCGCGTTTTTAATCTTGACTTTTTAACAGACGATCAGATTCATATCATTAACAGTCTGATCGCAGAATTCAATCATTTAAATAATAAAAACAATTAGGGGTAAAGCGATGGCTTTGCCTCTTTTAGATTGGAAAGGGCTTTACGGGCAATAGTAATTTTATGCAAAAGAGGGTATAATGTTAAAAAGGAGGCGCACTATGTTTCAGATTACCGATTCACGTTTAAAGGATGCTCTGGACTTTGCTTCAGATAAACACGCGGGCCAGCTGCGCTGGGGTGGTATCCCCTTTATCACCCATCCTGTGGCGGTGGCAGCTTATTTACAGGAGCGGGGCTATAACGATAATACATTACTCACGGCTCTTTTTCATGACCTGCTGGAGGATACGGACACCACCCAGGAAGAGATTTTAAAGCGCAGTGACCGGGAGGTGTTGGACGCTGTGATCCTGCTGACCAAGCCCAAGCCCTACGACATGGCAGACTACCTGGGGGGGATTGACCGCAACGCCATGGCGAAAGATGTAAAGTGCGCGGACAGGATTCACAACCTGAGAACAACCGTGGATTCGAGCCAGGCCTTTCGGAAAAAATACTACGACGAGAGTGTGCGCTGGTATGTTCCTTTTTTTAAAGATACTTGCTTTGAGTCTGACTTTCTGGAAGCGCTGGACCGTCTGGAAAGAATGCTTAAATAGCGTCCATTTTTTTAAAGTAAAAATCTAAAAATCCATTGACAACGACCGTCAAATATGAGAAAATATTCACAAGTTAATACCTGTATATACAAAGTCATGAAGGCTTATTTTGCGGTTTGCAGACCGCTTTGGTTCTTCGTGGCTTTATTTTTTGTAATGAACAAGCAGCGTGATAATAATCAAAAGGGGACGTTAAAAATGGAGAATATTTTAGAGAGAGTCGAGAATTATTGGGAAGGCCGGGCAGACGGCTATTCTGAGGTAAACGAGGCTGAGCTGAACAGCTATAAAGTGGATGTATGGAAAGACCTGATCAACAGCTATAAGCCAGACGTGATTGGCAGAAAACTGAAGGTGCTGGACATCGGCACAGGCCCGGGATTTTTTGCGATCACCATGGCCTCCTGCGGCTATGATGTTACCGCTGTGGACTACACCGACGCCATGCTGTATAAGGCTAAAAAGAACGCTGGCATTTATAAGAGCGCCATTGATTTCAGACGCATGGACGCCCACTCGCTGGATTTTGAAGATAACACCTTTGATCTGATCGTAACCCGAAACCTGACCTGGAACCTGGAGAGACCAGATGAAGCCTATGAGGAGTGGCACCGCGTGCTGGCGCCAGGCGGCAGAATGTTAAATTTTGACGCGAACTGGTATCTGCATCTCTACGATGAGGACAAGCGCCGGGAATACTTTGAGGACCGCAACAACTCTCAGGCCCAGGGCTACAACGACCACTATGTATGCACAGACACCACTGCCATGGAAGAGATTGCCAGAAATTTACCGCTGAGCCGTACCATGCGCCCACAATGGGACGCGGCGGTTCTGCTGAACATCGGCTTTAAAAAAGTTATGATCGAACAGGATATGGGAGACCGTGTCTGGGATGATGAGGAACAGGTAAACTATGCCTCAACCCCCATGTTCATGATCGCAGCGACCAAATAAGGCCGCGCATAATATCAAATTGTTATGGATACGCCTTTACCATTTTACAGAGTCTGTGAAGTGGCAGAGGCGTGTTTGTTTAAAACACTGAAACCCATAAGGAGAAGAAAATGAAGCTTAAAAAAATCGCGGCGCTGTTCGTGACAGCAATCATGTGCACCGGCCTTCTGGCTGGCTGCGGCAGCACAGGCGGCACAGATGTGTCCGCGAAGGATGAGATCAACTACGCCTGCACCAAGGATATAAGGGACATCAACCCACACCTGTACTCAGGGGAGATGTCTGCCCAGAATATGGTGTTTGAAGGGCTGACAAAGAATGAAGGCGGCGAGGTAAAGCCTGCCCTGGCAGAAAGCTGGGATATCTCGGATGACGGGCTTACGTATACCTTTCATTTAAGAAAGGGCGTGACCTTTACGGACGGCGAGCCCTTTAACGCCCAGGCGGTCAAACAGAATTTTGACGCCATTATCATCAACAAGGAGCGCCATGCCTGGCTGGATATGGTCAACGAAATTGCAGATACCGTGGTCGTGGACGACAACACCTTCAAGCTGGTGCTGGCCCATCCCTATTACCCAACACTGGTCGAGCTGGGACTGACACGGCCCTTCCGTTTCATCTCTCCCAAATGCTTTGTGGATGGGAATACCAAGGACGGCGTCAGCGGTTATGCCGGAACCGGTCCGTGGGTTCTCGCAGAGCATGAGGATAACCAGTACGCCACCTTTACCCGCAACGATCACTACTGGGGTGACAAGGCCAAGGTGTCCAAGATTAACTGGAAGGTAATGCCCGATCCTCAGACCATTCTGCTGGCCCTGCAAAACGGCGAAGTCGATCTGCTTTTCGGCGCTGACGGCGACCAGATTGATCTGGATTCCTTTAAAAAGCTGGAATCAGAGGGCGCATATGTGACCTACCTCAGTGAACCGGTAGCCTCGAGAGCGATTCTGCTGAACAGCAAGGCGCCGGTCACCGGTGATTTGAAGGTGCGTGAGGCTTTTGAGATGGCCATTAACAAGCAGAACATCATCGAGGGCATCTTAAATGGCTCTGAGGATCAGGCCGATACTCTGATGGCGAAGACCGTTCCTTACTGTGACATTGATCTAAAAACCTATTCCTACGACCCCGATAAAGCCGGAAAGCTTTTGGATGAGGCGGGCTGGACCATGGGCTCAGACGGGGTGCGTGAGAAGGACGGTAAAAAATGCGAGGTGACCTTTTCCTACAATTCTCAGAATGCCCAGGAGGGAACCATCGCAGAATCCATCCAGGCTGATCTGGCAGCTGTCGGGATTAAGATGAATATCCTGGCAGAAGAAAAGCAGGCATTCCTGGACCGCCAGAAGTCCGGCGATTTTGATCTTCAGTACTCCCTGTCCTGGGGAACACCATACGATCCCCAGTCCTATGTCTCCTCCTGGAGAATCCCGGCACACGGCGATTACCAGGCGCAGACGGGTCTTGAAAGGAAGCAGTGGCTTGACGATACCATCACCAAGATTATGATCGAGGCAGATGACAACGCCCGGGCAGGTATGTACAAAGAAATCCTGACCTACATCAATGACCAGTGCGTCTATGTGCCCATCTCCTACTCCAAGACCAAGGCTGTTGGGATTAAAGGCCTGAAGGGGGTCACTTTTAACGATTCTCAGTATGAGATTCCCTTTGAGAAGATGTACTTTGAAGCTGAGTCCAATTCCTGAAAAGGAATTGGCAGCGAACAGGGAGCGTTAGCGGGTGAGCGGTAACGAAGCAAACGCAGATGATGAAGAAATATCCTGAAAGGATAAGAAATTTCTGAAGAATCTGTGCTCCTTTGGAAAATTAAAAAAATTTCCCTTCGGATCAAGATTACAATTCTAAAAAAGGTTTCCAATGAAAAACTACATTATCAAGAGAATTTTATGGATGATCCCGATTCTTATCGGGATCTCCTTCTTTGCGTTTATCCTCATTAATTTAAGTCCCAGCGACCCTGCCGAGGTGGCGCTCCGGGTCAATGAGGTGGTGCCAACGGAACAGAATATTGCGGATATGCGGGAAAAACTTGGCTTGGATGAGCCTTTTTTGACCCGCTATTTCCATTGGGTGGGGAATGCCCTTCAGGGTGACTTTGGCAACAGCTATGCGAATAACAAGCCTGTGGGCGCCGAGATCGCAAAGGCGCTGCCGCCGACACTGTACCTGGCCTTTGTCTCCCTGATCATCATATTGGTGGTCTCGGTAGGGGCCGGGGTGCTCTGCGCGCTTTACAGAGACAGCATCGGTGACCGGATGATCCGGGGGGTTATCTTTATCGGCACAGCCATGCCGGCCTTTTGGGCAGGTATCCTGCTCATGTGGCTTTTTGCCGTTAAGCTGAGACTGCTGCCCACCAGCGGTATGACCGCGCCGGGCTCGGTCATCCTGCCGGCGGTGACCCTGTCGCTTGGGTATATCGCCACCTATGCGAGGCTGCTGCGCAATAATATGATTAAAAATGAGGGTGAGAATTATGTGCTCTACCTGCGGGCCCGGGGCCTCAGCCAGGGCACCATCACCCGCCATGTGTTGGGGAACTCCCTGCACACTGCGCTCAACGCCCTGGGCATGTCTATCCCCAAGCTGATCGCGGGCACAGTGGTTATTGAGAATATTTTTGCCTGGCCGGGCATGGGCAGGCTCTGCGTGACCGCCATTTTTAACCGGGACTTCCCGGTGATTCAGGCCTATGTGCTGATCATGGCAGTGCTTTTTGTCCTCAGCAATTTTGCTGTGGATATGATTACCACGCTCATGGACCCGCGAATGCGGCAGGAGGTGTAACATGACCGGATTTTTTAAACGCTTTAAGGCCGACCGGCTGGCTGTGGCCAGCGCTCTGTTCCTGCTGCTGGTCATTCTGGCCGCAGTCCTGGCGCCGATCATTGCGCCCTATGACCCGACTGCCCAGAATATCATCATGAAGTTTCAGGGGCCGTCCCTGGCACACTGGTTCGGAACCGACCAGCTGGGCAGGGATACCCTCTCGCGTATCTTGTACGGCGGCCGTATTACAGTCCTTTTATCCATTGTCACCATGCTCTGCACCATTGGCATCGGGCTGGTTCTGGGTGTGATCGCAGGCTATTTCAGAGGGCTTGTGGACGAGGTGATCATGCGTGTCTGCGACGTGATGCTGTCCTTTCCCAGCGAGGTGATGATCCTGGCCATTGTGGGGGTTCTGGGCGCAGGCATCTTTAACATTGTCATTGCCACCATCATTGCCAAGTGGGCCTGGTATGTGCGCATGATCCGGGGCATTGTGATCCGCTTTATGGATAAAAATGACATCCGGTTTGCCCGTGTGGCAGGGTGCAGCACTGGTTATATTATCAGAAAGCATCTGATTAAGGGCGCCTTTGGCGAGATCGCCGTGCTGGCAACGCTGGATACCGGGGCCATTATCTTAAACATATCCGCCCTCTCCTTTCTGGGCCTTGGGGTCCAGCCGCCCACCGCGGAATGGGGCATGATGCTGAACGAGGCCAAAAATGTCATGACCACCAACCCTGGCCAGATGCTGGCGCCGGGGATCGCCATTTTTCTGGTGGTGGCAGCCTTTAACTTTTTAGGCGACGGCATTGAGGAGGCCATGAATCCAAAGCTGGATAAGAGCTTTAAGCGTAAGCGCAGATCCATCTTCGCGCGCAAAAAGGCGGTGGTGTCATGAGCAATCTGCTGCGGGTAAGGGACCTGAGTGTCACCGATGTGCGCGACGGCGAAGTCATTGTGAACAAGCTGAGCTTTGCGCTAAGAGAGAACAGCTGCCTTGGCATTGTGGGCGAGAGCGGCAGCGGCAAATCCATGACTGCGAAGGCAGTGCTGAACCTTTTAAACCCCTGGCTTAAAACCACCGGATCCGCCCTGTTTACGCAAAACGGCTGTGAAACAGAGCTGATCGGGCTGGAGGAGAGCCGGCTGAGACACATCCGGGGACAGGCGGTCTGTATGATCCTCCAGGACGCCATGACCGCCTTTGATCCCCTGGCGCGTGTGGGCAGCCAGATGGCCGAGACCTTTGTGCAGAATCTGGGAATGGATAAAAAGGCCGCGAAGGCCATGGCGCCTGAGGTGCTGGCCGCCTTAAATATTCGGGACCCGGAGCAGGTGGTCAGGAAGTACCCGCACCAGTTATCCGGCGGTATGCTTCAGCGCTGTATGATCGCCATCGCCCTGGCCATGAAGCCAGCCGTTATTATTGCCGATGAGCCGACCACAGCCCTGGATGCTGTGAACCAGCGGCAGGTGGTGGAGGCCTTTGAGCTGCTGCGGCAGGAGACCGGCACAGCACTTATCTTTATCTCCCACGATTTGGGCGTGGTCAAACGCCTGTGTGACGATCTGCTGGTCATGGAAAAGGGCTGCGGCGTAGAGGCTGGAAGGGCAGAGGAAGTGTTTAGGAACCCTCAGAACGCCTACACCCGGTATCTGATCGACACCCGGCTCATGATCACGGATTCCTTTAAAAAAGCCATGAAAAAGGAGGCGCGCCATGAAGAACCTGGTAGAAATTAAAGATGTGCATAAGAGCTATCTGAAGGTGGGCGAGGGCTTTAGCGGCGGCCGCCTCAAGGTGCTGGAGGGTGTAAGCTTTAACATCGAGGAGGGCCTGTGCGTGGGACTGATCGGGGAGAGCGGCAGCGGCAAGAGCACACTCTCCCGCCTGATATTGGGGCTTGAAAAGGCCGATAAAGGCAGCGGCGGCATTTTTATCGAGGGTAAGCCCGTTAAGACATGGCTTGCGCAGAACCGGGGCAAAATGAGCGTTGTCTTCCAGGACTATACCTCCTCGGTCAATGCGCAGTTCACTGTGCGAGAGGCCATTGCAGAGCCGCTGCTGGCCCTTGGAAAAAGGCCGGAGGACCATCAGATCGACACTTTACTTAAAAAAGTGGGGCTGCCCGCGGCCTTTAAAGACCGCTATCCTCACGAGCTGTCCGGCGGCCAGCTCCAGCGGGTGTGTATCGCCCGGGCCATTGCCACGAACCCGCGGTTCATCGTTCTGGACGAGGCCATCAGCTCACTGGACGTGTCGGTTCAGGCCCAGATCATGACCCTGCTGCACGCGCTGCGTGTTGAAATGAACATGACCTATCTGTTTGTGGCCCATGACCTGCAGGCAGTCGCCCACCTTTGCAATAAAATTGTCTTCCTATATAAAGGACGCATTGTTGAGGAGTGCATGAGCGGCGAGCTGGCCCAGGTACAGAACCCCTATGCCAAAAAACTGCTGGAGTCGGTAATTCCCTTTGAAGTATAGGGAAATAGAAGGGCATTTTAGCCGGCCAGCCATTGACGTTTTCATACAAAAGCGGTACAATATTAATCACATATTTAATTGATAGAACAAGTATGAAATCAGGAAAGCAGGAAGAACCAGTGAGCAGAGAATTTAATCAATGTATTACGCCGCTGACGCAGGAAATGGTGGAGAGCTATCATGAGGATGACGCCTACACCACCTATACCTCCACAGCGCTGCCAAACAGAAACGAAATCATTGGAATTTTGTGTGATATAAGAGAGCTGTTTTACCCAAGGCATTACGGCAGCCGGGAGCTCTTTAACTGTACCATCCAATACTATATCGGGGATATTTTAATGCGGATTGAGGAAAAACTGCACAAGCAGATCCGCCTCTGCCTCATGCGCAAGTATGAAAATTCTGAAAAATACCAGGTGCAGGCCGTGGCTGATGAGGCCGCGCAGATCAGCTGCGCCTTTATGAAGACCCTCCCAAAGATAAGAACCCACATGGCCCAGGACGTGCAGGCCGCCTATGACGGCGACCCCGCGGCAGCGGATAAGGATCAGATTATTTTCTCCTATCCCGGCGTGTTTGCCATGATGGTCTTCCGCGTCGCCCATGAGCTCTATCAGCTGGGCGTGCCCATCATCCCGAGAATGATGACCGAATACGCCCACAGCCGCACCGGCATTGACATCAACCCGGGCGCCACCATCGGAAAATACTTTTTTATGGACCACGGCACCGGTATTGTCATCGGCGAGACCACCATTATCGGCGATTATGTCAAGCTGTACCAGGGCGTTACTCTGGGGGCCCTCTCAACCCGCGGCGGCCAGAATCTGCGCGGGCATAAGCGCCACCCAACCATTGAGGACAATGTGACCATCTATTCCAATGTGTCTATCCTGGGCGGCGAGACCGTCATCGGGCATGATTCCATCATCGGCGGGAACTGCTTTATCACCCAGTCTGTCCCGGCAGGCTCAAAGGTCAGCGTGAAAAACCCAGAGCTCCAGGTGGAGGGCGGCGAGCCCCAGGAGGTTGAGGAAAACTTTGACTGGGCAAATTAAGAGAAATTCAATGGAGAATGGAAAATTATAATGTAAATCTGCTCTTGGCAGATTTGATGGGATAGAGCTTTCGCCATTATTTTGTAGGGAACCACGCCCCGTGGCTCCGCGCCATTTAATCTTCTCTGGCGGTTGTCCCCTGCAATCAATTGACTACACCCAAAACGGTGGATCGCGGATCCATCGTTTTTTTGTGGTGGAAGAACAAAGAATAAAAGGGTATAATGAAGCTACAGAATCAACCATCAGAAAAGAGGCGGAACCATGAGCGACATTAAAGTGAAAAATTTTGATTTTCAGAGAGAGCTGGAAAAGGTGGCGGCCGGCATCCGCAAGCCCAATATCCTGATCTGCGGGGCCACCGGAGCAGGTAAAAGCTCGGTGGTCAACTGGGTTTTTGGCAAAAATGTGGCCGCCACCGGCACAGGAAGACCGCTGACCAGAGGTATTACCGAATACAGCAGTGAGGACAGCAGCGTCAATCTTTTTGACACCGAGGGCTACGAGATCGGCGAGGAAAAAATCTCCGCCTATCGGGACAATGTGGAAAAATGGATCGCAGAACGCCGGGAGGGGGCACTGGCCGGGCAGATCCACGAGGCCTGGTACTGTATCTCCGCTGCCAATAAACGCGTGACCGATATGGATCTCTCTGTGGTGCAGACCCTGCAGGAAAAGAATATCCCTACCGCCGTAGTACTCACCCAGCTGGACTGCGTCGATTATGACGAATACCAGGAGCTGCTGAGGGCTGTCTCCGAGGGCTGCGGCGCCCCCTGCTTTGCCACCAGCGCACACGCGGACAAAGCCGTACAGGAGGCGCTGGCGCCCTATGTACAGTGGGACGCCCTGGTCGACTGGGCAGAGGCCGTGCTGGACGACTCTTTAAAGGAAGGCTTCATCGGCTCACTGGCCGGCTATCTTCAGAAAAAGCAGGAGCTGGTCACAAAAAAGATCATCCCCATTTATACCACCGCAGCGGCGGGTGTGGCCGCGACGCCCATTCCGTTTTCAGACGCAGTGCTTTTAGAACCCATACAGGTATCCATGGCCATGCATATTTTAAGAACCTATGGGCTGGATAAAATCTCCGAGGATCTCATCTCCTTTGTGGGCAGCCTGGTGGTAACCCAGGCAGGGCGCATGCTGGCCCAGAGCCTGACCGCCGGGGTGCTCAAGATGATCCCCGGCGTGGGTACCGCGGCCGGCATTGCCGTGAACACCGTTGTGGCCTCCACCTTTACCGCCGCCATCGGCGCGGCCCTGTCCCAGAGCTGCGCCAACTACTCAAAAGCCGTGTTTGAGGGCAGCAGGCCCCAGTCCTATTCGGAATTCTTTGACAGCGCCATCCTTTCCGGCTTTGTGGAAAGCTGGATGAAGGAGCATAAAAATGGAAAAGACACTTGACGCCAATGTGCTCATCCTCGGCAAAACAGGCTCCGGGAAGACCTCCCTGTTCAACTATATTTTTGGCAGAAAGGTCTACGCTACCGGAGCAGGGCGGCCCGTTACCGGCATGGGCATCTACGAGGAGGCTGTGACCCTGTCCCCGGACTTTACCCTGCACCTGTACGATTCCTGGGGGCTGGAGGCCGATAAGGCCAGAGACTGGAAGCAGCTCATAAACGATACCCTTAAAGCCCACGACGTGCCAGAGATCACCGAGTGGTTTCATACCATCATTTACTGCATTTCGGCCAAAGCCGCCCGGGTAGAGGACTTCGACCTCGAGATCATCGAGAGCCTCCGCCAGGGCGGCAACCAGGTCATTGTGGCCCTGACCCACGCCGATGTGGCCGGAGGTTCGGATAACCTCATGACCATGCTCCAGACCATCGCCCAGAGCGGCCATGTGCCCGAGGAGGATATCCTCCCAGTCAACAGCCAGTCCAAAACCCTGCTCACCGGGAAAAAGACCCAGGCCTATGGCCGGGAAGCCATCATCAGCCGGATCAAGGCCGGCCTGCTGAGCGCCATCAGCCAGAAGATCCCCCATATTTTTGAGGAAGAGGGCAGAGAGATCATCGAGACCTGGTATACCCGCTGCTGCTACCGTATTGATGCCGATCTCAGAAAGCCCGGCGGTATCAGCGCCCGCAAGGAGAAGGAACGAAACCGCCTCTTTACCGCCTACGCCGAGGAAGCGCAGAGCGACATCGAACAGTCCTACGATACCCTGATCTCCGAAGCCTACCGCTATTACTGGAAGTTCTGCAGCCACCTCGAGCAAAATCCCGTCGGCTTTGTTAAAAAACCCAGAAAACCTCTGGAAGCCCTGAGAATGAGGCTGCATTTCACCGACGCCCTCCAGGCCGCAGGGGAAAATATCGGCCAGTTTTTTGAAGGCCTCTTTAAAAAAGAAAAAAGAACCGCAAAACACGACGCTTTTTCCCAGTTCTACAGAAAGGGCCTGGCCAAATACAGGGAACAGCTGTACCAGATGTTGGGAGAATATACCGGTAAAATGAAAACCGAACTGCGCGAATATCATCAAATTGTGCAGAGCCCAGAATAAAAAGTCTGAATGACGACCGCCCGAAACAGACGGTCGTCAAAGATGGGTATCATACCCAAATTATTAGGAAATAACCATTATAAATCGAATTTAAATAAATTTTTTTAAATATTTCAAAATTTTACGTGCAATTCTCAGGAGCAAATGTTATAATAGGTTTCGATATTGAAAAAGTCAACGTTTTGTAAGAAAAAGAAGAGCGAGAGGGCTCTGATTTTTTTAGATGTTAGATTTAGATGAGTTTTAATATAAAACATATAAGGAATTAGAAAATGAACATAGCCTTTTCACCACCGGATATCCGACAGGAAGATATTGACGAAGT
>CAUEUD010000025.1 GCA_959020865.1 Eubacterium limosum | reverse complement strand
CTGTTTTTTTATGTTTATCGTTCAGATTCCCGGGTATAAATAGAATTGAACACACATACCTCTTACTTAAATCAATTAATCTCTCCCCCAATTTACTCTCCCCAAAAGAAGCCCTTGATCTTTGATCAGGGGCTTCTTTCATTGGAGCCTGATCAGGTGGTCAGAACTGAGCAGACTGCGTGAAGAATATTCGTTCTAAAATCGCTTGCTTTTTGAAACTAATGTTTGTATAATAGAAGTGTCATCACTTTTCTTTGAGGGGATAATCGTAATAAAAGGATGTGACAGAGTTATCTTGCATGGTAAAAACAGCAGCATCAATGCATTGGTTGAAGTGCTCCACGCTCCTGAGCTGTATAGATTATCCCCCTTCTATGGTTTCTTATTTCATTTTTTGGTATAATGGTGTCTGAATAATCCCAAAGGAGAGAACACTTGTATTTATTGTTTTCGGTTTTATGCCAGCTTTTTATCTGTCTCTGCTACAGCCTGGCGATTTTTTATCTGGCGGTCACAATACTGGGGAGGACATTCGATAAAAGGTGCTATCTGAAGTTTTTTGTTATTTTTACACTGATCCAGATTGTGACCAATCTGGTATACGCAGCTGCCTATGACTGGACACTTCAATATGAGAAGACGTTCAGCTTTGTCTGGAATATTCTGCTGTACAGCGGCCACGCGGCCATTCTGGCAATACTCCTCATGCGGGCTTACCGGACAGGGGCGGCAAAAACTGTTGGGGCGGCGGCGGTCAGCCATTTTATTACCTTTACAGCCACATTGGTCGGCCTTGAGTTTATGGAAAACCAGGTGCCTGCTGAGATAAATTTCAATCTTTTTATGGTTTTGACCTCTGTGCTGCCGCATCTGTTCGGACTGCTTGTAAGCGTTCTGATTGCTGCCATACTGCGCAGGCAGGAATTCTGCTGTTATTTTGAGGTATTTTTTGCCAATCGGAGGCGGACCGTTGTGACGCTGACATGCAGTATTTTTCTGATGAACTACCATACGCTGGTTACTCTGGCTGCGCCTGTTGAAAAAGGGACTGTCTCGACAACACTTTATTCTGCGGCCTTTATCGTCATGGCACTCATCGTCCTTCAGTTTACCGGGATGTACACTGCCAGCAAAGAAAAGATCAGGTCGCAGGAGGAGATTATCCGGCAGCAGGAGACACATTTGGCGCTTCTGGAGGAGCTGCAGCAGGAAATGCGGGCCTTCCGACATGATTTTACCAACCTGATGGCCGGGATTTCCCAGCAGGCCTGTGACGGTGATTTGAAAAGCATCCAGGCGTTTATGAAAAATACCAGCAATTATTTTGACGAAAAGCTGGGGAATGAAATAAAGCATCTGGAGGGTGTATCCAACATTAAAGTCAATGCGCTCAGGAGCCTGATTACCGCCAAAATCGCGGGCATGCAGGATCAGGGAATGAGATGCCGCCTGGAGGTGCAAAACCCCGTCACAGAGACTGGGATGCGGATTGAGGATATGCTCCGCTGTGTGGGCATCCTTATTGACAATGCCGTGGAGGAATCGGTGAGAAGCATGGATAAAGCTGTCAATATTATTTTGTTGCAGCGTGAATGTGAGCTGTATGCCGCAGTGGCCAACACGTTTTCCCAAAAGCCTGATCTGGCCAAAATGCAGCAGAGAGGTTACTCTACAAAAGGGGGAAGCAGGGGAACAGGACTCGGCAGCCTTCGGAAAATAACGGGGGAATACCCGAACTGTGTGACCAGGATGCATGTGGAGGACGGGCTGTTCATACAGGAGATAAGAGTTTTGTTTTAAGGAGACGGTCATGATACCAATTTATCTGTGCGACGATGAGCCGCAGCTTGTTGAAAAGCTTAAAAAAATCATACAGAATCAGGTGGCCATTTTCGCTTTTGATATGGGGCCTGTCTGCGTCAGCAGTAATCCTCATAAGCTGCTGGAAACTGTCCGCCAGCAAAATGAGCGGGCAATTTATTTTCTGGACATTGATTTTCCGGGATATGAGAACGGCCTTGAGCTGGCTGTACGCCTTCGAGAGCATGATCCCAGAGGTTTTATCATTTTTATTACTGCCCACGATGACCTCGCCATGGAAACCTTCCGTTACCGGCTGGAAGCCATGGACTATATTGTAAAAGGGGATGACAACCGCCTGAAGAGCCGGATTCAGGCCTGTCTCAAAAGCATTGATCAGAGACTTTGTGATGAATCGAATGAGGACGGCGGCTTTTATACGTTAAAGATACTGGACGAGGTGCGCCATATTCCAGTAAATAAAATACTGTATTTTGAGGCTGCAGGACGAAACCATCAGATCTGCCTTCATATGGAGGATGAGATCATAAGCTTTTATGGAAGCCTGCAGCAGCTGGAAGAGGAGCTTGGCGGGAAATTTTGGCGGTGCCACCGGGGGTATCTGGTGAACCTTTACCGCGTGAGCCGGATCTTTGTGAAAACAAATGAGATCGAGCTGGATAATCAGGAGCGGTGCCTGCTGTCACGGCGGGCCAGACTGAATATACCCGAAGCGCTGAGCACCAAGGTGTAAGGTGCTTTACCGCCTGGGTAGTGAAACAGACCGTTTGCGAAAAATATAAAAGGCCCGGATACGCCTGTGCTATACTGAGTAGAGACAATTAAAAAAGGAGAAACGCGATGGAAAGAAAAGCACTCACACAGGAGTATTTAATTTTAACCACCAATGACAAGGGAAAGCTGCTGATGGCGAATAGTACGGAGACGAAAGCGGGATTGGTGGCCGCAGGAATAATGGATCTGCTCATGGAGGGCGCCATAAAGATTGAAAGGAAAAAGGTGGAAACCGTTGGGCCGCTGCCCGACAGCCTGAGCCATCTGGATGGGCTCTACACCTACCTCAGCGGTAAGGCCCATTCTGTTACCAAGGTGATTGAGGATTACTGCATGTCCTTTTCCAGCAGCCGGATCAATCAGCTTCTGGCGGACACCGGAAATTCTCTGAGAGCGGTCGGAGCCGCAGCAGAGGGTAAAGGAGGGCTTTTCGGAAACAGGGAGCTCTTTGTTCCTGAAAAAGTCTATAAGGAAGCGTTGATCAAGGCTTTGAAAGCGGCGGCCATTCAGACGGAAAGTCTCTCGCTGCACGACGCGGCTCTTGCCAGCCTTTTAAAAGAAACCAAAAATCTTAAACCGTACTTTTCAAAGCACGAAAATGATCGGATGAAAGAAAAACTAAAGGCCATCAAAAACCAGCAGGACAGCAAAATAATCCGTGAGATGGTCGGATATATCGATGATATTATGACAGTTATGATGGCTGCGGTGATTGCCGCTGTCAATTAATGTTCTTTTTACAAAAATATTTTCGAATAAAACAGGCTTATTATGTTTAAAGCTCCGAGTGAATAGAGCGTACATAATAAGCCGTTTTTATTGTTAAATTTTTATGATTTAAAAAGATTCGCTGCTTTTACAATAAGGCTGGCGGCAGTCTCGATCCCAAGGGTGCCACTGTCGAGAACCAGCTGATAATTATCCGAGGCCCCCCAGGCTTGACCGGTATAACGGCGGTAGTGGGCGGCCCGTTCGCGATCCCTTTTTTTGGCGGCGGCCGGAGCGTTTTCAGGGGTAAGGCCGTACTCTGTAACAATACGTTCCTTTTTGAAAGCAGTACCGGCATGAACGAATACCCTCAGGCAGCAGGGATCTTCTCGAAGAATATAATCGGCACATCGCCCGATGATGACGCAGGATTCTCTCTGCGCCAGCGCTTTGATGACACGGCTCTGGGCTGAAAAGAGGCGATCCAGAACAGTCATCTCATTGGCCCGGTAAAGGTTGCTCTCAAAAGCTTCGTAATTTTTTTCAGAGAAGTCATAAAGCAGGCTTTCCGGCGTGAGTTCCTCCTCGTGATCTGCAATATAATTTTGAGAAAAACCGCTTTCACGGGCTTCCAGAGCCAGGAGCTCCTTGTCATAGACCGCTATGCCAAGAGCCTCAGCTACCCTCTGCCCAATTTCAAGGCCACCGCTGCCATACTGTCGGGCAATGGTGATGACCAGAGGACTGGAAGTGGGCAGAACGGAAGCAGTATCTGCGGCAGAGTCGGTCCTTTGAGCATGGGGATGCATAAAGAGAAGCACCACCACTACACAGACAAATACGACAGCCGCAGTGGCGAGAAAGGATGCCTGTATTCCTTGCAGATCGCCGCCTGCCATGGAAACTGTGGACATAATGGTCACAAAGATCGCGCTCATGATCGCGCCGCCCACCTGACGCACCGTGTTCATGATGGCTGTTCCGTGGGCCACCTCTGCATCGGCCAGAGCGTTGACAGACCAGGTCATAAGCGGCTGCAGCAGCGCGACGATCCCAAGCATGCGCAGCCCGTAAACCGCCGTTATAAACAGCAGTGATGTGGATTCTCCGATAAAGGAAAGGGCCAGGGTGCCGCCGCCCAAAAAGACAAGTCCTGCCAGAGTCAGCAGGAAGGGTCCCTTTTTATCTAAAATACGGCCTGTCACAGGATTTAGAAAGGCCAGAAACAGAGCGCCCGGCAGCATGGTAAGCCCTGAAACAGTGGCCGAAAAGCCTCGAAGCGACTGAATATAGATGGGCAGCAAGGTGGATACGGACAGCATGGAACCATAGGCAAAAACCAGCACAATCGTGCCAAAGCTGAAGTCCCTGTTTTTAAAAACGCCAAGATTCAGGAGTGGATCAGAAATTTTAAACTGACGTAATACAAAGAGAACAATGCAGACAATGCCCACCAGAAGAGGAACCCAGGTCAGCCAGGAGGCAAATCCATAATTGCCGAAATCTGTAGCGGCAGTCAACAGGCCGCTAAAACCAAAGGTGGAAAGGATCACAGACAAAATATCGAGCTGACTGTCAGAGTTTACGGATTCATCCGGCATTTTAAACAAGGCCAGCAGAATACTGATCAGAGAGAGCGCGCACATAATGTAAAAAATCATCCGCCAGCTAAAAGCATCGACAATCCATCCGGCAAAAGTAGGACCAAAGGCAGGCGCGAAACCGGTAGTCAGGCCCACGATTCCCATAATGGTGCCTCTGCGGTCAGGCTCGTACAGCCGGAAGGTTACCACCTGGGGCAGAGGAAGAAGAATTCCTGCGCCAAGTGCCTGGATAATGCGGCCCGCCAGAAGCAGGAAAAAGCTGTTTGCAAAAGCAGCGGCACCACATCCGACCAAAAAAAGGAGAATGGAGGCAAGATAGAGCTTTTTAGCTGAATATTTTTCCATCAGATACCCTGTGCAGGGAATCATGACACCCAGAAAAAGCAGATAGGCGGTCGTCAGCCACTGGCCAATTCCGGCACCAATGCCAAATTCATCCATAATCCGCGGCAGGGAAGCCGTCATAACCGTCTGGTTCAGTGAGCTGATAAAGGCGCCGATGATGATAACGCCAATGATAAGTTTTCGGTTTTTATTCGGCATGGTCTTGTCGCTCCTTTTCGAAAAAAAATCCAGTCAGCAGCCGTTTGGCAATGACAAGCAGTGCTTCTATGGAAAGGGCCGTGTCGCTTAAAATCCAGGTTCGCAGAATATTAAAGGATACAGCTGAGAGATAGGAAAGAATAAAGGGAACATCGTCAGCGCATTCTGACAGTGCCGCTGCCAGCTCATGAAATTCTCTCTCAAAGCAGGCGTTGTTTGCCGTTAAGAAAAGATAGCCCAGTCTGTTTCGAAAGAGTAAAGTCAGAAACTGTCTGTGATCATGCCAATAATCGAAATAATCTATCAGTGCGTCTATTGGTTTCTGGAAGACTTTCTCTGCCAGCCGGTCGCTGTACATGGAGAACAGGCGGTCCAGAGAATAGGTCAGAATATCCTCTTTTTGAGAAAAGTTTGTATAAAAGGTCTGGCGCGAGACACCGGCCTTTTCTGTAATTTCAGAAATTGTAATCTCCGATAGGCTCTTCTGGTCCAGAAGCGCTGCAAAGGCGAGCGCTAAGGCCTTTTTTGACCGGATAGCTGCCGGATTTTCATGTTTTTTTGTCATCATCATACGATTTCATCTCATTTCTGTTTTTATTTACTATATCACACCATAAAAAGATTTACAATAGTAAAATATTTTACATATGTCTTACTTTTTAAGCAGAGACCAATTGGAATAAAGCGTTATAATATATTTTTAAGAAGCAGGCAAAAAGTTGAACTTTTTCTGCGCTTAAGTTATAATGAATTAAGCGGTAATTCGAAGTAATATTTAGAGAGTCACAAGTCCGTTTAAGGGGGCTGTTTATGGATAATCAGACAGAAAAAAGAAAGATACTCATCGTTGACGATATGGAACTGAACCGTGCGCTGCTGTGCGAAATGTTCCAGACAAAATATACCATATATGAGGCTGAAAACGGTGCACAGGCGCTGGAAATCCTGGAGCGGGAAAGCGAAAACATCGCGGTTGTGCTTTTGGACCTTATCATGCCAGTGCTCGACGGCTTTGGCGTTCTGGGAGAAATGGAGCGTATGAGTCTGACCGGACGTGTGCCAGTCATTATGATCACCGCTGAGAACAGTGAGGGAGTTATGCAGCGCGGCTATGAGATGGGGGCAGCGGATATTGTCACCAAGCCCTTTAACCCCAATATCGTGATCCAGCGCGTCCACAACATCATTGAGCAGTATACCCAGAAGCTCCACCTGCGCCAGCTGGTGGCTGAGCAGACAAGGGCGCTGCGGGAGCAGGCTGAAAAAATGCGTGAAAACAGCGCGCAGATGATCGACACGCTCAGCAGTATCATTGAATTTAAAAACACCGAATCGGTGTCCCATATACACAACGTACGCGTGATCACCCGGCTGCTGCTGGCGGAGTTTGCAAAAAACCACAGTGAATACGGACTGTCCGACTCTCTGATTGAGATCATTTCCGAGGCGGCGGCCATGCACGATATCGGCAAGGTGGCCATACCGGACAATATTCTCAACAAGCCCGGCCGCCTGACTGATGAAGAATTTGAGATCATGAAAACCCACACCTCCCGGGGAAGCGAGATTTTGATGGAGCTTTCCGGCGTCCAGGATCTGGCTTACTATGATTACTGCTACGATATCTGCCGTCACCACCATGAACGCTGGGACGGGGGCGGCTACCCCGATGGTCTGTCGGGCAATGAGATCTCTATCTGGGCACAGGCGGTATCGCTGGCTGATGTTTATGACGCCCTGACCAGCAAGCGGGTTTATAAGGACGCTTACACCCATGAAACGGCTGTTCAGATGATTCTGAACGGGGAGTGCGGGGTCTTTAACCCACAGCTGATCGAGTGCTTTATGACAGCGCTGCCAGAGCTTAACCGATCCATGAAGGGCGGCGAAATGCTGACGTCGACGGTCACAGCGCCCGGTGAGGTATCCATCCCCGAAAAGAAGAAAAAAGAAGCGCACGGCGATCTTTCAAGCCGGACCCTATACCTGTTAGAACAGGAGCGCCAGAAGTACCAGATACTGTCTGAGCTTTCGGATGAGCTCATTTTTGAATATGATCTGCGCGCGGACAAGCTGACCTTCTCCGATCGTTTTCAGATATTGACCGGAAAGGATCCGGTATTTCCGCAGATCAGCCGGATATTGTCGGATGAGACGCTAATCAACGCTGAGGATCAGAGCCGCCTTTTTAAAAAGCTTGAGCGCATTACGCCAGACCGGCCGACCTGCAAGGCGGAGCTGCGCATTAATCTGGACGGCGAGGGTTTCCAGTGGTATCAGGTTTATCTTTATCCCATCTGGGATATGGAGTTTGAGCCGGTATGCGTGAGCTATATCGGCAAGCTCATCAATGTCGAGGAGAGCAAGCAGCGGAATCTGATGCTTAAAAAGGAAGCGGAAAGCGACCCGCTCACAGGGCTTTTAAACCAGAGGGCCATGCGTGAGCAGTCGATTTTGCTACTCAAGGACCGGCGTGTGCAGAGCGCTGCCCTCTGTTTTGCCGACATTGACAATTTTAAATCGGTCAATGACGAGCGCGGCCATCTGTTTGGGGATATGGTGCTCAAAGAAGTGGCAGAGATCCTGACTGGCAGTGTGCGTCATACCGATCTGGTAGGCCGCGTGGGCGGCGATGAGTTTCTGATTCTGTTCCACGATATTATCGACCAGAGAGACATTGAAAGGCGTGTTTCGGCCATCTGTAAAAAGCTGAACAAACGCTTTAACAGCTACGGCATTACCGGAAGCCTTGGCATTTCCCGCTACCCTCAGGATGGAGCGGATTTCGACACCCTGCTCCAAAAGGCAGATCAGGCCCTGTATCACTCTAAGGATCTGGGGAAAAACCAGTATAAAGTTTACGATGTCAGCTGTGCGAACCGGCCTTTCCGTTCCTCTCTGACCCGGGTGGATAACTATAACGAAAAGATAGAGGAGATGGCCCGGGAATTAAAAAACAAAACCAGCAGTTGAACGGAGGGGCTTTTGTCCCTCTGTTTTTATGTTAAAATAGAACCATCAAACACATAAAAGGAGCAGACGATCATGAAAAAATATAACTGGGCGATTATTGGCACTGGCGTCATCGGCAATGAGATGGCAAAAGCGCTGAAGCAGGAAAACGGTGAAATTTACGGTGTTTACAACCACCATGTGGAAAAGGGGCAGGCTTTTGCGCGTGAATATGGGGTTCAGAAAGTTTTTGAAAGTGAGGAAGCACTTCTGGCTGACCCGGAGGTGGATGTGGTTTACATCGGAACGCCCCACAATTACCACTATGAAACACTCATGAGAGCTGTCGGAGCCGGCAAGCATGTCTTTTGCGAGAAGGCCATTACCGTCAATGCAGGGCAGCTCGAGGCGGTGGCCGCGTTAGGCGCCGAAAAGGGCGTGGTGGTTATGGAGGGAATGACCATCTATCACATGCCGCTCTACCGAAAGCTGCGTGAGATCGTGGATTCCGGTGCCATCGGAAAGGTGAAGATGATACAGGTCAATTTTGGGAGCTGCAAGGAATACGATGTGAAGAACCGCTTCTTTGACAAGGCACTGGCAGGCGGCGCGCTCTTAGACATCGGTATCTACGCCATGGCTTTTGCCCGGTTTTTTATGGAAACCAAGCCCAATGTCATTCTGACCACACCCCAGTACTTTGAGACAGGTGTGGATGAGCAGTCCGGTATTATCCTGAAAAATGACCAGGGACAGATGGCTGTCACAGCCCTGACCATGCGGGCCAAGCAGCCCAAACGCGGCGTGGTGGCCGGGGAGTTTGGCTATATTGAGGTGGATAATTACCCCAGGGCGCAGAGGGCAGTGATTACCTACACCGCAGACGGCAGACGGGAGGAAATTGAGGCCGGAAAAACCGGGGACGCGCTCTGCTATGAGGTGCGCCACATGCAGGAGGCCATTGAAAGCAGGGCCGGCATCACGCCCCTGGCTCTGAGCCGCGACGTGATGGCGATCCTGACCGCTGTGCGCGGGCAGTGGGGAATGCAGTATCCCTTTGAGTGATCGAAACTTGTGCGAGGAGAGCACGGCGCAAAAATGTGCCGTGCCCTCTTCAGGAAAAAACAAGAGCTTTATCATGTCACCTCAACTTGTTAACTTGATATTTAGAGCTAATTGTAGTAGAATAAGTAATATTAATTAAAGATATATTCTTTTTATACACGATGTCGCTAAGGTATGATGACCGATTACATATTTGCCCCAGTCAGATACATTAGCCTGATTTACAGAACCAACAATCCCAAGAATAAAAACCTGAAGACATAAAACAGATGGGGGAAGGCAGCGATGACAAAATTATTAAAAAAAATCCGGTTTACGACCATTGTTCTTATTTTGGGTGTGGCGCTGATTGTCAGCAGTGTTTTTTCGTTGCTTACAATCCAGAATTTAGAGGGGAATGCCCGTGTGATCAATTACTCAGGCATTGTCCGCGGGGCAACACAGCGCCTGGTAAAGCAGGAGCTGAACAACGAGCAGAACGATGTGCTTATCAGTAAGCTGGATGCTATTTTGGAGGAGCTTCAGAACGGCGGGGAAAAGAACAATCTGATCAAGCTGGATGATCCGGGGTATCAGGGGCTTGTCGGCGACCTGCAGAGTAAATGGCGTGAACTTAAAAACGCGATTTACGATTACCGGGCCGGAGGAGAAGCCGGGCCGCTCTACGAAAAAAGCGAGGAGTATTTCGAGCTTGCGGACCAGACGGTCTCCGCGGCGGAGCAGTATACTGAGCACGCGGTAAAGAGCGCGAAGTATTTTTTATTTCTGGTCACCCTGATCTTCCTGATCATGGTGGTGGTCTGCGCCTTTTTTGCCTCCTCTCAGCAAAAGCGCCGCGAAGAGCTTCTGGCGGATGAAAAGGAAGCTCTGGAACGTCAGATCCATTTGAACCAGATGCTGAACGACATCCGAGCGCCCCTCGACGAGCTGCCTGAGCTCATGTATGTCTCTGATCTGGAGAACTACAATCTGCTGTTTGTCAACAAGGCCGGAAAAGAATCCTTTAATCTTAAGGACATCGATGGAAAGAAATGCTATAAGCTGCTCCAGGGACTGGATGCGCCCTGTCCTTTCTGCTCGACGCCAAAACTGAAGCCGGAGGAATATTATAACTGGGAGCACACCAACCCCATAACCGGGCGCCACTATCTTTTAAAGGATCGGCTGATCGAGTGGGAGGGCCGGCCAGCCCGGTTTGAGATCGCCTTTGATCTGACCGAGACCATGAGGGAAAAGCAGAACCTGAAAAATATGCTTGAAAGCGAGCAGGTTATCGTAGAATGTATCCGCGATCTTTACCAGAACCATGATCTGAATCTGGCCATCCCGCTTTTTCTGAAACGTATTGGAGAATTTCTTGGGGCAGACCGCAGCTATATTTTTGATCTGAGAGGCGAGCTTCTGAAAAACACTTATGAGTGGTGCGCTGAGGGGATCAAGCCGGAACAGGAGGAGCTGCAGACTATTCCAAGACATTACTTCAACCGCTGGTTTGAAGCCTTTATCGAGCAGGAATGTATGGTCGTTGACGACTGCGAAAGCCTTAAGGTCATTGCCCCTCTTGAATATGAAGTCCTCTCATTCCAGAACATTGAACGGCTTGTGGCGGTTCCGCTGGAACGGGACGGCGAGCTCTACGCCTGTATCGGCGTGGATAATCCGCCGCCGGAGCTGATGCAGAACGCGGTCTCAATCCTGCAGACTCTGCGCTATTTCCTGATGCTGGCCATCCGGCGCACCGAGGACGAGGCAGAGCTGGCAAAACTGAGCTACTATGATACTCTGACTTCATTCTACAACCGCAACCGCTACATACAGGATCTTGAGGCTTTCACAGAGTATAAGGATTCTGTGGGCATTGTCTTTCTGGATATGAACGGCCTGAAGTCAGTCAATGACCAGTATGGGCACAGCAGCGGTGACCGGCTGCTGGTGGAATGCGCGCGCTGTATTCGTGAAGGGTTTGGTGAGAGCAATTTTTACCGCGTTGGCGGGGACGAGTTTGTGGTGATCGCCCTCGGGGACACCGAGGCAGGGTTCTTTGACAGAGTTGAAAAGCTGCGCGCCTACTTTGACCACAGCTCTCATATCAGCACGGCCATCGGCGCATACTGGACGCCCTCCGGGTCAGATATTGATGCGGCCGTCACCACCGCGGATGAAAGGATGTATTCGGACAAGCAGGTGTTTTACCACGACCATCACACCTCCAAGCGGTACCGCTACATCAATGACGACGCGGTTAATGTCACAGAGGAGCAGGATGGAGAAAAATAAGCGAATAAAAAAAGAGCACGGCACATTTCTGCGCCGTGCTCTTTTTGTGCGGGTTACATTAAATGTGTGCTTTCCAGCTTCTCGGTAAAGGTGTGATTCAGCCGGATAACCGGTTTTCTGAGCACAAGGCCGAGGAGCAGGGAGGGGATCAGGAAGATGGCCAGGTAGCCCATCTCGATCCAGTAGGTGTTCTGGTACATGCCTGCAATGCACTCGCGCATGGCGTTCATGCTGTGGGCGAAGGGCATGAGCGGGTAGAGCCTCTGGAAGAACTCTGGGAGCACCTCAATGGGAAAACTGCCGCCCGAGCCTGCCACCTGGATAACCATCAGGACAACGGCGATGGCCTTGCCCACATCACCGAAGGAGACGGTGAGGGTATAGATCAGATTGACATAGACGATGCTTGTGAGCCAGCCTGTCAGCAGGAAAAGTATGGGGTGCTCACACTGAATTCCCAGGAAGAAAAGATCTCCCAGCACAATGATGGTGCTCTGGATCAGCCCCAGAATCAGGAAGGTGATGTATCGCCCGAAATAAGCGTGGTGGGGTTTCAGGGAGAGGGCTTTTTCTGTTTTTTCCGAAACGGTGGTGCTGATCATGGCTACGAGCACAACGCCGCCGACCCAGATGGCAAGTGTCGTGTAGAATGGCGCCATGGCGGAACCATAATTTGCCACAGGGTATATCTTTTCAGTCTTGAGCTCGACCGGAGCGGCCAAAAAGCTGCTGAGCTCAGCGGGGCTGCCGGAGAGCAGTGTCTCAATTTCAGCCATGTCACCGCTGGCTGCGGCCTTTTCAACCTCTTTGAGGACGCTGTCCAGCTTTGCCTTCACGGCGTCCAGCTGATCGGCCGAGCGGGTCAGGAGATCCCTCGCCGTACCCAGGTCTGAGGCAGTCTCGCCGGAAAGGGACGCGATGTCGCGGATACTGCCGTTTAGCTGGCCGAGGATACCGGCCACCTCGCCGCTGCCAAAATCAAGGCTTGAAAACAGGGTTCCCAGCTGCGGCTTCAAATTTGTCTGATAGTCTGTTTTTGCGTCGCCGATGACTTTACTGGCCTGGTCTGTGAGCCCCTTGAGGGTTTGATAATCTGACTCCGCCATGCCGGTGGTTTCAGAGATTTTATCCACGGTTTCTGTCAGTTTGTCCCGCAGGGTCTCCTGCTGGCTGATGATTTGATTGAGCTTGCCGATCACAGGCTGGAGCGCGGGTGCCATGTCTGGAAATTCATCGCTGAGCTTTTGAAGCGTGTCCCGGAGCTCGGTGTAATGGTTGATGAGCAGTTGTACCTCATCGGCCAGACTGTCTAAGCTTTTGGCGGCCTCACCGGCGTTTTGGTCCACAGAGGCGAAAGCCTTGTCGATTTCGGATGATATTTTCTGGTAGCTCTCACCGCTCACGTCAAAGACGGTCTCGATGCCCTGGGAGGCCGTGTCCATGGCGCCCTGGAGCCCCCGGGCTGTGCCCTCTGCCTCCTGCAGAATGCCTGAGCTTTCTGAGACACTGTTCCCGGAGGTTTCCAGGAAGCCGGTGGTCGAGGTCAGAACTTTCTGGGTAGAGTCAGTCATGGACGCAAAGGCCCGCACTGTTTTTGCGGAGGTCTCCACCTCAGCTTCTATGCGCTGGAGATTGGTCTTGAGGCTCTCGGTCAGGGACGAATTGCCCTGCTTATCCGCTGCCTGATAGACAGACTGCAGTGCCTCGAGGGAGATCTCGGACACCTTTTCCACAAAGAGGCTGTTGACCTGCTCCTGGACAGCGGTGGCTCCTTTATCGGTCACCTTGGGCGCGATGGCATTTTCCTTCTCATTGGTATAATAGATGATCGCGCTCTTTTTAATATCCGGGGAAAACAGGCTCATGATATTGGCGCTGAAATCCTCGGGGATCACGATGGCGGCGTAATAGGCGCCGGATTTCACACCCTCCAGAGCTTCGTCCCTGCCTGTAAACTGCCAGTCCATCTGGTCATTGGCCTTCAGGGCATTTACCACCTCATCGCCCACGTTCATACTTACAGAGAGAATGTCGCCCTGATAGCCGGCATCGGTATTGGCAACCGCGATTTTTATGTCTTTTGTGTTGCTGTAGGGGTCCCAGCTCCCCGCAATATTAAACCAGGCGTACATGGCAGGCACAACGCAGACACCCATCACGACAATGAGGGCAATGGTGTTATTCCGGATACGGCTGACGTCTCCGGTAAAGATTTTCAGGATTTTTTTCATTTTTCAGTCCCTTTCCAGTCGTCCTTAAACATTGCCCGGATTTCCTCATCGGTCATGCCGCAGAGCTGCTGTTCCATCTCAAACTGCTTGCGCATTTTATCCCGGAAGTACTCAAGGCAGATGAGGTACACGGAGATACCGATCAGAGATATGATCCACAGCACCAGATAGATAATTTTCGAGTCCAGGCTGAACATGAGCACCATGAAAACAAGGGGCAAAATAAACATGAGCAGAAAGCCTGCCTTTATCTTTTTGCGGTAGCTCTCCTCAAAGGCCGCCTGCCGAGCTTCCCGTTCTTCAGTCGTCCGGCCCTCCACGGCAAGGGCTCTGGCGACGATGGAGATAGGGTCCTTTTTCTGTTTGATACCGCCCTCGGTCTCGCTGACCATCATCTCAGTTTCGGAGAGCCGCCTGTCAAAGAAGTGGTTGAGGTTTAAGAGCAGCGGCCTGAGCCCCAGGCCGATGACCAGCGCTACAGGGATAAAGATAAGCAGGTGAAACAGGTCTGAAACGTAGTGCGCCGCGTAGATGCCTGCCACGGCCTCACGCATGGCGTTGATGCCATAGGTAAAGGGCAGCAGAGGGTGAACCGCCTGAAAGAAGCCGGGCGTCATCTCGATGGGGTAGGTGCCCGCAGAGCCGGGAATCTGCAGAATAACAAGAATAACACAGATGGCTTTTCCGATGTGCTTAAAGGTAACCGAAAGGGCATAGATCAGGTTCACGTAGACAAAGGAGGCCAGCAGTCCGGCGAAGATAAAAGCCGCGGGGTTTTCACACTGGATTTTCATCAGGAGCAGGTCTCCAAGGCATACCACAAACCCCTGCAAAAGGCCAACCGTGATATACAGGAGCCATCGGCCAAAGTAGGCCCGTGTGGGTGTGAGGTTTTTAATGTTTTCGTCCTCGTCCACCTCCAGCTTAAAGATGGCGATGAGGACAATACCACCGACCCAGATGGCCAGATTGCTGTAAAAGGGGGCGAGGGCAGAGCCATAATTGGCAACCGGATAGATTTTTTCCGTTTCGACCTCCACAGGGGATTCCATAAACGCTGCGACCTGCTCGGGTTTTATACCTGTGGTTGAAAGAAAATTCTGATACAGCCTGGAGTTTTTGATGGCATTCAAATCTGTGGAGACCCGGCTGAGCTGTCCGGTGAGGTCCACCAGAGCGCCCTGGGTGCTGTCGAGAGCGTTCTCTGCCTCTGTCAGCGCGGTGCCCAAGTCATCGAGGATGCCCTGGAGCTGGCCCGCCGCCGGGGGCACCCCGGACAGAATCCCGGCGGTTTTACCGGAGAGGGCGGCAAAGCTGTCAAGGGTCTGGTTAACCTGCGGCAGAAGGCTCTGCTGAAAACTGGTGTTGACACCTCCCAGAGCCTTGCCGCTGTCGGTGGCGATCGCGTTAAGGCTTTTGCGCGTTTCCGATGCCTGCGTAATCATGTTTTTAACACTGTCGTTTCCAGTATTCAGGCGGTCCAGAATTTTCTGCTGGCTCTCGATTTCCGATTCCAGCGACTGGATCAACCTGGCGAGCTCGGGTGAAGGGTGCTCTTCATTGAGCTTTTTCAGCGCATCCACAATCTCCTGGTTGAGGGCCAGCATCTCCTTTGCAGAGGTGATACTGTTCTCAAAGCCTGCGTTTATCTCAAGGGCCTGTGCTTCCAGGTTCCCCAGCTGAGACGCGGCCGTGCCGCCGATCTGTCCCAGCACACTCTGGCCCTGGTTCAGGATATTTGACAGGCTGCCAGAAAATTTTCCAACACTTTCACGGCTCTGGCTCAGGCTTGTCTGGGCACTTTCAAGGCCCTCCTGTCCCGCGGCGGCGGCGTCCTTAAGGCTGTCGAGCGTGGCCTTGCCGCCGTCAATGCTGCCCTGTCCGTCAGAGATGGTTCCCCTGAAGTTTTCCAGCAGCACACGGTAGGTGTCCAGATCGCCCCGGGTAGTGTCGATGGCAGCGGTGATGTCCGCGCTGGCCTGGTTGAGCTTTCCGGATATGCCCACTGCCGAGGCGGCCATGACTTTTGACACGCTCTCAGAGGCCACAGAGGAAAAAGTACTCTTGATTTCCTCTTCCAGCGTCTGTGCGCCGGTATCGGTGATTTTTGGCGCGATGGCGTTCTTCTTCTCATTAACATAGTAGATTATTTCGGACTTCTCGATCCGCCCGTTTAAAAAATCCGTCAGCCGGCTGCTGAAATCCTCGGGAATGATGATGGCCGCGTAGTATTTACCGGATTTTACGCCCTCGACGGCCTTCTCAGTATCGACAAAGGTCCAGCCGAGCTGGTCGTTTTCCTTGAGATTGGCAATGATCTCGTCACCGGCGTTGAGCTTGCCAGTGACCGCGTTTTGGGTTCCGGCGTCCTCGTTGGCCACAGCGACCTTGATCCCCTTTGTATTGCTGTAGGGGTCGTAATTTGCCCCGATATTAAACCAGGCGTAAAGGGAGGGGATCACAATAATGCCGATGGTTACAATGAGCGCAAAGCGGTTTTTGCACAGCCGCCGGACGTCCCTTTTAAAGATATTCCATATTTGTTTCACGTTACACCTCTGGGTTATTTTTACCCCTCATTTTAATTTTTAATAATCGTTTTGTCAAGGCTGAAGCAATTTGAGGTTTATATTGTGTATATAGACAAATTATGTTCATCTTCCAGAAAAGCACAGCACAATTCTGCGCTGTGCTTTTTCTCTTATTGACACAGGCACGCGCCTTCGTATATAATGGATGAAAGTGAACACTTGCATTGGAGGCGGAGGCTTTGGACGAGACAAAACAGAAAATCATGGACGCGACCATGGGGCTGGTGCGGCATAAAGGCTATGCGGCGACAACCACAAAGGATATCGCGCGGGAGGCCGGGGTGAACGAGTGCACCATTTTTCGCAAATTCAAAGGTAAAAAGGATATTATCCTGAGCGCCATGGAGGAAAAACGCTGGCTGCCAGAGATCGGGCCGGGTATTCTAGAGAAGGTATCCTATGAGCTTGAGCCGGATCTCCGACTTTTTATGCGCACGTATCTAAAGCGGATCACAGCCGACTTTGTGGGGCTTTCCATTGGGCTGCGGGCACCGCAGATCTATGAGGATATCGCCCCCCTGATGATGAAAATCCCAAAGTCTTTTATGGACGCTTTAAAGGCGTATTTTAAGGAAATGGCCGCCCGGGGGAAAATCGCAGCGATGGATTTTGACAGCCTGGCCATGACCATCTTTTCCGCAACCTTTGGCTATACCTTTCTCACTGCGTCCTTCGAGAACCGGCTGTCTCCTGTTGAGCAGGAGACCTACATCGAAAAAAGCGTCGCTCTTTTTGTCAGAGGCATTGAGCAGCAGTAAAGCACGGCACCTTCTTTCCGGAGGTGCCAAAAAAATAATCATAATGCAAGCAAGTACTTGCAATGCAGGAGGAAATAATGAAAATAACAGGAGCGGCCTTGTTTACAAAGGCTTTAGAAGCAGAGGGCGTTGACATGGTTTTCGGGTATCCCGGCGGGCAGGCCATCGACCTGTTTGACGCGCTGTATGACCACCCGTCCATCGAGGTAATCCTGACAAGACATGAGCAGGGGCTTGCCCACGCGGCTGACGGCTACGCGCGCTCTACGGGAAAGACAGGGGTCTGTCTGGTGACCAGCGGACCCGGCGCCACCAATCTGGTCACAGGCATCGCCACTGCCAATTATGACAGCGTACCCATGGTCTGCTTTACCGGACAGGTGGCAACCGGGCTGTTGGGCAAGGACGCTTTCCAGGAGGTTGACATTGTGAGTATTGTGGAAAGCATCACGAAATATGCGGTCACTGTTTTGCGGCGTGAGGACCTGGCCGGCGAGATCAGAAAAGCTTTTTGCATTGCCAAAAGCGGCAAACCCGGTGTGGTGGTGGTCGATATTCCAAAGGATATCCAGCAGGCCACTGGAAGTGAAGCTTATACACCTTCTAAAGCTAAAAGAGAGCCGGAAAATCTGAGTCCGGACGGTAATAAATGGGCGGCAGAGGCGGCCGGTCTGACAACCAGGGCCCAGCGGCCACTGATTCTGGCAGGCGGCGGTGTACATATCGCCGGTGCTTCTGCTGCGCTCCAGACCTTTGCGGAGAAGACCGGGATTCCGGTTGTCACCACCATTATGGGCCGGGGTGCGCTGCCGACAAGGCATCCGCTGTACGCAGGCAATATTGGCATCCACGGCAGCTTTGCGGCTAACTCGGCAGTGTCGGGCTGTGATGTGCTCCTGGCAGTGGGCACTCGCCTGAATGACCGCATAACCGGGCGCACTGCAGATTTCGCAAAACACGCAAAGCTTATCCATATCGATATTGAGCCCTCAGTCTTGTCCAGAAATGTACCGGCCTCTCTGGCCGTGACAGCAGACGCGGGGGAGGCCCTCGCTGCTCTGGACAGGCAGATGGACAAAACGGAGTTCGGATGCTGGCAGCGCCAGATCAGGGACTGGCAGACCCGGCATCCGCTTGGCATGGCAGGTGGGGGGCTGACGCCACAGCAGATCATCGAAGCAATCAGCACACTTCTGCCTGAAGCCATTGTGGTAACCGATGTGGGGCAGAACCAGCTCTGGACCACCCAGTTTCTGGAGCACAGCGGCGGCAGGCGGCTCATCACCTCCGGCGGACTGGGTACCATGGGCTATGGGCTGCCAGCCGCTATCGGGGCTAGCCTGGGAAATCCAGAAAAACGGGTGGTGGCCATCATGGGGGACGGTGGATTTCAGATGGGCAGTCAGGAGCTGGCCACCGCCGTGGTCTACGGCCTGCCTGTTATCCTCTGTGTGCTCAACAACGGCTGGCTGGGCAATGTGCGTCAGTGGCAGGAGCTGTTTTACGGAAAGCGTTACTCAAGCACCTGCCTGCGGGCCAGAAGAAGCTGTAAACAGTGCTGCTCCGGGCCGTCCGGGGATTGTCCCGAGTACACGCCGGATTTTGTCCGTCTGGCTGAGAGCTATGGTATATCTGCCTGGCGGGTTACCGGAGCAGCGGATGCAGAGCCGGCCCTCAAAAAAGCCATCGGCCACACTGCCGGTCCGGCACTCATCGAGTTTATGCTTGAGGCTGAGGCCAATGTGCTGCCCATTGTACCGCCGGGCAATGCCCTGGATGAGATGGAGGGCGTATAACCGCTTTCCTCTGGCAGTGTATGACGGCGGTCTGTTATGGAAATAAAATATCCTAAGTCCATTGCGCCCAGGCGGTTTTCAGCCGGCTTACGCAGTGGGGTGTAACTGGTTAAGGCCCAGTACAGTAAAAAAGGCAGCTTAAGCCACCATTTTGATAAAGCTGAGAAGCAGCTTCAGGCCGTAGAAAATAATGACCGCGCCGCAGACCACGTTGATGGCCCGCAGAACCCGGTCGTTAAATTTATGGCTGAACAGGGTGATGAAAACCGTCAGGCCCAGGAACCAGAGGCAGGAGGCTGATGCGACCCCGGCCATAAAGGCGAGGCCCTGCTCTGCGGGCAGGGTGACCCGGAAAGCTCCCAGCATCATGGTGCCGTCGATGATGGCCTGAGGGTTGAGCCATGTGACCACAAAGGCTGTGGCCGCCACCTGGCGCAGCGGCAGGTTCACATCCGCGGAGGTATCCAGGCTTCCCCTGTCCCGCAGCAGGCCGACGCCAATAACAATGACAATGACGCTGCCCGCCAGCAGCACAAGCTTCTGAACCCAGGGAAACTGTTCCATGAGCGCGCCGATGCCAAAGAAGCAGGCCAGGGCCAGGGAGATGTCAAAGAAGATAACGATGAGCGCTGTCGCGGCAGCACGCCTGCGGCTCTGTGTGAGCGCAGTGTTGATGACGAACAGATTTTGAAGGCCGATGGGCGCCACGTAGGCCAGGCCCATGGTAAGCCCTTGAAGAAAATGCATAAAGACCTCCTGATACCAACCAAAATAAAAATGTTATGTCATAATTATACGCATTATAAGCGTCTGTGTATACAGCCAAAGCAATAAAAATTACCCACCCAAAAACCCATCGAGGAGATGCGACGCGGTTTTGACAGCCTTTAATTCAAAGCCCGCAAGGCAGGAAGGTTAAACAGGACACTCCTTCCGTGTCAAATCAGGACATGGACAAGATGTTTAAAAACTCCGAAAGCCTCACAGGAGCAGGCATTCCGCGCCTGTCCTCAGAACGACACCAGCGGCCGCCCGGCCTTTACAAAATCCGGACGGCTTTTTTTATACCTCTGGACAGGCCGGCGACGCGCGGCGGTTTTCTTCCTATTAAAATAAATATAAATGCGTAAATTATAAATGAATTAAGGGATGTATCCGGCACGCGACAAAGCCGCCAAACCCGCCAATGCCAGATGTCCATAGGCAGTGGCGGCAACCGGTGATATACTAAAGCCATCAAAACGAAAGGAGATACCCTCGATGGCCTATGAAAGACAGAAGCTAAAAAACGAGCTTAAGATCAATCTGAACTATGGAAAGATTGGCGGAAAAATCAAGAGAAAGCTCAAGACCTTCAGCGGTCTGAGTACCGATGAAGCCATTGCCACACCCGAGGCAGTGGTGCGCACCGCCAAAGCCCTGGGCACTCTGATGGACCCCATCATCAGCGATATTACCAATGTGATGTATTACGATAATATTGAGACTGCCTGACTGGCACTAAGGTTATCTAAAAAACAGGAAAGGAGAAAAAAATGGAAACTGTCACCACAAAAAGCCTGGACCTGGAATTTCTGTTAGAAAACGGCGATACCGATACCCTGAGCCTGCCCGACTATCTGGACGGCCTCACCCATGAGCAGATCACCGCAGCAGCTGACATCGTCATCGCACAGAATATTTTCCACCCCGGCGGCTTTGCCTACCAGAAACTCAAGAGCTACGAATACGTTGATAAAACTGTCCGAAAGACCGAGCTGGAAGTCTGACGAAAAATCTCCGGGGCACGGCACATTTTTGCGCTGTGCCCTTTTTATGATGACAGTGCCACCTCAGGTTGCGGATATGCAATCAGCGGCTGGTAGACGGCCGGGGCACTTTCGGTTAAAATAAGAAGAAAAGGGACGGAGGTGTCTAAACATGGGCTTTAGCGATAATTTAAAGCAGATCCGGAGGGAGCGGCGGCTCTCCCAGGAGGAGCTGGCAGAACAGCTGAAGGTCAGCCGACAGGCTGTATCGAAATGGGAGCAGGGAAACGGCTACCCTGAAGTCGAGACGCTGCTTTTGCTGTCAGAGGTGTTATCGGTCTCTCTGGACCGTCTGATGGGCGGGAATACAGAGGCCGGCGAGGCGGAACGCGCCGGCAGCAAAGGCAGCGGACAGACCGGGCGGATTTTAATCGCCTCCTTTGATGGAAAATCAATTGTGAACTGCTACCGTGTGCAGGCATCACCTCGGTTCAGGACAAGGAAGGATGAGGCTAAGTACGCCTTGTTCGGCGTGGACGGCAGCTCTTTTTGGGGAGAAAATACTACTGTGTTGGGCTGGTATCGGGATGAAGAGGCCCTTGAGCAGGAAATTTTGGAAATTCAAAAGGCCCTGGCTGGTGGCTGCGCCGCTTATACCCTCAAGTATGCGGTTAAGGTAAAGCGGCACTGGGGTAAAATAAAGATTGTGGAGTAGCGGCATCTGTGTTATGCTTGAGACAACTGAAAAGAGAGGTGGTATTTCTTGAAACGCTGCATTGTAATGACTGGAATAGCCTGAAAATCATTTAACAAAACAGGAGGATAAAATGACTATTCCAGAGAAAAAAATCTATCCCCGTACGGGTGACAGACAAACGATCTATTTAAAGAATGTGATCACCAACCCCAGCATAACGGTTGGCGATTATACCATGTATAACGACTTTACCAGTGACCCCACATTGTTTGAGAAAAACAATGTTTTATACCAGTACCCTGTAAACCACGACCGGCTGCTGATCGGGAAATTTTGTTCCATCGCCTGCGGTGCGCGTTTTCTGTTTAACAGCGCCAACCACACCATGCGCTCGCTCTCAACCTATCCCTTCCCGCTTTTCTTTGAGGCGTGGGGCCTCGACCCAGGAGACGTGGCAGCGTCCTGGGACAATAAAGGAGACATCGTCATCGGCAATGATGTCTGGATCGGCTATGAGGCGGTCATACTGGCCGGCGTGACCATCGGTGACGGGGCAGTCATCGGCACCCGGACGGTGGTCACAAAAGATGTTCCGCCCTACACCATCGTGGGCGGGGTGCCCGCCCGGCCCATTAAAAAGCGTTTTTCTGACAAGACCATTGCCGATCTGCTTGAAATAAGGTGGTGGGACTGGCCCAGGGAAAGAATCGCCCGGAACCTCGCCGCCATACAAAAGGGCTGTATCGGACAGCTGAAATAAAATTGATCGGATGATCGAAACAGAGGCACGGCACATTTTTGCGCTGTGCCTCTCGTTTTATGTTATACTAAAGCCATACTTACTGAACCGGAGGAAATCAGAATATGTCCATCCTGTTTCTTCACGGGCTCGGCCAGAACGAACTGAGCTGGGATCCGCTGCTTAACTATCTATCCCTTGACGATGGAGAAATCGCATGCCCGGCACTGGTGCTCTGCGGAGAAAAGGGCAGGGTCAACAAGCTATATTAATAAATTTTAAATTGGAGGGAAATACAATGAAATTAGGCATTATCCGATGCATGCAGACAGAAGACTTCTGTCCGGGAACTATGGATTTTAAAGTGATTAAGGAAAGAAAAGGCGCCTTTGAAAATGTAACAGAGGATATTGAGCTTATCGGCTTTACCAGCTGCGGTGGGTGCCCTGGAAAGAAAGCCGTCCTCAGGGCAAGAGAGCTTGTGAAAAGAGGGGCGGACACCATCGCCTTTGCCTCCTGTATCCAGAACGGAAACCCTATCGGTTATCCATGCCCATTCGCCAGGAAAATGAAGGATATTGTCCAGAAAGACCTGAAGGATGAAAAGATTCGGTTTATTGATTATACGCATTGAGATGTGTAAAAATTTTTGAGAACTCATACAAATCGGAGGCAGTATTTAGTATGCTGACATACAGAAAAGCTGGTATTCAGGATGTTTTTTTGCTGATGAGCCTTTATAATTCAGCATTTTACGAAGATTATATTCATTATGGCAAATGTCCTGGCTATGGAAAATCTAAAGAGGAAATGGAAACATCAATTTCAACTTTTTCTAAATATATTATAAGCTATGAAAGCACGCCTGTAGGGGTTATTTCTTTTAAAAATCAAGGGAACGGTTTATATTATTTAGGTTGTCTTTGTGTT
>CAUEUD010000024.1 GCA_959020865.1 Eubacterium limosum | reverse complement strand
CAAAAATAGAGGTTGCAAAAAATAAATTATAATGCTAGAATAAGCATTGTAAACGAGATGACAACAAATTGTATCAATTGTAGCTATTCTTTAAAGAACGACTCGTTTGTGAAATTTAATAATAACTGTAATGAATTGCCGCATGATAATCATTCTGGTTATCTGCAGCTAGGGTGTTTTTGAGAGTTTATCAAGACGCCCGAGGGAAGTAGGTGTGAATCCTAGTACAGAGCCGCTATCGTGATGCTTGCCGGAAACCACTGGTAAAGACGAGTCGGAAACCTGTTTGTTACAGTCTTGATGCAACTAATCCTCGTCACTAGGGTTATTCATCGAAAATATAGACGCTCTACGGCTATTCTGGGGCTTCTATCACAGATATTCATAATCAAAGTTATTGTACAGATCAAAACAGCGATTGTTTTGATGGTGTATGGTTTTATTTGAGTTGAATTTCTATGATAGGAGCCCCTTTTTGTATACAAAATTTTGAGAAGGAACAGAGAGGAGGCCGTATCATGGCCAAAACAAAAACCATTACCATCGAGTGTCCAAAGTGCCGCGAAGCCTTTGAGATTAAAGGATATGATACCATAAACGCCAGTCTGGATGAGGCGCTGAAGGCAAAGCTCATCAAAACAGAGCTGTTTAAGCACACCTGTCCAGAGTGCGGTGAAACTTTTTCAAAGCCCTACTCGTTAAAATATCAGGACATGGAAAAAGAATACATGGTGATTCTGGATATGGGCGACATTGATACAGCGGCGATGGCGGGGGAGGTTTTGGAGATGTTTCCAAATTACCGGATCCGCATTGTGAAGGATGTGATGGACCTTCTGGAAAAAATTCATATTTTTGAGTCCAACCTGAATGATAAGATCATCACCTATCTGGATCATAAAATATACGAGGACGTATCCGCAAAGCTGAAGGCTGAAAACTCTCCCATCGCCATTGATAAGGTGCTGTTTGGAAGCTTTGAGTTTCAGAAGAAAAAAGTGGTGTTCGGGGCGCTCAACAACGCCGGGAAGCAGATTTTTATCGATACCCCCTTTGCTGACTACAAAGCCCTGGCCAATTCGCCGAGGCTGGCCCCCTGTTTTAAGGAAAAGGAAGGCGAGTACGCGATTGATAAAACCTGGGCGGAAGCGCTGGCGTAGCAGGGATTACAATGCTTGTTCCAGAGTGGAGCACAGCAGAAAATAGAGAGAGCAATATTTTTTAAATATTATGTTGTGAAAATGGGAAAGGAGTGAGCTTTATCGAAGAAGGTAAAAGTGTGAAGGAGGCGCCTGCCCGCCGTTAAAAGGGCAGGAAAAAGGACCGATGGAAGGCCTAATTTCCAAACGGTCCCATGAAGTCTGATATTTCCTATAGACTTCATAATTATATCTCATTTACGGCCCTTGGGCAATCCCTTTAAGGAAAGCCCGGTTCAAAAACAAAAAATAAATTTTAAAGGAGATTTTAATTATGGCATTCGCAAAATCAGCAAAAAGAGGTTTAGCACTTTTAGGTTCAGCAGCAATGATGGTAGGATTCGCAGCTCCGACATTCGCAGCGCCGGCACAGACTGCAGACGCTTCAACAAACGTTTATTATGTGCAGGTGGACGCTAATCTATTAAATCAGATTAAAGGAATAGCTGGACAAAATATTCTTTATGGTCCGACAAAAGTTACCGCAGCAGACGTACAGACAGTAACTGGTAAAGCTCCACAAACACAGACAGTTCTGGATGTTTTGAAAACTGCTTGTGGCGCAAATAATGTTATTTCCGGAAGCTGGGGTGCTTCTGGAAGCTTTTTAACAGGTTTTAATAAAACGGGTTTAAACAAACCTGCCTCAATTACACAGGCCGAATATACAGCTAAGGGACATGGTGCAACAGATGTTATGTTTGATTATAATGTCAATGATGGTGCAGCGAATTCTTTATCCACTGCTGAATATGCTGGTACTGGTGGCTGGATGTTCTCTGTAAACAACGAATCTGCTCCTTCTGTTTCACCTTATTATTACTCAGTAGACGATTTAGTCTCTGATACTAGCAAAGGTTACGGTGATAAGGCGGTTATCCGTTTTGAATATTCTTTAAGCGGCGGGGCAGACATTGGCTTAACAGACAGCTGGGTTCCTAAATCGGTTAACGATGATGGTTCTTACAATTGGAACGATACCCTGCAGATTGTCAAGGAAAGTGGTCGTGTGGATATGACACAGTCAATCCGAGACGCGGCAAACGCACAATAAGAACGATAAATAGACTAAGAAATAAGGAGAGACGCCTCTCCTTATTTCCTGTTTGCTTTTTTAAAGTCAGTAGGACGGAGGAAAGAGATGATTCAGCAAACTAAACACTATTTACAAAGATGCTTGGTTCTTTTGCTGGTGGTAATGGTCGGCTTAGCGGGTGCTTTTTCAAACTCGGCCCTTGCTGCGGGTAATGACAATCAAGAGGCGATAACGGCATCCAATACATTTGATGAGACTAAAGATAAAGAAACAATACTTATAAGCACAGCGGAAGACTTTATTGCCCTGCGAAACTATGTGGCAAGTGGCGAAATCCGAGATGACCAATCCAAAGGTGTGGCCGGAGGAAAAGCACGTAGCGCCAAGCTGATGGCAGACATTGATCTTTCAGACATTGATTTTACAGAGACAATGACACCTAGCAGTTCATGGGACGTCAGCTTTGACGGTGGTGGTCATGCAATTACTGGGTTTACCGGAAACACCTATGGATTGTTTGGACAAAGTTTAGCAGCTGGATATAACTACAATAGTGATGGCACAAAAGAAAAGGTCAAAACAACTATTACAAATTTGCATGTAGATGGAAATATTGATACTGGTTCAGAAAAATTGACGGAAAATTCAGCCTATGATTATGGTTTATTTGCGAATAAACTTATAGGTGGAGTGATGGATCTTGCGTATTGTGAGATTAGTAATTGCGTTGTAACGGGTAACATAAATATCGAAATACCCTCGGATAGAACTATAGAAGTTAATGTTGGTGGAATGTTCTATACCGGGCCAGGAACAAATGCTAATTCAAAGGTGCCAATTAAAAATTGTTTAGTTGATGTGGACATTGCTGTTGTTAATCATTCTGAAGCAGCAGTTGCGATATATGGCGTTGCCAGAAGTGCTGCGATGGATCATTGCATATCCCTATCTTCAGTAAATATTTCTGGAGAAGGCAGCAGCAACATTCTAGCCTATGGTATGTGCACTGCGCCTAAATATAATAAATTATCTCCACAGGCGTTTTTTAATAAAGATGCAACTAATGCTGATTCTTGGAACGATGATCTTAGTTATTATGACAATGGGAAAACCTCAGAGGAACTGAAAAAAGCCACTACCTATGATGAAAGTTGGGATACAAATGTTTGGACAATAACGGATGGTAAATATCCGGTACTTAAAACTTTCGGTGCTGAGAGTACCCCGGATATCAGCGAGCTGGAGAACGTTTTAAAAGAAGCTAAAGCTATTACAAACGACGATAAACGTTACACGGACAGCAGTTATCAAACACTACAGAATGCGATAAAAACCGTGGAGGATGCAATCAGTAATCTGTCCACAGCAGATTTACTACTGAAGGATTTTGTTTTAACGCAGACCTCTCTTTTAAAAAATGCAACCAATAACCTGATCGCTCAGGGTCCATGGGCAGAAGCGGTGGAAAATTTGGTCGCAGCTCTGCAGGCGGCTAATGAAGTACCACAAGACATTGTCTATACAACAAGCAGCCAGACAAGCTTTGATAATGCCTTTAGCATTGCCAAGGCGTTGGATAAAGACAAATCTGACGCTGAAAAAATAAAAACAGTGGCAGACAGCTTGCAGGAAGCTATAAAACACTTGACTGAAAACGCAGATACCACAAAATATTATTCGGTCAAGGATAAAGCGATCAGTGGTACAAACCGGGATTATGTCTATACAAGCGACAGCTGGGAAAAATACGAGCCTGTTTATAAGGTTTATAACCTATTAAGGCCTAAAGACACACCAAAAGAAGAACAAAGAAAGCTTGACGATGCGGCGGATAATCTGGCGGAGGCCTACACCTGGCTGGTCAAAAACGCGGATTTTACCGCCATGAGAGCGGCCATCATAGATGCCGGAATGCAAGATGAAGAGGACTACACACCCGCCACCTGGGAAGCTCAGAAAAAAGCGCTGGATGCAGCCAACCAGTTCGACCAGAAAAACACACCGGTTGATGATCAAGGAGCGATCGATGGAGCTACCAAAGCCCTTGAAACGGCTACTGCCAAACTGGTGTTAAAGACAGACTGGGAAGCTCTGCAGACCGCGTTAAAGAATGCCGCGGCTCTGGAAGTTCAGGAGGAAGCCTACACCACCAATAGCTGGACGGACTTTAAAACAGCTTTGGATACGGCAAAGGGCATTGAGGAAACCAACACCACCACCCAGGCAGTTGCTGGTGCGGCAAAAGCATTGACCGACGCCCAGGCAGCTCTGGTCAAAAAAGCCGACAGCACTGCGCTGAACAGCGCCATCGCTGAGGCAGATAAGCTAAAGGAAGCGGACTACACCAGCGCGAGCTGGACGTCCTTTGCCGAAGCGCTGGCAAACGCCAGAGCAGTGGATCAGAACAATGCCACCCAGGCAGCCGTAGACGCGGCCAGGGAAGGCTTAGAGCTGGCCCAGAGTAGGCTGATTGAAAAAACAAGCTTCGCAGGCCTGAATGAAGCCATCCAGGCGGCCGAAGCTTTAAAGGAAGCGGATTATACGAAGGATTCCTGGGAAGCGGCCGATGTGGCAGCGGCTCTGGCAGAAGCCAAAGCCATCGAGCAGGATCCGGAAAACACCCCGCAGGCCGATGTGGACGCCGCAGTGCAGAAGCTGGCAGACGCCATGGAACAGCTGGTGAAAAAGGGTGATCCCAAGGCCCTGGACGAAGCCGTTAAATCGGCCGAAGCCCTGAAGGCTGAGGACTACACCACCAGCACCTGGACGGCCCTGCAGGCAGTCTTGGCAGAGGCCAAAGCCCTGGACCGCGACAACGCGGACCAGACAGCTGTCAACACCCAGACCGAAAAGCTGGTGGCCGCCATGGACGCGCTGGTCAAGGCAGCCGACAAAGCAGCCCTAACCAAGGCCTGTGACGCGGCGGAGGCCAAGGACAGCGGGATTTATACCCAAGCCACCTATGCGCCGCTGCAGATAGCTCTGGCAGAAGCCAGGACAGTTCTGGATAACGGCGACGCGGCCCAGCAGGAAGTGGATAAGGCTCTGGAAGGCCTGAACAAAGCCCTGGCGGGCCTGATCAAAGTTGAAAAGGCCGAAGCGGAGGGCTATCAGGTCACCGCTGAAATTCCAGACAACGCAGAGCTGAACATCACAAAACAGGATGAACAGAAAACCGAAGCAGCGCAGAAAAACATCCGCAAAGATTACCAGGATGCTGAGCTGCTGGCGCTTTTCGACATTAACCTGGGAGACTACCAGCTAGGTACGGGCGAAAGCGTGAAAATCACTATCGCATTGCCGGAAACCGCTTGGGGCTATGATAGCTACAAGGTTTACCACGAAAAGGAAGACGGCAGCATCGAGTATCTCGACGCGGTGTATGACGCAGCAAGCCATACCCTTACCTTTACAGCGGGCAGCTTTTCCGATTTTGGCGTCGTTGGCTTTAAGAACGCCAGCGCCGACAACCCGAATGGAAACAGCGGTTCAAACGGTAACGGCACCGGCGGAGGCAGCAGCCAGAATGGCAGCGGCACAGCCCGGGGCAGCGGTACAGGCACAGGCGTCAGCACAGGCATCACAGCCGACAGCTTGGGTGCTGTTCCCGCAGCGGCCGCGCTGCTGGCAGCAGCCGGGCTTGCAGCCTTCTTGGTTTACCGCAGAAAAACAACTAAATAACCTCGACTTTTAGAAAGCACTGGATTTTCTATCAGGTCACAACAGGCTCTCCCCAAAAGGGAGAGCCTTAGGCGTAAATAGAAATAGTATGCAGTAAAAATATATAAAATAAGGATAAAAAATATGAAACTAAAAAAATGGAAGCGTGTGCTGGGGCTTTTTCTGGTGCTTCTGCTGCTGGCGGGAAGCCTGCCGCTGTCTGCTTTGGCGGAGGAAATGCCCGAAGGGCTTCACCAGCTGGATAAAGTCGGAGATACTTACGCCACCAACAGCAGACAGACCGAGGCGACAGAGAATGCCGGAACGACAGAGGAAAGGCCCGATGGCACCTATGACCCTGAGGTCATCGATGTGATCTACCGCGGAGGAGAACCCTCACTGACTCAGGATGAAGCAGGCAACTATCTGATACGGGATGTGGGTGACCTTAACACCCTGAGGATGGATCTCGCAAAGCATGTGGATTACAGCAATACAACGGTTATTATGACCAATGATATCGATGCTTCTGGTTTAATACCTTACCCTATTCACCGTCTCTATAGTGATGGAAATACTGCAATAAAAGATACGCAAGAATATGTTTACATATTCGACGGAACTTTTAATGGCATGGGTTATACTATTAAAAACTATACAGATAGTACTTCGGGTTTGTTTGATGTGTTGGGGAACAATTGTCAGATTGGCAATTTAACTATTGAGACAAAACAGCAGATTACTGAAGCGACAGGATCGTTAAATTTACCAAACGATACAAGCGGAAAGATAAACCGAAATATTGGGATTATCGCCAACCAAGCTATGGGCGCGTATATGACAAGGTGTGCCACAATTGGTGAGGTAAAAATTGACCTGAAAATGACCAATAGTATTGGATGTGGGGTAATTGGTTCATCCATCTATTTAGGAAGTTATTTGGGTTCTGAAAGGGATAAATTTTTAGCGGAAAATTGTTATAGTACGGTTAGCTATGAAAAAAACGATACTTTTAAAAACATCAGTTTAAATACGGTGTCTTCAGGTAATAGCGCAAACTGTTATTACGCGGGAAAAATTACTGGATTTTCTGTTGAAAAGAACCAAACGTTGTCGATTCCTTTCAACTCATATAGAACTAATACAGATTGTTATTATGACAAGATTGGGCTGGGATTAGAGGAGGAAAATATAAATTCTGGTGGAACCGGCGTTCGTTCCAGCGAGATGAAGAAAAAGAGCAATTTCAAAAATTGGGATTTTGATACGATATGGCAAATTGAAGAAGGAAAAAACTACCCAACGCTCAACAGGGAAAATACAAAATTAAAAGCCAGGATCGTTGCAGAACTTGAAATTCAACTGGAGCCAATGGTTATTGACTATAACAAAATAAGTGTAACGGGAGAACTTCCAGTATTAAGAACAAATGTTAAGGATATTGTTGTAAAAAATGTCGAAGATAATCCATATCATTTGGATGTTGAATTTACAGCAGTGAAAAACGGAGCTGAATATGTAGGTGTTTTAGGTGAACATGCACAAGGTGTAGCACGTTTTAATGATAAAAACGACATTTCATTGTCATATGATCAAAATGATGAAGTTGATTATTTTCTTCCTACTAATCTGTTTGATAAAACAGCTTATACACAAGAAGGAAACGTAAAATATCAAACAGCTACAGCATGGGGCAGTTTGACGATTTCGGATAAAACCCCAGCGTTAACGGAAACTCGTAAACAGGAATTAAACGCAAAAATAGATGAAGCCTGTGAAATTTTATTTGAAGATGAAAAAATTTTTGGAAAAGGAGAAATAAGTGCACAAAAATCTTATGATCCTTATTTGATATTTGCTTTGATACGTTCGGACTCAAAAAAAGTAAATGAAAATTTTTATGATGAGTATTATAAAAATATAATTCTAAAAAAATATGAGAATTATCAAAATTCCGGTAAAACAAACGGCTTTATCACAACCGATACCTGTAAAGACGTTATGATGATTACAGCTATAGGATATGATCCACGCGATGTAGCAGGCTATAATTTAATAGATATTATAACCGATGCTGCTCTTTATGATGATAACAAGGCATATATGGCAAAACCTACGAGAGCTTTGGCTTACGGTTGCTATGATTTTGAAAATGATAATGGATACGATATTAAACAGGTTATCAATGATATGGCTGTTCAAAAAACTGATGCTACAGGTGTTGTTCAAGATGGAGATGAAAATGATGTTGCAGATATGTGGTCAATGTATATACAACCAATTTTTCAATACTATGACCCGAATGCAAAGCCGGGAGACGATTACTATGCAGTAAAGGTACGAATAGAGAATGAATTGCTCCCAAGATTTCAACGATCACAAAGCTATATCGGCAGTTTTTGGGGCGGTTTCTGTTTAAGTCTTACTAGCGATAACAATCATTGGGATATTAGGAATGCATGGACAAATGCCCAAGCACAGATATGTTTGGGTATGGCAGGAATCACAGCGTTTGATTCTCGATTTGTTGTGGGTAATCAGACAATGTATGACAATATTATAAACCGAATTGATTATGAAAAACGGATTGGAGAAGATACGCTAACATCCGGCATAGGCCCAGAACAGATCATCCGCGGGGTCACTGCCTTAAAACGCGCCGAAGAAGGAAAAACCGGCATTTACGACTGCCGTGACGTCAAGGGAACCGCCTATGTCAAAAACCTTATTGACAGCATGGACACCAATGATAAAGAAGCCGTGGGCGCTGTGTGGAGCGCTTACGAAGCTTTGAGCGACGGCAAGAAGGCCAGCATGAACCAGGAGGATGTTAAGAAATTAACGGACGCTGTCAACGGCCAGGGGAAAGCCCTGCTCCAGACCCAACTGGAAAAAGCCAACGCCCTAAAGGAAACCGGCTATACCGAAGAAACCTGGAAACCATTTGCGGAAGCCCGTGACAGCGCCAGCGCTGTATACGCCAATCCGAAAGCCACCGACGCGGAATGCCTGACTGCTTACGCCAGCCTGAAGAATGTCATGGACGCGCTGGAAATGAGCTTTATTCTCGGTGATGTTAATGGCAATGGAGAGGTTAAGGCCAATGATGCGCAAATGGCACTTTTAGCGGCAAATGGAAAAGGAAAAACTCCGCTGACAGAAACACAAAAAGCAGCTGCCGATGTTAATAAAGACGGAGTCGTAAAATCCAACGATGCACAGCAAATTTTATTATTCGCAAATGGCAGAATAAAAGAGTTTAAATAAATAAAAGAGAGAATAAAATGATACTAAAAAAGAAATTAGAGCAAGTAGTGATTCTGCTTTTGGCCTGCTTAATGGTCATAAGCACAATTGTTCCGGTAAAAACATTTGCTGCAAATGAAAGAGTTGATCAAGACGAAATTCTTGTGCTTGATACTTCTGTAAAAGCGAATGATACAGTAGCTCCAGGCAATGAGATTACTTTAACAGTCCGAACAGGCGAAAAGACAAAACTGGCAAGCTGTGATTTATACATTTATTATGATAAAGACCAATTAACCTATGTTTCCGGAAGTGGAAAAACTCTTACCACAAGTGGAATGGCATCACTTAATACGGACAATGCAGGCGAAGCCCTGCTGTCATACATGGCAGGAAATAACCCGGCAAATCCAGGTGAACTCTTTACCATTAAATTAAAAGTAAATGACAACGTAACGGGTATTTTAAACATTCGATTGGAAAAAGATACTTACGGTGTATTCACGGGTGACACCTCAAAAGATGAATATGAAATGGAGGAGGTAACACCAGTCATTACAAATAATGCGGAAAATCTTGTTTCTAAGCTCCCTCCAACAGATATCAGCGAGCTGACCGGCAAAATCGCTGAAGCCGAAGCCATTGACAGCAGCCTGTACACAGCGGCAAGCTATCAAAATCTGGAAGCAGCCATCGCTGAGGCAAAAAAAATAACAACCGAAAATACAAAAGAAGAAGCCGCGGCGCAGGTCAAGGCTTTGGATGACGCGATGAAACAGCTGGTTAAAGCTGTTGACAAAACGGCCTTAAAAACAGTCGTCGCTGAAGCCAAAACCTATGATGAAGCCTTGTACACGCCGGACAGCTATGCGGCTCTGACCAAAGCGCTTGCCGACGCGCAGAGTGTGTTGGATGCGGATCTCGCAGATAATGCGGAAAACCAGAAAACAGTGGCAGACGCTGTTCAAGCAGTTAAGGACGCTATTGCGGGACTGAGCGCCAAGGGTGACCAAGAAGCTCTGGCTGCCAGTATCCAGGCAGCTGAAGCAGCGCTTGCGCGCGAAGACATCACCTATATGGACGAAACCAAGGCAAATGTGGAGACAGCCATGAGTGCGGCAAAAGCACTGGTCGGGCAGGAAAACGCCACAGATGCTGAGGTTTCAGCAGCGGTTAAAAACCTGAATGACGCCATTGCCAAGCTGGTGATCGCAGCAGACGAAAATGCCTTTAATGCTGCAATTGCTCAGGTGCGCGAATCCTTCAAGGAGGAAGCCTATACCACCAGCAGCTGGAAAGCTGTAGCAGAAGCGCTCAAAAATGCGGACGCCATGGCAGACCGACTGGCAGAAGGCCAGGTACCGGCAGCGGAAGCGGACAAGGTATTGACCGGCTTGCAGAATGCAACAAAGGGTTTAGTGCCAAAGGCAGCAAAAACTGAAGACTTAACCAAAGCGATTGAAGCTGTTAAGAAATTAGATGAGAGTTATTACACTGCTGACAGCTATGCCGTTGTGAAGGAAGCATTAGCCGCAGCCGAAAAGGTTGCCGGAAACCTGAATGACAGTACACAGCAACAGGTAGATACTGTGGTAACGAATTTGAATACAGCCGCATCTAAGCTGGTGACCGTCACAGAAGATGAAAAGACCGGGGTTGTAGTCAATGGACTTCAGCCTGGCGAAGGCATCAGGGTTGACGATAAATCAAAGGATAAGGAAGCCTTAGCCAGTGTTGATGAAGCGATCAAGAATGCCAGTGAATTTGCAAACGCGAAGGAAACAAAAATTCTTTTCCTGGCAGATATTACCCCGGAAGTAACAGAAAATGCGGATGGCAGCTTCACAGTTACGATTCCGCTTAAGGCTGATCAGCTTAAATATGATGCCTATTATGTAGGCCATAAAGGAGCGGACGGCAGCTTTACCTGGCAGGCTGTCACCCCAGACGCTGATGGAAAGATTACCTTTACGACCAAGAGCTTTTCTGAGTTTACTGTTGTGGGAATGAACAGACAAGAGGAAAGACCAAATACGGACGGAAATCAAACATCAAACAGCGGAAATGCCGGCAATAACAGCAATACATCCGGCGGCACCATCAATCCGGTGACTGGCGTACCTTATACTGAGGAAGAAATCGGCAATGGCGCCCTGCAGGCAGCGGGAATGCTGGCGCTTATGGGACTTTGTGGAATAGCTTTCTACCGGAGACATCGAAAAGCAGAACGTTAATTTATACTAAAGGGTATCAGCCCCTGCCCTCTTTTTAAAGAGGGCAGTAACAGGTATCTTTGAAATAAAAAAGAGGAGAAATGATTGTGGAAGGATTAAGGAAAAAAGCGAGTATCTTAATGTGTGTGTTGCTGACAGCGGCAGTACTGCTGATCGGCTCAGGAAGGGCAAAGGCCTCCGGTGCGCAGACAGGCACCATTACCTTTAGTGTGGAGCGTTTTACCATTGGACAGGGTTATTTTGTCGAGCCGGTTCAAGTGCCGATTTATGAAGGGGATACCGCTAAGAAGGTTCTTGACCGGATGCTTGAGCCCACTGGCGGCTATGTGCAGAAGGAGGGTTCGGAAAGCTTTTATGTGACGGCTCTGAAAAATGCGGATTCGGGAGCGCTTGACATTCCTTATTATATTACGGATATGAGCGGCTATAAAATTACCAATGATAATAATGACGGAAATGCAAAATATCCGGATCTTGGTGAGTTCTCCTATACAGAGCATTCAGGATGGATGTACGCTGTCAACAGTACTTTTCCCAATTATGGCATGGACAGTTATATTCTAAAGGACGGCGACGTGATGCGCCTTCAGTTTACCATGTGGGGAACCGGCGCGGATGTCGGTGATCCTTACAATGCCGGACAATATGATTTTGACATACCTAACCGGGATAGTCTGACAAAAGCGATTGCGGCGTTTAACGGGCGGGCAGATAAAGAGGCGCTGCTCGGTATCTCTTTCATAGCAGACGCGTACAGCCAGGCCATGGACGCTCTTGAAACCATTGATCCTGGCATTACCGATCAGAATGATCTTGATCAGGCACAGGCGTATTTGGAATCGGCCATAGAATCAAAAGATTTACAGGCGATCACGCTCAATCAGGATAAATTAAATCTCAACTACGGCGGCGAGGATCAATTGAGCGTTGGCTATCTTCCTGAAAACTGCCGGGTGGATGAAGGCATAAAATGGACCAGCAGTGACCGGGATTGTGTCTATGTTGAGCAGGACGGGAGAATCTACGGTGACAGTATCGGGACGGCTGTCGTCACCGCCACCCTGGGCGATTTCACCGCCAGCTGTGAAGTAACCGTAAGTGAGGAAAGCGATGAAAAGCCCCTGCAGGGCATCAGCCTGAACCCGTCTAAGGTAAGCCTGGGCAAAGGAAAGACAACCGCGCTCAAAGTCAGCTATAATCCGGCAGACACCACAGATAACAAGACCGTTACCTGGAGTTCGAATCATGAACAGGTGGCAACGGTGGACGCCAATGGCCGTATTACAGCGGTGGCCAAAGGGGCGGCCGTGATCACAGCGCAGGTGGGCAGTTTTACTGCGGACTGCCAGGTTACTGTCACAGAGGACGATCCGGTCGACCCGCCAGATATTACGGATGAGGATATTGCCGCTGTCAAAGAAGTGGTCCGGCTGGCCGCGATTTTGAACACCAATGCCAGCCCCTCTCTGGATGAGGTTAAAGTGGTTGAGAATGCTTACAATAACCTGACAAGCGTACAGCAGTCGCTCTTAACAGCAGAACAGGATGCCAATATACAGGTCGCCATTAACAGCGGATACAGCAAGGTGCTGTCTGCAACAGTCGCTGTGTGCGAGCCCGCAGTGGAGGCGGTTCAGACAGTCATTGACAGCGGGGAAGAACCTGACGACCAAAGTCTTTTTGATCTGGTCCAGGCCGAAAAAGCACTGAACGCCGTAGGCGCTTACGAAGGCTTTTTAATCGATGATCAGAAAATCTATGATCAGGCTGAAAAGAAAATGAAAAAGGTGACAGGCGCTTTAAAAGATATCAGCGCATCGGATAACGGCGTCACGGTTAAAGGGCGTTCCCTGACGCTGCCGTGGACCGTAAAGGTGGAAGCGCAGAAGGCTGAAGTCACCTCTGAGCAGCAGGCAGCCCTTGAGGGGGATGCCCAGTATCTGGACCCGGCCATCGAGAGCCAGTATGAAATCAGGCTGAAGGACTTTGCCGCGGCACAAAGCGCGGATGCCATACCTGAATATGATACCCAGGGCAAGAGCTTTAAAATTACAGTGCCCTCCGGGGATTACACAGCGCCGGCCTTTGGGGCGCATGAGCAGCTGACCCTTCTGCATAACGGCGAGCGCATTGGCTTTGAGGATGAAAAAGGGAATGCCCTTGTGACGTACGACGCTAAGAACAATCGCTTTAGCTTTTCAACCGATAGCTTCTCCACGTTCGCTGTGGTATCGGACCACCGCATTGCCATTGAAAGCTTTGCGCTGAGTGATACAGAAAAAACGCTTTTGCTGGACATTGCAAACCCCAGCTTTGAGCTGAGTGTGATGAGCTTTAAGCCATATAATACCACGGATAAAAACAGACTGACCTATACCTCCTCCAACCCGTCAGTGGCCAGCGTGGACGATAAGGGCATTGTCACCGGGCATGTCAAGGGGACGGCGGTGATTACCGCTGAGATGTGCGGCATTAGAAACCAGTGTACAGTGACGGTAAAGATGAACCGCTATGTAGATTTTGAGAGCTACTGGCCAACCTTCAGGAAGAACAACAGCAACATGGCCATTGTGGACGCCAGCCTGCCAAATGCGGGAAATAACCTCATGGAAAAATGGGTGAACAGTGCTATCAACACAGGGGGCAAGCAGATGACGGTCGGCACCCCGCTGGTGGTGGACAACTATGTTTTTGTCTCCACCCAGAACAACAAACTCTACAAGCTGGATAAAAACACCGGCGCCATTGTAAAGGAAGCAAAACTCGCGAAAGAAGTAAGATTTTTCTCTTACGCCACCTATGGCGACGGTATGATCTTTGTACCGGAGGATGACGGTACCATTGAGGCCTTTAACGCCGATACCCTGGATTCGCTCTGGCGGACCGAAAGCTTTGGCGGTCAGAGCAATTGCCAGGTTACCTATGCGGACGGTTTTATCTACTCAGGTACCTGGAGCGGTTCGACCGACAAGGGAACCTTTTTCTGTGTGGATACCACGAGTAACGGCGAAATATACCAGACCAATGGTATCCGGCGTGCGAAGTGGGTTTCAGATGATGATGGCGGCTATTACTGGAGCGGTGCGACGGTGGTTGGCGATGTGGTGATCTTTGGCGGGGACTCTGGCGTGCTCCAGTCCCGTAACAAATCGACAGGGGCACTCATCGACCGGTACGCCACCGGCGGTGTTATCCGCTCAAGCATCGCTTATGACGCGGGAACCAGCGCCCTTTATTTTACAGCGGGCGGCGGCGCTACTGCCAATGGGATTACCGGCGGCGGCAAATGTTTTAAGCTCGGCGTTACCAGTGACGGGCATTACACAGGGGCTAAGATTGTGGATCTGCCGGCAGCTTCAACCACATCGCCGGTGGTATACAACGGACGCGTGTACGTCACAACCCAGAAGGTGAACGGCTCTGGCCATGAGGAGGATTATAACAAAGCCACAGTCATCGACCAGGGCAATACGGAAAATGGAAAGCTGGCGGTTCTGGACGCGGGTTCCTTCAGCATGATCTATCAGGCAGACATCGGCGGCCCGTCCAAGGCCTCGCCGCTGCTTACAACGGCTTATACAGCCGATGGCCAGCAGACAGTTTACCTCTATATCACGGTCAATAATCATGATGGGGCCATTGTCCGGGTGAAGGACTGGGCGGGAAACACCACGCCGCAGGCCGAGGTAATCTACCGCGCCCCGGCTGATGAGCAGGAGTATACGACTACGAGCCTCAATTGTGACGCAGACGGTACGATTTATTACCGGAATGACCGGGGTCATCTTATGGCGCTGACCGGCACTTCGGAGCCCGTCAGAGAGGCGGCTCCTGTTGAAGGGCGTTTGGGAATGCAAAAGGGCAGTAAAGAAAGCAGCGGCGGTATGACAGCCAGAGCTTCCGGAAAAACAGCCAACAAGGCTGAGGAGGAATTTAAACCCTGGGATTTTGACGGCGCTATGCTGCCATACAGCAGAAGCGTGTCCAAAACGCCATCGGGGAAGGAGCAGCTGAAAAAGGCCGCGGTTATTCTGGGATGTACGGCAGCGGCTATGGCGGCGCTGTATATTACCGGATGCGCGCTCTGGCCGAAGCTGGGTAAAAAGCCATGATGGATAAGACCACTGCGGATATCCGCGCCCAGACGGCCAAAAGAAAACGAACCATCGTCTCAGCGATCATCATTTTTCTGCTGATCCCCCTGACCATCTGGTTTGGCATTCGGTTTCTGGATGACCGAAAATATCTGTTTATCAGCCTGCTGATCATTCTCTACACGGCCATCCCCTTTGTCATGCGGTTTGAGGGTCGCCGGCCCGATGCGCGGGAGATCGTCGTGATCGCTGTGATGGCCGCCATTGCGGCCTGCGGAAATCTGGCATTTTTCATGCTGAGACCATTTCAGGCGGGGACAGCGCTGGTGATTATTGCAGGGATATGCCTGGGGCCGGAGGAGGGCTTTTTGACAGGGGCCATGGCAAGACTGGTCATCAATATGTTTGCCATCCAGGGGCCCTGGACGCCCTGGCAGATGTTTTGCTGGGGACTTCTTGGCTTTCTCGGTGGGCTCTGTTTTAACAGGGATGAGGAGTTTTCAAAGAAAGAAGTTGATTTTAAGGTGGTCATGGGGCCGCTTATCTGTGTTGCAGTGTCGCTGGCGCTGGGGTTTGGCATCTGGGTTGTTTCGGATGCACAGGGGCCCTTTGTGGGGTGGTGGCTTTACGGCTTTGGCGCTGTTGGCCTGCTGGCCGGTGTGCTTCTCCAGCGCAGGCGCCTTCCGGTCGACCGGCTGACACTGGCAGTCTTTGGTTTTCTGGCCACTTTTATCATCTATGGGGGTATTATGAACATTGCGGCGCTGGTCATGTCTGCCAGTGTTTCGGGCTCTGGTGTGGGCCTTGACTGGGGCTCCATGAAGCTGCTCTATATTTCCGGCGCGCCCTACGACGCGGTGCACGGGCTGGGCACAGCCTTTTTTGGTGCGCTGCTTGGGCCGGTGATGATTGAGAAGCTGGAGCGGGTAAAGATTAAATTTGGCCTGTATCATTAAAGGCTGAAAGCAATAAAAGAAAGGGAGATAAAATGAAAAGAGGTATTCAGAAAAAGGGAATTTTATTATTGGCAATGCTTTTGCTGGCAGTGCTCACGCTGGCAGGGTGTAAGGACCCCATCAGCGGGCTGACAGAGGGCAGCTCTGACGAAGAGGTGGTTCAGCTGGCAGATACAAACCCGCTGCCGGAAAACGGCGTGGTAACAGCAGCACAGTTCCGCTCCATCGAAGGGCAGGATAAGGTCGTGACCTTTGAGGGAAGCACCATGAATGGAATCCAGTATGCCTGGAGCTTTAACGGTAAGGATATTCATAATCCAGAAGACCAAAACCTGAAGGTGGACTTTACCACTGAGGGCGGCACACTCAATAATGTTAAATCTGCAGCCGGCGATGCCGCCTACGGCCTGGGCATCACTCTGACGGGCAATAAGGGGCTCATCACCGTGCCGCAGCTCACCATTACACTGCCGGAAAAATGGGACGCCGATTCAGCTGTTTTTTGCAAGCTGAACAATGGGCAGCCGGCAAAGATGAGCAATGTGACCTTTGACAACAGTGCGGAAACCACAAAAATGACAGTTAATATTGTGGAGACCGGCGGGGATTACTACATTGTGGCCGGAAAAACCATTGCGCCGGTTCCCACACCGTCGTCTGGAAATGCTGACGGAACAACACCGGGCGACAGCGGAAATACGGGCTCTGGAAGCTCAGGCGGCAACAGCTGCACCATTTCCATCAGCTGTTCGACCATTCTTAACAATATGGGCAATCTGAAAAGCGGTAAGGAAAGCTTTGTGCCCTCGGATGGCTGGATTTTGAATCCGACGACGGTTCAGTTCAATGAAGGAGAAAGTGTCCACGATGTACTGCAGCGGGTATGCCGCGACAACGGCATTCACATGGAATCCAGCTTTACGCCTGCCTATAATGCGGCTTATGTGGAAGGCATCAACCAGCTTTACGAACATGACTGCGGCGAGGTTTCCGGATGGATGTATAACGTCAACGGCTGGTTCCCGAACTATGGGTGCAGCCAGTATACCGTCGAAAACGGCGATGTGATCAATTGGGTTTATACCTGTGATCTTGGCCGTGACGTCGGTGATAACAGCATGTGGTAAAACCAAAAAACAGGTGACGGAGGGGACAGATTTCCCCTCTGTGCCGATTTTTGGCTGAACGCCTTTTTAAGGGCTTTTTCACAAGCCTTTAAAAAGGCGCTTAGAGGAGCTTTCGCATACAATGGCTCTTTTAGGTGTCTTGTCATCCCTATCTTTTCTATGTTGGGTGAAGCGGTGAAATCGTACGGGCAGCATTCGGGCGCAGGCCTGCACCGCTTCATTCAGAAACCATTGTTCTTAATTATTGCACAAATAAGAATAAAGGATGTGATGACAGAAGGCGGGAGCGAACCACCTCCGCTTCCGCCCAATATTTTACTATAAAAATCGAGGGGAGATCGATATGGAAGATTCTTTTTCCGGTTATCATCCGGTCATTAATTTTGGCTACTTTGCCGTGGTGCTTGTTTTTAGTATGTTTATGCTTCACCCGGTGTTTCTGGTCATTTCGCTGTTTTCGGCCTTTGTCTATTCTGGGATTTTAAAAGGATGGCCCAAGGCTTTGAAATCCGCACTGCTTTACCTGCCGGTTATCATCATTGTGATGTTGATTAACCCGCTGTTCAACCACTACGGCGTTACGATTTTATTCTATCTCTACAATGGGAATCCGGTAACGCTGGAGTCCATCGTCTATGGGATCTTCATGGGGGTAACCCTGATCACGGTTTTTATCTGGTTCTCCTGCTACAGCAAGGTCATGACCTCGGATAAATTTATCTTTTTGTTTGGACGGATCATACCCGCGTTATCCTTGATCCTGTCGATGGTACTACGCTTTGTGCCAAAGTTTATCGCGGAGATCAAGGTGATCAGCAATGGGCAGAAATGCATCGGGCGGGACCTGAGCAATGGCAGTATCTTTGAGCGGGCCAGGCACGGTGTGACCATTTTGTCAATCATGATTACCTGGGCGCTGGAGAACGCCATTGAGACAGCTGACAGTATGAAAGCGCGGGGGTATGGACTTAAGGGCAGAACCGCCTTCTCCATATACCGCTTTGACCGCCGTGACACCGTGGCCTCCGCCGTTATGCTGGCCGTTCTGGCCTGTGTGATTGCGGGAGTTTACCAGGGGTTTGCCTTTGCGCAGTACAATCCGCAGATCAAAATTTCCGGGCTTCAACCGCTATCGCTGGGCAGCTTTTTCACCTATGTGTTTTATTTTATCTTTTGTATGATGCCGGTCATCATCGACGGTGTGGCTGAGTTCAAGTGGTGGTGGCTCAAACGGCAGATTCCTGAAACAGAGGCGGATCTGCGACATGAAGTTGAAGACCGCGGGATTCGCGTTGCACAAAAAATAAAGGAGGCTTGAGCAGCTGGGCTGCTTAAAATGATATGGCAGAAGTAGAAATAAGAGATTTGATGTTCACCTACCCGGAGATGGAAAGCCCGGCGCTTTGCGGCATCAATCTGGAGATAAATGACGGGGATTTTGTCGTTTTGTGCGGCAAAAGCGGCTGCGGCAAGAGTACGCTGCTGCGGCATTTTAAAACCGTGCTCGCTCCCCACGGAACACAGACAGGAAAAATTCTTTTTAAAGGGCGGGAGCTCTCGGAGGTGGATACCCGCACACAGAGCTCAGAAATTGGCTTTGTGCTGCAAAACCCCGACAATCAGATCGTGACGGATAAGGTATGGCACGAGCTGGCCTTTGGCCTTGAAAGTCTGGGGTATGACACCCCGACCATCCGCCTGAGGGTGGCGGAAATGGCTTCCTATTTTGGGATTCAGGCGTGGTTCAGACGGAATGTGAACGAGCTGTCTGGCGGACAGAAGCAGCTCTTAAACTTGGCAGCCATCATGGCCATGCACCCCACCCTGCTGATTCTGGATGAGCCAACCTCTCAGCTTGACCCCATTGCGGCCTCGGATTTTTTAGAAACGGTTAAAAAGATCAACCGGGATCTGGGCACGACCATTATTATGACAGAACACCGGCTTGAGGATATTTTTCCCGCAGCGGACAAGGTGGTCGTCATGGACCAGGGCGCAGTCATCGCTCAGGGGCTGCCGCGGGAAATCGGAAAAGAACTGCGGGGTATGGGGCATGATATGTTTTTATCCATGCCTGCGCCCATGCAGATCTATGCTGGAATCGACAGTGAAATGCCCTGCCCGCTGACCGTGCGGGAAGGACGGCAGTGGCTTTCAGAGCTGTTTGAGGGAAAGCCTGTGGAGAAAAAGAGTATCCCCATCGAGGCAGATCATTTTGAGTCAGCTGAGACCGTTATCGAGCTGAGAGATGTGTGGTTCAGGTATGACAGAAATCTTCCGGATGTTGTGCGTGACCTGTCACTGAAGATAAAGAGAGGGCAGCTGTACGCCCTGGTAGGCGGAAATGGCACTGGAAAGACAACCACGCTGTCCCTGATTTCAGGCATTAACCGCCCGTATCGGGGAACCGTTAAACTTGAGGGGAAGGAGGTTCGGAAATATTCAGATAAGGAACGGTTTCATGGCTTTCTGGGGGTTCTGCCCCAGAATCCCCAGAGCCTTTTTGTGAAGAAAACCGTGGAAATGGATTTGTTTGAGGCCATCGGCGGCACCAGTGAACGCAAGCGCTCGGAATTTGACAGCGACATGGACAAGCGCACAGCGGTTGAGGGAATGGCGGAGCTGATGCACATCGGACATCTGATGCAGCAGCACCCCTATGATCTCTCCGGCGGCGAGCAGCAGCGTCTGGCCCTAGCGAAAATCATGTTGTTAAAACCGCGTATTCTTCTGATGGATGAGCCGACAAAGGGGCTGGACAACCACTTTAAGCGAGAACTGGCTGAGATTCTCAAAAGACTCCAGGAGCACGGCGTGACCATTGTGATGGTTTCGCACGATGTGGAGTTTTGCGCCCAATACGCAGATACCTGCGGCTTGTTTTTTGAGGGCAATGTAGTGACGGCCAACACTCCGAGAGCCTTTTTTTCAGGAAACAGCTTTTATACCACCTCTGCCAACCGTCTCTCCAGGCATCTGTTTGAAAATGCCATTACTGTGAAGGATGTGATCACATGCTGCCAAATGAATCTTTAGACCGGTTTCTGGATGACTTTCTGGCTGGAGGCAAGACAGATGAAAAAATTGAGGTAAAAAAAAGAGAGAACGCCGCGCCTGTCCGGAGCGACCGTGAGCTGTGGGTGCGGCCGTCTGATGGCAGCCTGATGGAAAAGCCAAAGGACAGAAAGATTTCAAAGCGGACCTGGGCAGCGCTTCTGATGATCCTTGTGCTCATTCCCATCACGATTTTTATCGGCATCCGCATTGGGGATCGAAAGTATTTTTTTATCAGCATGATGATCATGGTTTATTCCATGGTGCCTTTTATCATGGTTTTTGAAGGCCGGAGGCCTCAGGCTAGGGAACTGATTGTACTGGCCCTTTTAGCAGCCATTGCGGTGGCGGGGCGCGCAGCGTTTTTTATGCTGCCGCAGTTTAAACCTGTCATCGCTGTCGTCATTGTGGCTGGTATCTGTTTTGGCGCAGAGTCCGGCTTTCTGGTGGGGGCAATGTCCATGTTTGCCTCAAATTTTTTCACGATTCAGGGGCCCTGGACACCCTGGCAGATGTTTGCGACAGGCATCATCGGGTTTCTGGCTGGGCTTTTGTTTAAAAAGGGAAGGCTGACGATGAAAAAGGGGCCGCTGTGCCTCTTTGGATTTATGTCCACCTTTTTTATTTATGGTTTTATAATGGACACAGCCAGTGTGTTTATGTACCAGAGTGAGGTAACCTTTTGGTCAGCGCTGCCCCTGTACTTTTCCGGCGCGCCCTTTAACCTGATTTACGGCTGCTCAACCGTCATTTTCCTGTTTTTCGGCGCCAGGCCATTGATTGAAAAGCTGGAGCGGATCAAGGTGAAATACGGATTGATTAAAAATTGATTGTACCCGGCCCATCGGCCTGCATTTGTATTATAAGAGTTGATGAAACATACTTAGAGAATGGTATCGTGTTGGCGTCGGTACCATTGTCTCTTTATTTTATAGAGGAAGGAAATGAAATGGCAGAAAGTATAAAAAGTACAAATCAAAGAGAGCATTGCGCCCGCCGGCGCACCCCTACACTCAATAGACAGAACAGGAAGGCTTACACCACGGCTGTTGCCAGACAGAATAAGGTAAAGCACTTGGTCATCGAGAATGAATATCAAAGTGTGGGGCCAAAGGCCTGCATGAATATCACAAAGCTCCGCCGGCTGGAGCTCGCGGCCTCGGTTATATCAATCGGAGAAGACGCATTCCGGGGCTGCACACAGCTGGTGTCTGTCAATATGCCAGACACAGTGCTGGAGATTGGCGAGGCAGCTTTCATGGAATGCCGGAAGCTGCGTGAGATCAATCTCCCCAAAGCCCTTAAGGTCATCCGGCCAAGAACCTTTAAGCTCTGTCGGGCTTTGAAACATATTGAGCTGCCCGAGTCCCTCGAGGATATCGGAGAGAATGCTTTTATTGACTGCGATAACCTTGAGACAGTGGACATTCCACAGCAAATTGAGAGGATTTCCTTTCGGACCTTTTGTGGCTGTAAGCATCTGCAGAAGGTAACCCTGCCGCCAGGGCTGAAAATAATCGGGCGTGAGGCTTTCGTAAACTGTTCTTTTCAATCGGTGGCACTGCCTGATGGTTTGGTAACGATTGGAGACAGCGCGTTTTTGAAGTGCAAATGTCTCGAAAGCATCCATATTCCCGAAAGTGTCAGGAGAATTGAGAAGTGGGCGTTTCACGGGTGTCCAAGGCTTAAAAAGGTCGTGCTTTTACACGATCCTGAGGTCATGGGGGACTGGCTTTTTAACAGAGGCAATACAGTGGTACACTGCAAAAAAAATTCAAAGGTTGACGCCTATTGCAAAGAATATCAATACAAGACAGAGTATGTAGACGGACTGGTCAGAAAATAGAATCTTGATAAAGGGGGAGTATTTTGGCAGCTTTAAATCAGATATTTGACCCATCCAGGCGCGATGTAAAAAGGCTTCAGAAAACAGCGGACAGGGTAACAATCTTGTCAAAAACAAATAAAAAAGCGGCGGCATCCAGCCAGGCATCCGACCTCCTGACTGGCTTGCTTCAGGTGAATACACCACCCTATACAACGGGCCTCTGCCACGTACCGCACGTTTTATTTTTACATGATTTTTCCCAATTAAACAAGACTTTTATGTAGATGAAAAACAGGCGCCGTGTAAAGCATTTTCAAATCGAGCCGGAATCAAGTAGCTGGATTATTTTTTGAAGCTGTGTATGGGTATTTATAACAAAACCTTGCATAGCTTTTTTGTTTGTGAAGTTTACGGAGGATGACGGGGAGAGCTTACTCTCCCCTGAAAATCCGCAAACGGCACACCGCTAAAAATAATCTATTCATATAGATGGGGAGGAAATTAAATGCAAGAGCTAGATCACAAGGCCATGGGCCTGCGCATCCGAAAGCAAAGAACGTTTCTGAACATGTCCCGGGACGAGCTGGCAAGAAAGGTTGATATTGCACCGACTTTTTTAGCCGATATCGAGCTGGGCACAAAGGGCTTTTCATTAAAAAGCCTAAACCGTTTCTGCCATGTTTTAAAAATGTCGGCAGACGCCATTCTCTACGGCCCCAAGGACTATATGGGCACAAGATACGCCGAGGTTCTGGAACTGCTGGAACGGTGCCCCAGAGAAACGGGCAGATATGCAGAGGAAATCCTGACATTGTTTCTTTTAAGCCACGATCCGGTGGAGTAGAGGGGAAGAAACAAGA
>CAUEUD010000023.1 GCA_959020865.1 Eubacterium limosum | reverse complement strand
TCTCATCAGCCGGAATTTCAGGTTTTATGGTACTATTCTCTTTTCTATGACCCTTACAGCTCTGCGCTGTAATCGTTGTTTCCTCTTGCGAGAGAACTTCTATATTTTAGCATCTTTTTTTTTCTCTGTCAAGTTCTTTTTGAACTTTTTTTAAAAAAACTTTTTGCTAAGTGGTGATTTCTCACTCACTTGCCGCCTCACTTGCGACAGCTTCATTATTATACGACGATGCTTTAGGAATGTCAATACCCTTTCTGAAATTTTTTACATTTTTTTATCATTGTTTTTAAGAGGCTTCTCTGCTATATTGTTCTTTAAGGAATACCTACATTATATAAGGGAGAAGGAGTATTGCTATGAAAGTTTTATCGGTTGTTGGTTCTCCTCGCAAGGACGGGAACACCGCTCAGGTCGTTGAGTACCTCTCAAATAATCTGAAAGGAGTCGAGCAGGAGCTTATTTATCTGAGCGATTATGAGCTGCACCCCTGCCTGGGCTGCATGCGCTGTGTCCATACAAACCGCTGCGTACAGAAGGACGGCTGGGATCATATCCAGTCCTGTCTCATGGAGGCAGATGTCCTGATTCTAGGCTTTCCCACCTATTACGCGTTTTCTCTGGGCTTTAACGCCATGACCCATGTTTTTCTGGAACGCTGGTTTGCCCTGCGCCACCTGGGCGTTAAGCTTAAGCTCAAAAAAATTATTTGTGTGGTTTCCTCCGGCACCAGTCCAGAGGTTGCCCAAAAGGGTCTGACTGACTTTTTCGTCAACTATCACCGTCTGCCAGCGCCAGAGTTTTTAAAGGTTCAAACGCCCATCGCCTGTATGACCTGTGGTGTGGGCGATGTCTGTGAAATGAGCGGTCTTGCGCTGATGGCTCAGGACGGTATTATCTACACGCCGGACATGAAGCCTGACTTATCCAGGCAGCCCGAGGTTTTTGAGAAGGCCGCCCAAATCGCTGCGTCCATCTCTGCGTTAAAGGATTGATCCTCTAACCGCTGTTTTCTTCTGAGAGCAGCGGTTAATTTTATGTAATGGATTGAGTTTAAGACTTTACTCTGTTAGAATGAACCTATAAAGGTTATATATTATACAGAAAATGAGGCATTATGAAAACAAAAGACTTAAAAAAGATGGTGAAGTCCGTAATCGAAAGCTCCAGATACAGGCCGATGCGCTTTAAGGATCTGGCATACCTTTTGGATCTTCACAATAAAAAAGATAAACAGATGCTGAACAACCTGCTGACCGAAATGGTGCGGAAGGGCAAAATCGCCTGCGACCATCAGGAACGCTATGTCAACATCAAGGACGAAAAAAGAATTACCGGAATCCTCCAGGGGCACTCCAGAGGCTTTGGCTTTGTGACCCCGGACGATGAGAGCATGGATCAGGACATTTTTATTGCCCCCAGCTCCTTAAACGGCGCTCTGGACATGGACCGCGTGGAGGTGCGCCTCCTCACAGCCGCAAAGGACCGCCGGGCGGAAGGCGAAATTGTCAAAGTGCTGGAGCGCGGCCGCAGCAAGCTGGTCGGCCGTTTCGAGCAGCACAAAAACTTTGGCTTTGTCATCCCGGATAACGACAAGCTCAACAAAGACATCTTTATTCCCGAACGCTATATGTACGGCGCCCACACCAATGACAAGGTTGTCGTAAGCGTAACGGTCTGGCCCGAAGGCGGCCAAAATCCCGAGGGCCGTATCGTGGAGGTACTCGGAAGCGCCGACGACCCAAGGATTGACGTTCTGTCCATCTTCAGAGAATTTGACGTGCCCATGGAATTTTCCGAGGAGACTCTCCGGGACGCCAATATGCTGAGTGACACCATCACACCCGAAATGTTAAAAGACCGCGTTGACCTGAGAGGCGAGACGATCTTTACCATTGACGGCGACGACGCCAAGGATTTTGACGATGCCGTCTCCCTGAGCATGAACGAAAGAGGCCATTATGTGCTGGGTGTTCATATCGCGGATGTCAGCAACTATATCACCGAGCGGGGCGCCATTGACCTGGAGGCCTACGAGCGCGGCACGAGCATTTACGCCATCGACCAGGTAATCCCGATGCTCCCCTTCAATCTTTCTAACAACGTGTGCAGCCTCAAGCCAGACGTGGACCGCCTGACCATGAGCTGTATTATGGAGATTGACAGCAAGGGCAATATCCTGAGCTACGATATTTTTAAATCCGTAATTCACTCGGCTGCCCGTATGACCTATCGCCAGGTAAACCGGCTGCTGGACGGCACCCACGATGAGGGTACCGCAGCCCTCGAGCCCTTTGAGAGCACGCTCTTTCAAATGGAGGCGCTGATGTCCATACTCTACAATGAACGCCGGATCCGCCGGGGCGCGGTCGATTTTGATTTTCCAGAGCCCAAAATCACGCTGGACAAAAAGGGTTACCCCTGTGAGATTGTCGCCCTGGAACGCGGAATCTCCGAACGGATCATCGAGGAGTTTATGCTGGCTGCCAATGAAACAGTCGCCGCCCACATCGAAAAGACCGGCCTGCCCTTTATCTTCCGCAACCACCCCGAGCCCGATCCCGAAAAGCTCACGGCCTTCCGAACCTTTATCGGACGCTTTGGCTTCAGCCTCGGTGAAGAGGACACGCCAGTGACGGGGAAGGATTTCCAGAGGCTTCAAAAGGATATTGAAGATTCCTCCGAGGAAAACGTCATTACCCGTCTGATGCTGCGGACCATGCAGCAGGCCGTCTACGAGGGCAGCTGTAAAGGGCACTACGCCCTGGGCGCCGACTATTATACCCATTTCACCTCGCCGATCCGCCGTTATCCCGACCTGGCTGTCCACCGAACCCTGTCCAAGGTCATGGCGCACGCAGTCAACCCCAAAGAGGTAAAATACCTGAAGGGGCATATTGATGAGATGGCAAAGCATTGCTCTGAACGAGAACGCCGGGCAGACGATATTGAGCGTGAGGTGGACAAGATCAAGATGGTTGAGTATATGTCAAGGCATATCGGCGAAACCTTCTCAGGCCAGATCAGCGGTGTGACCTCCTTTGGCTTTTTTGTAGAGCTTCCCAATACCATCGAAGGCCTGGTTCGTCTCCAGAGTCTGAAGGACGACTACTATTATTACGACGAGGAAATGCACCAGCAAATAGGCGAACGCTTTGGAAAAATTTACAAGCTGGGGCAGGATGTCATCGTCAAACTCATTCACGCCGACATCAACAACCGGCAGATCGATTTTGAAATTGCCCAGACACCAAAGCAGGGACGGCCATAAGCCGCCCCTGCCGCACAAATTTACCCCTTGATTAATCGCTTTGGTTCTGGTATAATAAAATACTATCTGAAAGAAAGGAAATGGGTGCTATGGCCGATTCAGTCAAAGTCATTGCCAAGAACAAAAAAGCCCGGCACGATTACTTCATCGAAGAAACCTACGAATGCGGAATCGTCCTTGCCGGAACCGAGGTTAAATCCCTCCGCCAGGGCAAGGCCAGCCTGAAAGAAAGCCATGCCGACATCAAAGACGGCGAAGTTTATGTTTATCAAATGAACATTACCCCTTACGAGCACGGGAACATCTATAACAAAGACCCCATGCGTCCGAGAAAGCTGCTCTTACATAAACAGCAGATCCGCAAGCTTATTGGGCTTAAGCAGCGCGAGGGTTATACCCTGGTGCCTTTGTCCCTGTATTTTAAAAACGGACGGGTTAAGCTTGAGCTGGCACTGGCTAAGGGGAAAAAACTCTATGATAAACGGCACACCATCGCAGAGCGGGACGCTAACCGGCGTATCCAGAAAAATCTGCGGCACAGCGTTTAGCTTTCAGAGATACCCAAATGGGGACGTAAAGGTTTCGACGGGGATGTTGAAGCTTGAGTAGCGAGCCGATGCGCTGATCATCGTTAAAAGTGGCACTTAAATATAAACGCAAAAGAAAACAGAAGTTACGGTATGGCTTTAGCTGCTTAATTGCAGTCTAAACCCGTATTAAGACTTACCGCAGCATAATAATTGCTGCACGCTCCTCCATTTAACCTGCGATTTGGAGATCAGCGTTCATAACAGCAGGGAACCGTTTGAGGAAGGGCCTCGGTCCGCAAACGCATAAGAGGCTAGTTCTACAGGACCTTTGTCATTGGAGATCCCGCAGGGCGAACGTTAATCAATGACTGCGCTCGGAGAAGCTCCTGTGAATACATTTTCGGACGTGGGTTCGACTCCCACCGTCTCCACCATTCATAAAACCGCCAGTTTAAGCCATTTTTGGATGGTTTAAACTGTTTTTTTTAATTTTTCTAACAAAATAATATCGTTATATTGATTAAACATTGGATCTTTTGTATAACTGCCAAACCTTACTTTATTATCCTCTTCATAGGAGATTTTTTGAACCTTTGCTTTAAGCTTTTCCCGACCACTTGCATAGCAGGTGATTTTCTTTACAAAAAAATCAAAAATGACAAATTGGCCTCAGTTTTTTAACGGGCCACAGGAATGCCCCAAAGGTCTGGCTGGCTGTGTGGCAGTTGCCTTTTTTTATGGATTGTTATCGTTTAATTATATGCTTTTTCAGCGCTTTAGGAAAGGTCACACGCTTTTGACATGGTATTACTTTTTTAACTATTATCCCCTGATTAAGGCGCTTTTGGCTATTTGACAACCCCATCTGTTTTTTGATAGAATCAAATCAAAATCCCAGGGAGGTGAGAAGATATGTTGCAAATCGCAATCTGCGACGATGAGGCCGAGGAGCTCAAACGCATCAGCCATCTGGCAGCGGCCTATGTCGAGGCGCATCCGGAACTCAATATTGCCTGTTCCCAGTTTCTTTCACCCTGTGATTTACTGGAAGCGCTGAAAAAAAAACGACATTTTGACATCTACCTGCTCGATATCCTCATGCCGGAGCTGGACGGACGAAGTGTGGGCGGGGTGATTCGCACCAGTGACAGCTCGGCGACCGTCATTTATCTTTCCTTTTCATCGGACTACACGGTGGAATCCTACCATTTCCGGGCTCAGGACTATCTGCTCAAGCCTGTTACCCGGAAGGCTCTTTTCGCCACGCTGGACGAAGCCATCAAAACCATTGACTCCGAGGACGCGCGCCGCCTGCTCATACGGACAAAGGAGGGCGTGCAGACCCTCCCCTTTTATCAGATTACCTATGTGGAATCCTACGAACACCACTTTTTCTGCGGTCTGACAGACGGCCGGATCATTAAGAGCAAAACGCAGTGGGTGTCCTTCATCCACTTTATCAAACCCCTGCTCAAGGATGGACGCTTTGTGCAAACCTCAGTATCTTACGCGGTCAATATGCAGCATATCCGGACCGTCACCATCGAGGGCTGCCGCATGGTGGACGGCACCATAGTCCCCATCACGAGGGCCTACACAGAAGCCCGGAATACCTATCTCGCTTACCTGCTGGAAAGGCAGTAGCCCATGAGCATATCTTTTCAGATTCTGCCCCGGGCGCTGGTAAGCAGTGCCTGCCCCACAGCGCGGTCGGGGGCGTTAGTTGATACTCCGTTAAATAAAGAGATGCTGCGGCATTACGCTGCAGCCTCTCTTTATCTATCTTTTATTCGTAAAACGTGAAGCTGTTCCTTCCACGTTCCTTGGTGGCGTACAGGGGCCTGTCAGCGATTTTATAAAAATTGGCATAGTCATTGCCCCGGGCGCTGGCAAAAGCGACGCCCAGGCTGGCGGAGATATGCCAGCTTCTGGGCAGGGCTTGTTCAAAGTTGTCACGATCCGATACGCCTTTGGCTGTGCCCAGGATCGGTCTGGCGCCTGGACAAAAAACACAAATTCGTCCCCGCCGATGCGGCCGATAACATCGTCATTCCGGAACTGCCAGCTCAGGGTCTGGGTAAAATTTCTGATAATTTCATCCCCAAAAGCGTGGCCGAATTGATCGTTCACCTGTTTAAAATCGTCGATGTCCAGTATAAAGAAGGCGTAGAAACGGCCGCGGTTCTCCCTCCGCATCTGCCTGACTCGCCGCTCGGTGGCTGTTTTGGTGAGCAGACCGGTCATTTCATCGGTCTGGACCAGTTTCTGAATTTCACGCCCTCTCTTTTATCAGCGTCGATATTCTGGCGGTAGGTGAGCATGTGCAGGCTGCTGTCGCTCTCCCACCGCACGATTCGGGCAGTGATGCGCATCCAGTAGTAGCGCTCACCGTCCTGGGAGGTCATAAAATCATAGCTCAGTATTTCCCGGCCTTCCTCATAGGCGCACAGAAGATTTTCAGGTATAAAGGTAGCCAGGCAGCCCTGACGGAACTCCTTCTTAATCTGTTTTTCGGCCACCAGGGCCAGAGCTGCGCTGAAGAGCGCACCGTGGGGCACGCCCAGGCTCTCAAAATAATCCTCGGTCGCGCGGTTGGCCGGCCGGTTTCTGGGCACATTGAACTCATAGATGTCATCGCAGAGCTCCTTGGTGGCTTTCTCAAACATTGTCTGGCGCTCCCGGGCCCAGTTCTGCGCCAGTGTGATGACCTGGCGGTTGTAGCTGCAAACTATGTGTATGAACACCGCCAGGGTCACTGCCAGCACCATGGACAGCAGGCCCGCTGCTGCGGACAGCCCCTGCATTTCCAAAACACCAGCGGCCTGCCCGCTCTGCCATAAAACCTGCATACTCGCTGAGCGCCGCGGCCAGCAAAAAACACCGCAGATCAGAATATTGGTTTTAAACACGATTTTCTTTTTCATTAAAAGGGACTCTCTGTTATTTTTTAGCTGTAACTGTCCAATTACGTATTATAAAAGACCAAAATCCTCAAAAGTACCTCAGATTGACAGGATTTTAGCGGCCTCAACCCCTTTACATTTATTTTTTTACTTTTTTCTTGACCTTTTCCTTCAGGTCTTGCATAATAAACAAGGAACCCAAGTTATATAATTGCATAAAAAGGAGTATTCTTTATGAAAAATCAACCCGACACGCAACCTGTTGAAAAGAGAATGAGCTGGTATACCCTGGCACTCATGGCCTTCACAGCTGTCTGGGGCTTCGGGAATGTCATCAACGGCTTTTCGGAATACAACGGTTTAAAGGCCATTGTGGCCTGGATCATCATTTTCGCCCTGTATTTTGTGCCCTACGCCCTCATGGTTGGAGAGCTGGGGTCTGCCTTCAAAGACGCTGAGGGCGGCGTGAGCTCTTGGATCATGCAGACCATTGGGCCGCGCATGGCCTACTACGCGGGCTGGACTTACTGGGTAGTGCACATGCCCTACATTTCCCAGAAGCCAAATTCGGTGATGATCGCGAGCAGCTGGGCCATCTTCCAGGACGCGCGCATCAGTGACATGAACCCCCTTGTCATGCAGTTTGCCGGGCTGGCCATTTTCCTGGTCGCTCTGGCGCTGGCCTCCAGAGGGCTCAGCATCCTCAAGAAGTTGGCCTCTGTGGCTGGTATGGCCTCCTTTGTCATGTCCATCCTCTACATTCTGCTCATGATGGCCGCTCCGGCCATCACCGGCGCCAAAACCCTTCAGATCGACTGGTCGCTCCAGACCTTTATGCCCACCTTTGATTTGAAGTTTTTCACCGGCCTGTCCATCCTCATCTTTGCCGTGGGCGGCTGCGAAAAGCTGTCCCCCTATGTCAACCGGATGAAAAACCCGTCAAAGGATTTCTCGACCGGGATGATCGCTCTGGCGGTCATGGTTTGCGTCTGCGCCGTTTTGGGTACGATTGCTATGGGCATGATGTTTGACTCGAACAATATCCCCAAAGACCTGATGACCAACGGCGCTTACTATGCCTTTGCCACTCTGGGCGAATACTACCACGTGGGCAACGTTTTTGTCATCGCCTTTGCCCTCACCAACGCCATCAGTCAGTTTACGGTCATGATCCTCTCCATTGATGCTCCGCTGTGCATTTTACTGGGCAGCGCGGATAAGGAGTACATCCCCAAATCGCTGTTTGTCCAGAACAAGTACGGCGCCTACAATAAGGGCCATAAAATGGTCTTAGTCATTGTGGGGATTCTCATTGTGGTGCCGGCCTTTGGCATTGGCAGCGTAGACGAGCTGGTCCGATGGCTGGTCAAGGTGAACTCGGTCTGTATGCCGCTGCGGTACCTGTGGGTGTTTGTGGCCTATATCGCCCTGAAAAAAGCCGGCAATGCGTTCCCGTCAGCCTATCACTTTGTCAAGAATAAAACCGTCGGTATCATTTTTGGCGCCTGGTGCTTTATCGTCACCGCCATTGCCTGCATTGGCGGCATCTATTCCGACGAGCCCTTTGAGCTGATCTTAAACATTCTGACCCCGGTTGTGCTGGTTCTGCTGGGCTTTATCATGCCCTACATCGCAAAACATCAGAACGCCAGGGATCTGTCGTAAAACAAGGAGGTCACCATGAACGAACCATTAAATCACGAACTGTTATCCTTTATTGGAAAAAGCCCCACCGTCTTTCACGCGGTGGACACCATGAAAGCCCAGCTTGCAGAAGCAGGCTTTATCCCGCTGGAAGAGAGCAGAGCCTGGCAGCTGGCGCCTGGCCGAGGCTACTACGTCACCCGCAACGCCTCGGCCCTCATCGCCTTCAGAATTCCGGAGGGGGCCTATACCGGCTTTCAGATTGTCGCCAGCCACGGCGACTCCCCGTCCTTTAAAATCAAGGACAACCCCGAGATTACCGTGGAGGACCACTACACCAAGCTGAACGTGGAGGGCTATGGCGGCATGCTCCGCGCGCCCTGGCTGGACCGGCCCCTGTCCGCGGCCGGACGGGTGGTCGTTAAGCACAGCAGTCAGATCTTTACCCGCCTGGTGAACCTGGACCAGGACCTGTTCCTCATTCCAAACCTCGCCATTCACATGGACCGCAAGTCTGGCAGCAGTCATGAATATAACATCCAGAAGGATATGCTGCCCCTTGTGGGCGACGGCGCTTCCAGGGGGCGGCTTATGGAGCTTGTGGCAGAGGCTGCCGGTGTGGCCGGAGCAGACATCACCGCCACAGAGCTGTTCCTCTATAACCGGGATCCTGGCCGCATCTGGGGCGCGAACCACGATTTTATCTCCACCCCGCGGCTGGATGACCTCCAGTGCGCCTTTGCATCGCTGAAAGGCTTTCTGGCCGCGGCCGCCTCGGGAAACGTGGCGGTGCACTGCGTCTTTGACAACGAGGAGGTGGGCAGCGGCACCAAGCAAGGCGCTGGCTCCACCTTCCTGAAGGACACCCTGGACCGCATCGTAGAAGCTACCGGAGGTACCCGGGAGGATACCTTCCGCGCCATGGCCGGCAGCTTTATGGTATCCGCTGACAACGCCCACGCTGTCCACCCCAATTTCCCGGAAAAAACGGACGACACCAACCGTCCCTACATGAACGAGGGCATTGTCATCAAGCACAGCGCCAACCAGAAGTATACCACCGACGCGGTCTCCGCCGGCATTTTCAGGGCTATCTGTCAAAAGGTTGGCGTCCCAGTCCAGAACTATGTCAACCGGTCCGATATGGCCGGCGGCTCCACCCTTGGCAATATCGCAAGCACTCACACCCCCATGAACACCGTAGACATCGGTCTGGCCCAGCTGGCCATGCACTCCCCCTACGAAACCGGCGGCGCAAGAGACACTGAACACCTTGTAAAAGCGTTAAAATGCTTTTATGAAACCCCAATCCGGTGCGAGGGCGACGGGCGGTATGTGATTGAATAGACACCCCTATGCCAAAAGAGAGGATGCGGCGTCTTGCCGCATCCTCTCCTGCTGCCCTGTGACAGCCGGGAAATGGCGCTTTCCCTGGGTCATTCCTTTTTTAAATGCTCACTTCACTCTCCCGTGAGCTGTTCACACATCTACAAAACCTTTTATTTCCACTGGCCCTTTCCACCAGTCTTTCTCCAATCTCTTCAGACGTCCAGCCTGCTCCGCTCCACTAAAGCATTCTGGCCCATCTCCCGTGCGCTTCTTTTAACGTTTTTTTCGGTTAACCATAACGCCCGCAGCGCCTAATAACGCCAATAAAATCAACAGATAGGCAGCACCCATACTGTCTAGCTGTCCAAACAGCCCTGTAGACGGCGCGCCGCCAGACCCCTCGGTTTCCGAACCACTCTGCGCAACATCACAGATAAAGACCCAGTGCACCCGTCCCAGGGCTTCCTGGTATTTATTCTCAAGATCACCCGGAATCGACAGCGTCGCGTCGATAATCCCCTGGTCATTTTTGCTGTACTCGCCAATGAAAATATCATCCTTTAAGGTCCCCTGCCCGCTGGTCTCCGGTAGCCCGGAGGCCGGACCCTCATAGATGGTCCGGACGTTTCCGTCAGCGGTTGTCAGGTCCAGATGCAGGCTCAGGCGGTTTAACAGTTCGTCGGAAAGCGCTTTTTCTACTGGTGTGTCAAAACCTTCCGCCTCCGCTGCCTCGGCGTGCAGGTACATCTTCACATTGTTAAAATCCTTATTGTTGAGCCAGATTCTCTGCTCCTGAACATCGCCGGGCACCAGCTCCTTATAATTAAAGAACAGATCATCGTCTGGCAGGCTCACAATTTGTTTAGCCTCACCGTCATAAATGACGTTGCGCTCATTCTCAGCCCTGACGCCCACGCCGCTTATGGCCAGCAGGATCAGGACCGCCAGAAGCAAAACGGCTGCTTTTCTGGAAAATGTCATCACACTCATTCAATCACCCCTTCCTCTGGTAATCAGGCTTATTGTAAGGTTCATTTATTCTCCCGGATAGGGTTCCACATGCGTGTCTCCCCAGCCGTCAATGATGCCCTCTGTCCTGTGGGGTGTAAAATGGTCGGACTGGACCGCTTCTGCCTGCACATTCACTGTAAAGGTTTTGTCTACAATTTCATTTCCCCAGGTTTCCGGGATGCTCAGCTCCGTGAACAGTGCTGGCGTGCTCTGCCCAACTGGCAGAACCGCCTGATAGTAGTAGCAGCCGTCTTCTGATTTCGCCCAGTCTTTCTGAATTTCCAGCGCCTGCTCAATATCAGCCATCTGGGCGTCGCTCAGCCCCTCGTCGTGGGTCAGGCGGATGCGCACATAGGCACTGTTTTTACCGGTATTGGTCACTGTTGGATCCTTGGGGTAAACGCCGCCGGGCACAACGCCTGTTGGCGCTTTCCATTCCGGCTCGGTCAGATCAATCCGCACGTTTCCCATGGTGATAATATTTTCAGTTTTCTTGGTATCTGTGAACCACGCCAGTGTCCCGGCTGCGATTAACAGCGCAATGCATAGAACAGCAGTGATTCCGATGGCTCTTTTTTTATTCATGTTTCGCTCCTTACAAGTTACTCGCCCTCACGGCTATACTAAATCCGGAAAAGCTGCCTTAATGCAGTCCGCCGCTGTTTTGTCGTTCTGGACCTGTGCCAGGTAACCGGTCGCGTCGATTTGGAAATCCTTAAGGTCTGCCGTGTTTGCGTTATCGTGCACGTCTACCGATTCAAAGACATCGCTGGTTTCGCTGCCTGCTTCGACTGCGGTATTGTACACATAGACCACTGCCTTCCCATCCTTTGAGGTACCCATCGCTGTCCAGTCTCTGGTGTTAAATCGGATGTCTGCAAACGCATTGATGTCTTTCAGCGCTTCCTGGCCCTCTGCTCCGTCACAGCTTATATCCAGTCGGACGGCGATATAGGCCGATTCGCTTTCTGAAGTATTTTTCACCTGTGGATTTTTAGGAATGGCCATGCCTGGCAGCATATCCTTTGCCATATCTCTGCCAAGTGGGGATGGCTGCGGGGTTACAGGGTTGTTACCATAGTCAAGCCCATCCCAGTTAACCTCCTGTATGGCGCCTGAAAGGCCGGCCGTCGCCACAAAAGTGTTCTTCTTTGTGTCCGTCTGCGCGGTCAGCCAGGCCAGTACGCCGCCAACGGCGAGAATCCCTGCCAGTACGATAGCACTTAAACCAATTGTCCATTTCTTTTTGTTCATTTTAAACCTCTCTTTCGTTTTAGGGCCGTTCCCAATGACCGGCCATTACTGAATGGGGATATCTGCACCCCATGTATCTTTTACAGCGCCCAGATCCGCCGCATCCAGTGCGTCGGCCAGCACCTGTATTTCCAGATGACATCCCTCGGGCATTACAAATCCCGGAACCAGTGAAACACTCTCCAATAGCTGTGTGGTGGTATCTCCTGGCGCTACCGGCGTTTTGTAGTAAAAATAGTCGCCCTGCTGATGCCAGCCGCTGTCAGCCGTTCCTGGGCCAGATGCCGCAAAATTGTAGCTTATCTGCCCATCCAGGCTGATGCCGGTTCCCGCGTTATCGCTGTTAAAGACAATTCTGGGCACCAGCCGGACGCGTATATAAGCGTCTGTGACCTTTCCCTCCGGGTTATCATAGTTCTCAATCCACACCTTTTTGGGTACGGTGACACCGCTCTGGATCGCTGCATAGTTTTGCGGTGTTTTTTCACCAGTCTCCTGCCTGTCCCTGCTGCTGGACGGGTCTTGTTCTAAGACTGCGATATTCACAATTTTTTTAGGACTGAAAAGATTTTCCTTCACATTTGTGGTCGCGTTTAAAAACGCGTAGGTTCCAGCTACCGCTGCCAGCAGCATAATACCAATGATACCGACTGTAATGACACGAACTTTTTTTCGTTTCACGCATTTTCACCTCCTTATTTTCGTTTGGATGCATTTGTTTTCATCAGGCGTCCGGGCAAAAAGGCCAGGAGCACCAGGACCAGAACGACCGCACCCAAAATTATTTTTCCCTGGGCTGTCCTCACAAAAATACTGACATAGCCGACCAGGGGAATACTGAACTGCGGACTGCCCACCAGACGGTTAAAGGACACAGTTCCCTGATCCTCGACGGCGTTGGCGTCACCCTTTGTTTTAAAACTCTGGCTGGCCTCATCCACCTGGGTTACCCGGTGTGTGGCCAGGGTTCTGCCGTCTGCCATATAAAAGGTAATTGGGTCTCCCACTTTTACGTCTTTCGCGGCGACAGGCCTGACAAAGATCAGGCCGCCCACCGGGTATTGTGGCTCCATGCTGCCGCTCAACACCGCTAAAGGGATCCACCCCAACAGACGAAAGCCTAAAATCAGTAGGATCGCCAGACAGAGCAATGTTGTCAGAATGGTGGATAATATTTTTCGGATGACCACTAGCTTCATTTAATTCACAAACCGGTTCAGGGCATTGGCAGCATCCCCCAGAATATCCACGTTCTGCTTTAAGGCATTGCTGGCACTTACCACTGAAGGTGCCTCGCCTTCCTGCCCCTGGTAAGGCGCTGTGCCGTTAAGCTGGGCCTCTGTGGCTGTGCCGTTATCCTCTGAACCGCCCAGATAAAATCCTTCTGGGGGCTCATACACCGGGTCTGGAACAGGCGCAAAGGCCTGGCTCAAAGCCGTTAAATTGTATTTCCACGACCAGCTGTCCTCTTCCTTTACCGTGTAGTAGCCTTTTCTAAGGCCCCGCACGGTGCTTGTTTTCACCTTTGTATCTTCATTAGCTGCGAAGCTGATCACTTCATAGAAGGTATCCTGAACAGGCCCGGACAGCTCGTCCCGCCGCTCAATTTTAAAAACAAAGCTCTGGTTGGTGTTCGGCCGCGTATCAGATGTATATTGGGCGTCGATCTTTTTAGCAATATCAAGCTGCCCCTTTACCACATGTACTGTGTAGTGCCCCGACAGGCTATCATCCGCCACACTGATGTTTCCAGACGAGCTGTTGGTTGACGCCTCTGTCGGAGGATTGACAGACTGCGTGACACTCAGCTTATAGACGATGTCGCTGTCCGGTATTTTGTCCAGCTCTTCTGGTGTGCAGGGTTCAGGCTGCCAGGCCTTTTTAATGAGCCCCTGATTGTAGGGCGCGTCAAAAACATCTCCGATGGACGGACGAATATTCTCAGCGTCGTCCCAGCCCAACATCATGGCTTCCAGTCCTGCTTCGTCTGTGACGCCGGTCTGCCTGAGCGAATCACCGTAAAAAATGGTTTTGTCAACATCCTGGCTCTTCAGCTTCAGCCGCCGCACATTCACCGTCGGCGAAGCAAAGGGCGCCACAAGCACCCCGTCGACACTTACCCCTGAGCCGGCAGCATTAGTGGGCACATTGTTATCCCCGATAAAGCTATCTTTTGCCTTCATCTCAATAGAAGCCTGCCAGCCGTCTCCGGACAAGTCTTTATCCGGCCATACGATGGTGGTGGTGCCATCCCCATTTTCGGTATATGTGACGCCTGCGGTATCAAAGGCGACTTTCTGCTCAGCGGTCAGCTCAAACCGGCTGTCCAGCACGTCACTTACCGTTGCTGTCACCGCGATCTGGTGTGTGATGGCGTCAAAAATATCCTGCAGAGCCTGTGCGGTATCCGCGAGAGCAGCGCTGTGCTGTGAATCAATATAGTCCAGGTAATGGTGAACCTGTTGAGACGACCAGTTTTTTAATATCCCAATCGAAAAGATTTCAGCGTTTAATGGGTCTCCTTCAAATTCCCAGTCAATGTTATGGTTACGTCCATAATCGAGGCTGCCGTCATAGTCTCCAAATATTCTTCCGTCTCTTTTAATTAAGTCCTCCCCTTTAATAATCGAGGCAGTGCTCTCCGCTCTCGCCGCGATCTCTCTGTCAAATCCCGAGTAGCTGTTTGGTTCCCCATCGGTCAAAAAGATGACAAACTGCTTGTTTCCTGAATCCGCTGCGCCCAGCACGCTGTACGCATCCTCCAGTCCTAAATCTGACCGTGTGGCGCCACTGGCCCGAAGCTTATCAATGGCCCGGTTAAGGCTCTGGATATTTTCCCGTGTGTCTAGAGACGTCAGGCCTATATTGGTTTTGGAGTTGCTTGCGTAGCTCACGACAGAAACCTGGCTGGCCGGGGACTGCTCGCTCAGCTGGCGGATGAAATCCTTAGCGGCATCCTTCAGCACCTCCATTTTAGTCTTCCGGCTTCCATCGTAGCGGTCGTCCATGCTTCCGGAGCGGTCGATGACCAGCACCACATCCGCAGCTCCGACCTCTGAGGAACTGGCCTTTGCACCAAGCTCGATTTGGTAGGTTCTGTTTTCCCAGTCCTTTAGCACGGCCGTCTTGGTGACCTCGATATCGGAGGCTGACGGCTGCACAGGCTCCGGCGCTGCTAAAACAGAAAAGCCGCTGCTCCACAGCATGCCCAGCAGAGCGATGACTGTAATAATTTGTTTTCCTGTTTTTTTCATTTTCAGCATACATCCTTTCCTCCAGAACTTTGATTGAAAACGTTTATTATCGTCACTTGACCGATTGCGCTTTTTCATTCTGGATTTTTAAAATTTTTTGACAGCACCGTTATCTTGAGTATTTCTTAAAATGTTCAAAATTCTCTTTTAAAAAATACAATTTAGTTATAAAATATAGGCCAGTTAATATAAAGTATTCGTGAAATATTTAAATTTCACGAGCTTTTGCGCTTGACCCCCTATTTTAGGTGCTTCGCGTATTTATGACCATGTTTTTGACCAAAACGGTCAGCTTGCAGACAGTTTCAGCATTTCTTGCTGATCCTGGCCGCTCAGTACATGGACATAAAGCTGAAGCGTCAAACCAACGTTTGAATGTCCCAAAATCTTGCTCAGAACAGAAATCTGCATATTTTTACTTGCCGCATGTGTCGCGAAAGTATGGCGCAGAGCATGAAAATTGACGTGGCGAATTTCGGCTTTTTTTAGAATACGCCTAAAGTAAAGCTGATAAACCCTGGGGTCGATGAAAGAATTGTTTCGATTTGTAAAGACGAATGTTTCTGAAAAATTTCCCTTGTGTTGTATAGTTTTATAATACTGATACAGCAGCTCACGGATTTCCGGATTCATGGGGATTGTCCGGTTAGAGCTGTAGGACTTTGTCCCTTCAAACACCATTTTGGTTTTCTTACCGTTCTTCTCGCTGTTTTTCACACGCTGGACCGAATCTCTGATATGGATGACCTGTTCGTCAAAATCAACATCCTTCCACTTTAAAGCAGCTAACTCCCCCAGACGAATACCTGTCTTAAGGGCGAAAAGCACAGCTGTTGATTTTTTATGGTCTCGAGAATTTCTCAACACGGTTTCGAGTTTTTGGGCTTCCTTAATATCAAGAAAAACTGGCTTTTTTATGAGTTTTTTAGGTAGAACAATGTCCTCACAGGGATTTTTGTGAATTAATCCTTCTTTTTGGGCCTGCTTGAGGGCAGCCGAGAGAATGACAATGTGCCCGCGAACCGTTGAGACCGCTATTTTATTTTCTTCTATGGTTGCCTTTACGTAACTCTGTATGACATCAGTCTTTAGGTTCTCCAGCTCGTAGTGCCCCAGCCGTGGCACGAGATGCCGGTTGATAATATTGCTGTATCTTGTGTAGGAGGACTGTTTGATCGTATGTTTTTTGTATGAGTCAAGCCACTCCTTCAGCCACTCTACCAACAGCGTTTTAGCCTTGTCTTTCTGATTTTCATCAAACTGGATGTTCAAAACATTTTCAATAATACCTGTTTGATTACGTTTTTCCTTTTCCTCCCGCAAAAGACGCTGAAGCTGTACTTCCTCAAAGACTTTATTTTCTGCCTCCTCAAGCTTTAAAATAATTTCCTTGTAGGTCTTAGCGTAAACGGAACGGTAAATGGCCCTTCCATAGACATTTTCATATCCTATTATATAGCGGCCTTCGTAGCGGCCATCCTTGCGTTTATAGACATTTTTTCGATAACGTTTCATGATGATTTTGCTCCTTTTCTGATTTCTGACCATATTCTGACCATTTTTTTTATGATTAAACAGATGAATAAAGCTCTATTTACTACCATTATCCACTTTTTTCTTAATTGTCGTGAAAAAAAGTCTGGATTTATTCAATTATTGTGTTATAATGTTTACATGAAATAGATAGTATCCGTATTTTAATATTTGATGGCTGATAAAAGCTCGTGAAATTTAAATATTTCACGAGCTTTTTTAATGCTTTTGTTTCTTTTCTGTTTTTCTATAAACCTTTTGAAGGCCGGTATTTTGCCGTGGCGTGTACCACCCCAAAAAAGAGATAATGCGGCAAAACGCCACATTATCTTTTAGAGAAGGATATTTATTTTAGGACAGTATTTTCATTTTCCGCGCTTCTGCTTTTAACGCCTCCCTGAAATCAGGATGGGCAATGGCGATCAGCGCTCTGGTTCTTTCGGACAGGGTCTTTCCCCTCATCTCCGCGATACCATATTCCGTCACAATGCGGTCCACATCGTTCTTGCTGGTTGTGACCACCGCGCCCTGCGTAAGCGTGGGTTTTATCCGGCTGACCTTGCCGTTGATGGCAGTGGAGGGGAAAGCGATAAAGCTTTTGCCGCCGGGGGACAGCCGGGCGCCTCTCACGTAATCGCTCTGGCCGCCGGTCCCCGAGATATGCCTGTTCCCCACAGATTCCGCGCACACCTGGCCCCAGAAATCAACCTCCAAAGCCGAATTAACCGATATAAAATCCGAGTGTTCTGCGATCACCAGAGGGTTATTCACATAGTCCACTGGCAGGATTTCGATGGCAGGATTGTCATTGACAAAATCATACATATTCTGGCTGCCATAGGCAAATGTAGCCACAGAGCGTCCGCGGTGGATGGCTTTCCGGCTGTTGTCCACTGCTCCAGAGGCAATCAGCTCCATCATGCTATCTGTAAAAAGCTCAGTGTGGATACCCAGGTGATGCTTTTTCTTCAGAGCTTGGCCCACTGCCTCGGGGATCCCACCAATCCCCAGCTGAATGGTGGCCCCGTCAGGGATCTCCGCCGCGATCAATTTGCCAATGATCTGGCTGACAGCGTCAAGCGCTGAGGGCTCTGTGGCGGGCAGGGGGACATTGTTCTCGCACAGCGCGGTAACCTGGGATATATGGATTACGGGGCCGCTGAGCGATCTCGGCATATTTTCGTTGACTTCCAGAAAGATATGTTCTGCCTTTTTAAGCATGGCAAGGCTGTTGGAAGCGGTACAGCCGGTAGAGAAGTAGCCGTGCCGGTCCATTGGCGATACCGTCGCGCAAAAGGCGTCCATATCAATATAGTTTTCAAACAGCTCGGGCATATCCCGGTAGTAGCAGGGCATCACATCCCCCACCCCAGCTGCCACGCCCTGGCGCGCGTATTTTCCCGAAAACCAGGAAACGCCCATCTTACCCATAAGCCTTTCGTCGTAACAGGGCATAGGCTGCACATCCAGGATGGTGTGCAGCTGGACGGTAAAATTCGCTTCCTGCTGAATCCGATTCATCACCGCGCTGTAAATGGCCGGCGGGTAGCCCAGCGCGATGTCGGAGCAACACACCCAGCCGCATTCCATGAGGGCTGCGATTTCCTCTGGCCGCTTAAGCTTTTGCTTATATTGACTGATCACTGTTTTCATTCACACACATTCCTCTTACCCTTATGCCTTCGGCTACGCCAGGGCTCTGGCATAATTCTTTCCCTTTTCAAGCGCCTGCCGGTTAACGGGGATAAACTTCGCTTTACCTTCGCCGAACACCTTGGTAAAGGCTTCCAAAACCGCCTCCTCCGAGATGGTATGATCCACTTCCAACAGGGCCCCAAGCAACACCATATTCATGAGCTTCGGGTTACCCAGTTCCTTGGCAATATCACTGGCTGGAACATAGATCGTCCGGATATCCGTCCGCTCCGGTTTTAAAGAGATAAGGTTCGCATTGATGATCATGGCGCCGCCCGGAGCGACCACATTCTCAAACTTACGGAAGGACGGCTCATTCATGACGACTGCGGACGAGGCGTTTTTCGTGACGACCGGAGATCCAATGGGTTCATCCGAAATGATCACCGTACAGTTGGCTGTTCCTCCCCGCATCTCAGGGCCGTAAGAGGGACACCAGGAAACTTCCTTGTCCTTTATCATCGCCGCATAGGCAAGCAGCTTGCCAACACTCAGAACCCCCTGACCTCCAAAGCCTGCAAAACAAATTTTCTTCGTTTCCATTTTACGACTCTGCCTCCTTGGTAATGTCTTTATAAACCCCCAGCGGGTAGTAAGGGATCATTTCTTTTTCGATAAACTGCATGGCTTTGACCGGCGGTAGCCCCCAGTTGGTCGGGCAGCTTGAAACTACCTCAATGAGTGAAAAGCCAAGCCCTTTTTTCTGAACCTCAAAGGCCTTTTGAATCGCCTTTCTGGCCTTCATCGCATTAAAGGGCGAATTGACTGCAACGCGCTGAATGTAAGCGGCTCCCTCAAGGGTGCTCAGCATCTCTGACACGCGTATGGGGTTCCCGTCGATTTTGGGGTCACGCCCACTCTGGCAGGTGGTTGCCTTCATGCCTGGCAGGGTCGTCGGCGCCATCTGGCCACCCGTCATCCCATAGATGCCATTGTTGATAAAAATGGTCGTGATCTTCTCACCCCGGGCAGCCGCGTGAATGATTTCCGCGGTGCCAATGGAGGCCAGATCTCCGTCCCCCTGGTAGGTAAAAACCGTATTATCCGGGTGTACCCGTTTAACCCCGGTGGCCGTAGCCGGCGCGCGGCCATGGGCCGCCTGGATGCCATCAGTATTGAAATAGCTGGTCGCCATGACCGCACAGCCAACCGGGACCACCGCAATGGCTTCCTCCAGCAGCCCCATCTCCTCAAGAACCTCACCGACAAGCCGGTGGACAATACCGTGGGTACATCCTGGGCAGTAGTGGGTCTTTGCCTCGGTCAGCCCCTGGGTGCGTTTAAATACAGTGGTCATTCTTTTCCACCTCCATCACAGATTTCGCAAATTCAACAATTTCCTCTGGCGTCAGGATCACACCGCCGGTGCGGCCGTAAAACTCGACTTTATGGACATCCCCGCATGCCAGTTTAACGTCGTCCACCATTTGGCCAAGGCTCATCTCAACATCCATGATCTTCTTGACCGAAAGGTTTTTAAATGCCTTTTCCGGGAAGGGCCACAGAGTCTTTGGCCTTATCAGCCCCACGCGGTAACCTTCCTCACGCAGGCGCTTAATGGCTGTCTTGACAATCCGGGCAGCGGTGCCGTATGCGGCAAAGGCGTACTCGGCGTCTTCCATCATAAAGCTTTCCGCCTGCTGCTCATTTTCCTGGATCTGCTCATATTTTTTCTGCAATTCAAAATTGGCGGTTTCCAGCCCCTCGGCTTCCAGGTCCAGGTTAATGACGAGGTGGCGCTCGCCCTTCCCTTTTCCGGTCATGGCCCAGTCCTTGGGCTTCAGTTCTTTGGATGGCCTGTAATTGAACTCCACAGGCTCCATCATCTGGCCGATCATTCCGTCGGATAGAATGATCACCGGTGTACGGTAATAGTCCGCAAGGTCAAATCCCTCCATGACCATATCCGCAACCTCCTGTACCGTCGATGGCGCCAGGACAATATTATGGTAATCCCCATTGCTGCCGCCCTTTACACACATGTGGTAATCGGCCTGGCTTGGCTGTATGCCGCCCAGGCCAGGGCCGCCGCGCATCATATTAACAATCACTGCCGGCAGCTCCGCCCGGGTGATATAACCGATCCCCTCCTGCTTCAAGGCGATTCCAGGTGAGGATGAGCTGGTCATAACCCGTGCGCCTGCTCCTGCCGCACCGTAGACCATATTGATAGCTGCGACCTCGGATTCGGACTGCACAAACGTCCCCCCGATTTTAGGCAGCTCTCTGGACAGATACTCTGGAATCTCGCTCTGCGGTGTGATCGGGTAGCCAAAAAAGAATCGGCATCCCGCCTCCATCGCCGCCTTGCCAACTGCTTCATTCCCTTTCATTAAAACCTTTGTCACTGTTATCCCTCCCTAATCGCATTTTTCTACTGTGATGGCCGCTTCCGGACACATCTTAGCGCAGTTTGCACAGGCGATACATTCGCCCATATCGGTGACCATACAGGGGTTATACCCGCTGATGTTCAGGCGTGTTTCATCCAGCGCCAAGATATCCTTTGGGCAGACGGACACACATAGTTCACACCCTTTACAATAAAATTCATCAATGATGATGTTTCCTTTGGCTCTTGCCATGTCTACTCCTCCATATTTGGTTTATTACATCCATTCTTCCCGCATGAAAAACTTCAGCGGCAGCCGGTCGCCAGACAGCTTCCCTGATACCCTGCCAATGATTTCTTCCATATAAGACGTATACCGGATGGGAACCCCCGTCCGCTTCGAGGCTTCCCTCAACACCGCGTCGCCAGCGACCAGATTTTCAAGGGTACTCTCTCTCACAAGGTTTGTATTGTTAATGAACCCCGTTACCTGAAAGCCTGAAGCGTACTCAAGACATTCTTTCTGAAAGAGGATTCCCTCCACACTCGCGGTATCCGGCCGGTTTACATTAACGACCATGAAAAAATCAATCTCGTCCCGGCTCAGAAGCGGCCTCAGGCGGGACAGCGTGGTGGTGCCCACACTGTTTCCACCGAGGTCGATGATATAGTCACACGCTTTATCCTTTGCCGGTGTCCCAATCTCCGCTGAAACGGCCGGAAGATCACAGTTATCCTGCTTAATGGAGGACCCGATTACCCTCACGCCGTATTCCTCCAGCTCCTTACGCCTTTCCCTGGACCTGAAAAAAACATTGACAATGTCCAGATCTGCCAGTACAACCCTTGGTGCGTTTTTGCTCAGGGCAACTGCGTAATTGACCGCAAACTCTGTTTTTCCGCTTCCGTAATGGCCGGCAATGATTCGTACTCTTTTGTCTTTTTCCAACATTTTTTCACCTCCGCAGCGGCTTCAGCACAATGACCGGCTGCCCTTTTGCAAAACTAATGATTTTTATCCGGCAGGCCAGTAAAATTAACTGCTTCACAGGCCTGCCGTCAAGGCTTTTTAATAAGAATCAGGCGCGTCCTGCCTTGATGATATCCATTGCGTAGTGGTCTGCGGCCTCATAGGTTGTAATGCCCTTGTCTTTGGCATAATGGATGATGTTGAGGGTGGTGTCATAAATTTTATCAACCTTTTCTGTTACCTTGCTGGCGTCGTAGGGCTTTGTCACAATTTCTTCACCACAGTTGATAACACCGCCGGCGTTAATGATATAATCCGGTAAATAGAGGATGCCTCTTTCTTCCAGCTCCTCGCCGGTCTGTGGGTCAACCAGCACATTGTTGGCGCATCCGCCTACAATTTTACACTTCAAAGCCTTGGCGTTGCCGCTGTTGATCACCGCGCCCAGAGCGCATGGGGCAAAAATATCACACTCTGCTGTCAGTACCTCGTCTGCGTTCAGCGGGGTGGCGCCAAATTCTTCAACAGCTCGCTTTACAGCGTCCGGATTAATGTCATAAACCTTCAAAATAGCGCCCTCATCGTGCAGCAGCTTTGCGACCATATAACCAACACTGCCAAGCCCCTGAACCACAACGGTTAATCCCTCGGCCGTGTCCGCGCCAAACTTTTCCTTGATTCCGGCTTTAATTCCCATAAAGGTTCCTCTGGCTGTATAGGGTGACGGGTTGCCGCCAATTTCCCGGGTGCCGGTAACATACTTGGTTGTCTCCTGCATGTAGGCAATATCCTGCGTATTGATATTGACGTCCTCAGCAGTATAATATCTTCCGGCAAGGGATTCGATAAAGCGGCCATAGGCCTTAAAAAACGCTTCATTTTTAAGCTTTCTCGGATCGCCGATGATTACGGCTTTTCCTCCGCCGTTCTTTAATCCACAGCCCGCATTTTTAAGGCTCATGCCTCTGGACAGCCGCAGGACATCATAGAGAGCATCCTCCTCGCTCTCGTAGTTCCACATCCGGGTGCCGCCGAGCGCCGGGCCCAGGGTCGTGTCGTGAATGGCGATAATGGCCTTTAAACCTGTTTCCTCATCCCGTGCGAATACCAGTTCTTCGTGTCCATAGAAATCCATCTTTTCAAAAATACTCATTTTTTCATACCTCCAAAACATAATTTTTAATAATAATATATAGATACCAGCGGCTCTTAATCCGGCCGGCATAGATATCCCTTAGATTTTTCCCTTTCGCACTGTCTCTGCGGGATCGGGCTCCGGGACAGATACTTCTCTTACTTTTTTCTTGTCATCCTTGATAAAATACCCGGCCACGCCGCAGATCACGGTTGGCAGCAGCCATCCGAAACCAAAGTGGTGAAGCGGTAAATAGTTGACGAACTGGAAGCCCAGACCATGATTGGCGGCTGTCTCCAAAACGCTGATCAAAAACGCGCCCAGCGCGGCCGCTTTAAAGACATTGTCATTTTTGATCTTGTCACCTACAATGGTTAAAATGATCAGTGTAAGGGCCGGCGCGTAGACAATGGACAAGACCGGCTCTGAAATGGCGATGATCTCATCCAGGCCGATATTGGCGATGACCGGTGAAATCACGCACACAATGGTGACAATAACTTTATAACTGACACGCCCTTTGCTTAACCGGGAGAAATAAGCTCCACTGGAGCTGACCAGCGCCACTGCTGTAGTGATACAGGCCAGCGCTACCACAATCCCAAAGATAACCATGCCGACATTTCCAAGAAGGTTTTTAATAATCTCAAGAATCAGTGTTGACCTGGAAACATCCACCCCATACATGGTCGAGGCTGTCGCCCCAAGGTGGGCCAGACCAAAATAAACAATCAGGAGCCCGGCCCCGGCAACCAGCCCAGCGCCTCCGATTACAGCGTTTTTGGCTTTGATCTCCGTATAGCCCTTTTCCTTGACCGTTTTTACAATAATAACCCCAAAAATCAACGCTGCCAGCACATCCATTGTCTGGTATCCCGAGATGATGCCGCTGCTGATAATATTTGAGACCTTTGGCTCAGCCGCAATTGGCCCCAGTGGATCAATGATCCCCTTTATGATGACAATCATCAGCCCGATAAATAGAGCCGGCGTCAGGAATTTACCGACAATGTCCACCACCGATGCCTCCTTCACGCACAGCACCCAGATAAGCATGAAAAATGCGATCGAGGCAACCATTGGATTTACCCCCGGAAAGATGGGTGAAACGCCCATTTCAAAGGTCGTCGCCGCAGTCCTAGGAATGGCCAGCATCGGGCCAACGCACAGCACCACCAGCGTCGATAACAGTACGGCGGGTATCCTCCCAATGCGGCAAGTGATTCCTTCGATATCGCTGTCACATTTCAGCATGGCCAGGATGGCCAGCATCGCCAGTCCAATATCTGCGATGTAGTAGCAGATAAAGGCCGGCACCCACATAGACGCTGCCGTCATTCCAAGATAAGGCGGAAAGATCACATTCCCGGCACCGAAAAACATCGAAAACAACGCAAGACCAACAATCCACTTGTCTTTTCTTTGACTCATTTTACACTCTCCTCTTTAATCAGCGTTACAGGTCCGAATCCCAGGTGATTAATGGCTGCCTCTTTGCAGCACTGTGTACATCCGCTCCTCTTTTCTGATGATGGTTTTATTATATTCTCAGTATGTTTTTTCTGCAAAGTTGCTTAATATTCTTTATAATCTCAATATTAACCTCAAAAACTTCTTTATACGAAACTTTTAACCCGTTTTAATCTGCATTTTGTATTTTTTGTTTTCTCAAGAAATCATTTTCACAAAAAAACAGATTTATATGAAAACGTATTATTTCCCTGACCTTTTTAAAAATCATCCAAAAAAATGAAAAAACCCAGTTAAAATAACACTTTTACTGGGTTTGTTAAGTATTAAACATTTTACTAATTTTTACACTTTTCCCTTTTAAGACTTGATTCCTTCTTTGAGCGCGTCCGGTGGGTCTGCTTTCGGGTCACACATATA
>CAUEUD010000022.1 GCA_959020865.1 Eubacterium limosum | reverse complement strand
GTCTGTTATCCCGACGGTTGAAAAAACCAAGAGAGAAAAAATCATTCTTCAGGGTGACCTGCCAAGCCCGGCCAATCCGCCGAGCGGCTGCTGTTTCCATACCCGCTGCTACAAAGCGCAGCAGATCTGTAAGGAATGTACCCCTGAGCTCAAGGATTTAGGCAATGGCCATATGTGCGCCTGCCACTTCCCGGGAAAATAGACGACTCAGAATGAATAAAACGCCAAAAGCCTGGAAATCCAGGCTTTTGCGTTGTATACAGGAACTTTAACAGAATAAAGGGAGAAAGTATCTAAAATGAAAATTACGAAAATCAATACAAAACGTGTCAAGATTCCTTTGGTTGAACCATTTCACATTTCACTGGGGGTTATCACCCATGCAGAGCAGATTCTGGTTGAAATTGAAACCGATGAAGGTCTTGTGGGGATCGGGGAAGGCTCAGCCGCTGTCTTGATCAGTGGTGAAACGCTGGAAAGCATTGAAGCCGGCATCCGTATCATGGAAAAGGAAATTATCGGCTGCGACCCAATGGATATTGAAAAAATCTACTGGATCATGGACCGTGCCATTGCCCACTGTCCTTCGGCTAAAACAGCCATTGACATTGCCTGCTATGATTTGATCGGTAAAATCACAAACATGCCTTTATACAAGGTTTTAGGCGGAAATTCCAATACCTTTGAAACGGACATGACGGTTGGTATCAACGACCCGGCTTATATGGCTGAAAAAGCAAGAACTCATGTGGCCGAAGGCTTCGACACCATTAAAACAAAGGTCGGCACCACTGTGGAAGCTGATGTAGCGCGCGTTAAAGCTATCCGTGACGCAGTAGGCCCGGATGTTAAAATCCGTCTGGACGCAAACCAGGGCTGGACGCCAAAGGAAGCCATCGCTGTTATCAACAAGCTGGCAGACTATGACATCGAGCTGATCGAACAGCCTGTGCCTTACCATGATTTTGACGGCCTGGCATTTGTTACCGCCCACTCCCCAATTCCAATTATGAGTGACGAGAGCGTCTTTAACTCAAAGGATGCCATGAGAGCCATCAAAATGCACGCGGTTGACCTGATCAACATCAAGCTCATGAAGTGCGGCGGTATCCGCGAAGCGCTGAAGATCAACGCTATTGCAGAAGCGGCTGGCGTGGAATGTATGCTGGGCTGCATGGCTGAAGAAAGCAACATCGGTGTAACCGCTGCTGCCAGCCTGGGCGCTGCCATGAAAAATATTACGCGAGCAGACCTTGACGCACACCTGACTCTGACCGACGTAGCTGTAAAAGGCGGCGTTATCATGGAAAATGGCAAGACCATGATCCTGCCTGAAAAACCAGGTCTGGGACTGGAACGATAATAAAAAAGACCGGGAGACCGGTCTTTTTTAGTTGAATGTGGAAAATTGAAGGTGGAAAGTGTATGAACCCTTTTGCGTGCGCAAAAGCGATTGAGATTGCGGCCAAAGGCCGCGTCTGATGAAATTTGCCATTGGCAAATTTGTACCAAAACCTTCCACTTTCCACTTTTCACCTTCCACCTGTTTCATTCCGCGTTGACGACGTCCACGATGTCCATACGGCGGATTTTTTTGGTTGGCCCGATGATGGACAGAAAAGTTGTGGCCAGAGACAAACTGATAATGACGACCAGGGGCAGCCAGGGCAGGCTCCAGGCGTCGCCCCAGCGGGCAGTGATCATCTGGTCATACAGGAAAGCGTGAAGGGGCAGACCCAGAACCGCGCCGGCTGCGCAGCCCACAAGGGCATAGGCGGCCGACTCTGAGGCGACCATCCGCACCAGCTGCCTGCCGGACATCCCCACAGCGCGCATGACGCCATACTGGTTAATGCGGCTGGAGACACTGATATTCATGCTGTTGATGATATTGAAGATGGTGATCAGCGCAATGATGAACAGGAAGCCGTACACAAAGGTAGACATGGTGTAAAAGGCTGACCGGGCCTCCTGATTGCTCTGTCTGGAATCCGCTACAGTAATGTCATAGCCTGGGGTGCCGCTGTGCGCGCTCTCCGCTGCTGCGACAAGGGCGTTGACCGTGTTCAAGGTGTCATCGGTGTTATCGCCGGCGGCTTCATTTACCTGCAGGTCGATGACCGTGTAGCCCTGGCCGCCCGTAATGCGGTCAAAGGTATTTTCTGAGCTGATGAGGATCTCGCTGTTTTCCTCTGCGTTAAAGGGCAGGGAGGAGAGCACGCCGCCCACTGTAACGGTTTTGTCACCGCCTGCAGCTGGCAGGGTAAGGGTGTCGCCGGTCTTCCAGTTCTGGCGGTTGTCATAGCTGACCAGCACCGTATCAGGATTTTCCCGGACACTGTCAATGCTGCCGTCCACCAGCACCGCTTCAGACCAGTCGAACTGCTGATCTTCGTAGGAGATAAGACTGATGGCGAGTCCGTTCCTTTCGGGCAGCGGGGCGTATTTTCTGCCAAAAGCCCGCTCGATTCCCGGAACCTCACTGAGCTGCGCGGCCAGGTCATCGGGCAGATAAAGGCCGTCCTCCTCCAGGGCGACTGTAATGTCCGGCGTGCTGGGTTTCAGCGGACGCATGGCATGGGACATAAAATCAATGAATACCGTAAAAGATAAAAAGAGAATAATGCTGATGGCAAAGGAGGCGGCCATCAGAGCCATATTCTTCCGGTTCCCAAAGGCGTGGCTGGTCCCCATGGCGATGTCCACAGGCAGGCGTCTGGTTTTTGCCGCCCGGTGCACCTTGGGCAGATTGTCTGTCATATTGCCGGTAACTGCGTTTAAAGGGGAGACCTTTGAGGCTTTTTTGCAGGGGGACATGGCCGCCAGAAATACAGTCAGAAAACCGACGATGACACCGGCGGCCAGACCGATTGGGCTGAGCTGAAACAGGGGCAAGTTGCCGTAAAAGGTTGGGTTGAAATGCCCCACCACGGCGCAGGAAATCCAGATGATGACCGTGCCTGCAAGCAGTCCCAGCGGGATGCCCCGCAGGCTGAAGCCAAGGCTCTCGCGCCGCACGTATCGGCGGACCTGTTTTTTGGAGGCGCCCAGACAGCGCAGCAGACCAAAAAACTGGGTCCGCTCCAGAATACTGATGTTAAAGCTGCTGGAAATCATGATGGTGCCTGCGATCAGTACCAGCAGAAACAGCACCAGCGCAATACTGTAAAGAGCATAGCCGTAAGGGTCCCCGCTGACGCCGTAGAGCCCGAGAAGCCGCTGGTTTTCCTGAATCTGGTCGGGGGACAGGCCATAGGTGGTCTGGATATCCTCGATACCCGGGCGGATGTCAAGCGTGTTTTTAAATTGAAGGTAATAGACCGTCCGGGAATCCCGATTTTCCAGACACTGTTTTATGCCCGCTTCGTTGAAAAAAGCGGCGTGCCGGTCTTTTGACTTGAGAGCGGAAAAATCATTGAAGGTACCGCAGATGGTAAAGGTGACCGGCGTGCCGCCCACCGCCTCGGTAGTGACCGTGTCGCCGATGCCCAGGCCAAGCGCATCAAGAAGCTGCCGGTCTACAAGGGCTTCGTCCGCTGTCTGAGGAAAGTGCCCCTCGCTTACCGTAAGCCCCATCTCGGCCGACAGGGCTTCGCTGCTGCCCTGGAGCATGAGTTCCCTGCCGCCCAGCGCTGTGCTTGAAGCAGCAGTGAGTCTGCCGGAGACAGCCACGTCGGGCCGAAGGCCGATCATCTGGCCAGCGGCCTCGTCCAGATCCTTGATGGCGATGTGAAAATTGCCGTCCTCACGGATAGCCCGGTCGACTTCTGCCCGGATAGCCATATCGGCCATGCCGAAGATCGCGGTGACCAGGCAGACTGCAATGGTGATACAGAGCACCGTGATCCGGTTTTTCCTGCGGTGCACTCTTGCGTACTGTGAAACAAGGTCGAGGTAGCTTTTCATTGCAGGGCACCTCCCAGATCGGTGAGGAAACCGTCGGAAACCTGAAGCACCCGGTCGGCCTGCTGTGCGATGGATGGGTTGTGGGTGATCATGAGAATGGTCTGGCGGTAGTGCCGTGAGGTCGATTTGAGCAGAGAGATAACCTCACGGCTGTTTTTGCTGTCCAGGTTGCCCGTGGGCTCGTCGGCCAGAATGAGCATGGGCCGGGTGACTAAGGCCCTGCCGATGGCCACACGCTGCTGCTGCCCGCCGGAGAGCTGCCGCGGCAGGTGGCTTCTGCGCTCCCTTAGCCCGAGAACCTCCAGAAGCTCCTCCACATAGGCCTGATCGGGCTTTTGATAATCGAGCAGGAGGGGGAAGATGATGTTCTGCTCTACGCTCAGCTCGGGAATCAGGTTGTAGGACTGGAAGATAAAACCAATGCTGCGTCTCCGGAAGATGGTGAGCTGCTCCTCCTTCATAGAGAAGATATCTTTGCCGTCGATAAAAACCTGCCCCTTCGTCGGGGTATCCAAAGCGCCGAGAGTGTTGAACAATGTGGTTTTACCAGAGCCGGATTCGCCCACAACCGCCACGAATTCGCCCTTCGTGATGTTAAAGGAAACGTTTTTCAGGGCTTCTACCCGGGCGTCGCCGTCCCCATAGATTTTTGTCAGTTTTTTTACTGTGAGTAAATTCATGTTGTTTACCACCTTTCTTGATCTGCTAACAGGATAACACGGGCAGCTTACGGGCAGATGTCCCCAAGCTTACAATTTTGTCATCTTTAAAAAGGTCATGGTAAACAGAGCGCCCTGACCCGGGCTGCTCTCCACCGAGAGCGTGCCCCTGTGGGCTTCGGTGATGGCCAGGGCAAGAGGGAGCCCCAGGCCGGCGCCCTGGGTATCCTGGGAGAAACGGCTGCGGTAAAAGCGTTTAAAAATATGGTGGATGTCCTCCGGGTGGATACCGCTGCCGCTGTCCTGGACGGTGATGCGGGTGACTGCCGCACTCTCATCCCAGCCTACTTTTATCCAGCCGCCAGCGCTGGTATGGTCAAGAGCATTTTTGATCAGGTTGCTGACAGCCTCGGTGAGCCAGTCGGGATCGTAGAGGAGCTGGGCAGCTGAACTCCCGGAAAAGCTCAGGGCTTTCTGCTCCCGTCTGGCCCTTGTCTCAAAGCTGTGCGACAGAGCCTCCATCATCGGCTGAATGGGCCTGAGGACAGGTCTCAGGGTGATGGCGCCCGCGTCCAGACGGGTGATCTTAAGCAGATTTTGAATCAGGGTTTCCATACGGTTCAGCGAGGCGTTTACCTTACCTGTGAAGCGGGCCAGCACCTCGGGGTCGGCGCCGTCCTCCTGAAGAATTTCATTGTACATTTTCAGGGCGGCCAGCGGTGTTTTCAGCTGATGGGAAATATCGGAGAGGGTATCCCTGAGAAAGGACTTCGCCTTTTTTTCTGTGTCCAGATGGGCGGTGAGGGAGGTGGCCAGGCTGTTGATGTCCGCAAAGAGTTTGTACAGGCTGCCGTCCGCGTCGCTTTCCAGACGTGCGCTGGTGTTGCCGCCCATGAAGCGTTTGAGCTGGGTTTCGGCCCGGGTGATCGTGCGCTGCTGCGCGCGGAAATACAGCATGCAGAGCACTGTGACACAGAGGGCGAAAAGAAGCCCATAGGAAAACAGCGAGAGCATACTGCCAGACCGAAAGGCGGACAGAAAGGAAAGATAGGCGGCTGGAGTATCTGGCGTGTAGCCCGCCCGGGTGAGCAGCGCTGCCCCGGCCTCGCCCTCACGGGCGGTGAGGTCCCGGGTAAAGACATCAGCGACTTCCTCGGCAGGAAGCCCCTTATCCAGCAGCGCGCCGGCCAGCTCAGTATCTCTGCTGTAAAGGGCGCTTCGGGTACCAGAGCAGAGAGAAAGGGCGATGAACTGTCCGGCGATCAGCAGGAAAAACGTCGTTATGCCCAGGGCTGTAAAAAAGCGCCGGATATCCCGGTTGTTGAAAATCGCGTTCATGGTCAGTCACCAGCGCTTTCAGGCTGCCATTTGTAGCCCATGCCGCGCACGGTGAGCAGCCAGACAGGATGGTTGGGATCATCCTCGATTTTGCTGCGCAGGCGTCTTATATAGACCGAGAGGGTGTTGTCGTCCACAAAATCACTCTGGCTGTCCCAGAGGCGTTCCAGGATGGTTTCCCGGCTCAGCACCATGCCGGGATTTTGTAAAAACAGGATCAGCAGGCGCTGCTCCGCGGCGGTGAGTTCCAGAGACTGTCCGTTTTTGGTGGCGCTGCCCTTCATCAGATCCACCGCAATGCCGTGGCCTTCGAGGATGGGAGACCGGAGCTTTCGGGCGCGGCGCAGCAGAGCCTTTATTCTGGAAACCAGCTCACCCAGATTAAAGGGTTTGGTGATGTAGTCATCGCCGCCGATGTCCAGACCCATGACAACATTGACCTCCTCATCCGAAGCTGTCAGAAAAATGATAGGCACCTCAGAGTGCCTGCGGACACTGCGGCAGATGTCAAAGCCGGTGCCGTCGGGCAGTGTCAGATCAAGCAGAAGCAGGTCAAAGGAGTCCTTTTCGAAAAGGAGAAGGGCCTCCTGCACGGTCTGGGCAACGCGGACATTAAAGCCGTTTTTGACCAGTGTATATTCGAGTCCGTCAATGAGGCTTGTGTCGTCTTCAACTAAAAGGATACGGTTTTGGATCATAAAAAAACCTCCTGTACATAAGTGCTTTTATTATAGCACAGGAGGTCAAATGGTATTCTGAAAAGACAACATTTATTTAAACGGTCGTTTTTCGGTTTAAATGGTATAGAAAGGGATGTCAAAATTAGTTATAATAATACAAAAAGTATCAGAATGGAGGAAAAAAGTGAAAAAGAAATCATTACCCAAATCATGGAAAGGACGAATTACCGCAGCCATCCTGGGCGTAACCCTAAGCTTTACGGCTTTTACCGGCTCTGTTGTGCTGGCAGCGCCGGAGATTCCAGTGGATACTAGCGGTGTCGATAATTATGACGGCGGCCGCCTGCCCGCAGGGCTGGATTCATCCTATTACACCCTGCCCCAGGACACCAACGGCATCACGCCAAGGGGCGTGACGCTGCCGGAGCAATACGACCTGCGGGATGAGGGGCTTGTGACCGGCACCCGGAATCAGAACCCCTGGGGTGCCTGCTGGTCCTTTGGCAACACCTCCAGCATCGAATCCAACGCGGTGCTGAAAGGCGCTGGCAGCGCCGGCAGCCTGGACTATTCCGAGCACTATATGGCCTGGTTTACCTTCCAGCCCTACCAGGGCGAGGGGTATGAGATCGTGGAGGGCGCGGCAAATGTCCTGGACTTTGGCGGACGTCGGCAGATGGCCACAGCGGACACCACAGCCTGGTTTGGACCGATAAATGAGACAGAAGCACCCTTTGCCAATGCTGCCGGTACTCTGGATAAAAATGGTGACTGGAGCCTTCCGGAAAGCCTGCGGGATGAGGCAGAGGAGGTGCACGTGCAGAACGTGGACTACCTGCCAGAGACGGGCGTCTTTAAAGACACAGCGGTGGATAAGGATGGCAGCACCTATAAAACAGGCTACTCCTTTGACGAGGCTGCCCTAAAGGCTGTCAAGAGCGCCCTGATGGAAAACGGTGTGCTGGACGTGTCCTATTATGCGGATAAAAGTTTGCCGTCTCAGCCTGGCGAACCTGCCACAGAAATATTCAACGGCACTACCCACGCTCAGTACTCCCCAAAAAACGTAGCAGCCAACCATGAGGTTTCTGTTGTAGGATGGAATGATAATTATTCGGCAGACCATTTTGCGACAAAGCCAGTTGATGAAAATGGGAATCCCCTTAACGGCGCCTGGATTGTCAAAAACAGCTGGGGACCGGGAAAAGGCGGACCAGATTGGGTCGATGAGGACGGCTACTTCTATATCTCATACTATGACCAGACCATCAGCGAGTTCACTTCCTACCAGGTGGACGTGCCGGAAAACGGCCTGTTCGCCTATGATAATAATTACCAATATGACTTTTTAGGCTATAAGTCCTTTGTGTCCGTTCCGCCGAGCGAGGACAACAGAGGTAACAAGGTAGCCAATATCTTTACTGCGGAAAAGGATGAGGTATTAACGGCAGTGTCCGCCATCACCGTGGATACGAACAGTACCGTCGAGATTGAAATTTACAAGCTCGCCGACGGCGCAGACCTTTCAAACGCGGGCGAGGCGGTTTCCACAATCACTGCCCAACCCACCTACGGCGGCTATCACACCATTGAACTGAACAAGGATGTTGAGCTAAAGGCCGGCGAACGCTTTGCCGTGGTCGAGACCATTACTGGAGACAGAGGTGGCTATCTGCCCATAGAGATGGGTTACAGCGGCATGATTCCCCAGGGCGGCGGTGGCCAAGTTAAATCCGTTGCCAAGATTGAACCGGGCCAGAGCTATGTTTTTTCCAAGGAAAATGGCCAGTGGATTTGGTCTGACATAGCAGATACGCCTCCAACAGTAGTCGGCGATGAAACCAGTAACTATGGCAATGCTATGATCAAAGCCTTTACCGTCGATCAGGATGACGCAGTGGCAGCGGCTCTGACCGTTGAAAGCCTTGACAGCCAGAAGCAGTCTCTGGGAAGCCAGGAGGTAACGGATTTTGCAGCCCCGGTGCTACTGCCAGCCGGGACAGAAACGATCCGCCTGAGCGCCACAGCCCAGAACGGAACCGCCAGCCTGAGCGTGGCTGAAAATACCGAGGTTGCCAAGGAAGATTTCCAGAATACGCCCATAGTCCTCAGCCTGACCTCTGAGCCGAGGGGGAACAACGGGGCAGAGTATACCCTGAGCTTTAACATTGAGAAAGTGCTGGTATCTGAAGATGGTAGTACAACTCTAATCGACAATCAGGAGCTGCTGCCAGAGGGAACGATCTTTGATGCCAAAGCGCTGACAAAGGGCGACGCCTACGAACAGGCAAAGAAGACATTGAAGGATGGGCATGACGCTTTTACACTTTATGAAGTTACAACGCTGGATAAGGATAAAAAGCCTGTCACCCTGGCGTCAGGAAAAAACCTGACCATGGAATTCAGACTGCCGGATGGTTACGAAGCGGCTAAAACCAAGATTTATACCATCGGTGATGATGGCAGTCTTAAGGATATGAACGCCGCTGCAAAAACTCCAGAGCCCCAGGCCGCTGTACTGCGTACTGCTGAGGCGGCAGAGTCCAAAACCGTGCTGAGTGTGGATACTAACGTACTCAATGGTACCTACGCTATCGCCGTGGTTAAAAATGACACTTCTGGCGGCACAGATGAACCCCAGCAGGGCAGCGGCGGCACAGAAACCAAGTATGCAGAAGCGCCGGCTCAGCCGGGGGTTCTGACAGGCCTCACATCCGCCGCAAATATCGTACTGCCCGTTGGCATTATCGTTTTGGTGATTGTCATTGCGGGTGTTTGGATCTATCTGCGAAGAAAAAATAAATAACGTATACTGAGACCTGGCGGCCTGCCGGGTCTTTTTAGTACGGAACAGAGGCAAAAAGATGATAGGATACAGATGTTGAAGTAAAGGAACAGGTGCCTTTATATGAATGAATCAAGAGAAGATGATCTGTTTTTAGAGCGTTTATCACTTCACTAATGCTTTTCAAACTACAATTTGCTATAATAGAATCATGAGCAGAAATGGAGTGATTGTAAATGAAAATTTTACTATGCGAAGATAATCCAGCAGATCTGGAAAAAGCCCGGGAACAGATCGAGGCAGCTGCAGAAACCTACCCGGAGGAGAGCATGCTTGAAATCTGCCAAACTGCAGAAGCCTGCAGAGCTTATCTGAAAAGCGAGGTGCCGGATCTGGTTTTTATGGATATCTTTATGGCAGAGACCTCCGGTGTTGATTTGGCCCGTGAAATCCGAAGCCTGAGTACAGATGCAAAGATCGTATTTCTGACCAGCTCTAATGAGTTTGCGGCCGAATCCTACGAGGTTGGAGCCATGGATTATATCCTTAAGCCCCCGACGCAGAGTCAGGTGAAAAAAGTATTTGAAAATTATATGAAAACCCAGAAGTCCCAGAGGCGTTATATTTTAGTCAAGCGGGGCAGAGACGAGGTTAGAATTGAGGAAGCTGGCATTCTTTATGTCAGAACCATCGGCAATGAAACCAGTATCCATACAAAAACCGGCGTCATCAGAGCTTACTATCCTTTGAGAGAAATTGAAAAGCAATTGGACGTCAGCCGTTTTCTGAAAGTCCGAAAAGGGCTGATCACCAGCATGGATTATATCGAATCCATGGAAGGTGATTATTGCGTGCTGAAAAATGGCGAGGAGTATGCCATCAGCCGGAAAAACAAGTCGGAAAACCGAAAGAAATTTTATGACTATCAGTTTTCACAGATTGAAAGGAGGTAAACGGTTGCTCGAATCCAATGTTTTTATGAGGTATATTCTTGGCTTCTGGGTGCAGGTGGTGCCTGTGGCAGCCCTTTGCTATCTGGCCTTTGACCCGGAGGATTACCGCCTGAGCGTCAAAAAGACCGCTTTTCTTAACCTGGTGGTCATGCTTCTGCTGTCCATTTTGGAGACTTTTTTGTGGGTCTGGAATGAGCAGTTTCAGGGCACTGATTATGAGGCGGCCTTCAGCGGCAACAGTACCATTTTTTACGGCTTTCTGCTGCTTTGCTTCTTTTTGTTTTTGGCCTGCGTGCGCAGTACCCTGGTCAAGAAGCTGCTGGTCTTCTCGATGGGGTTTGCCTACGCGGTCTTTGTGGCCTCCGGCGCCAACACTTATCTGACTGTTTTTCCTGAAAGCAGTTTTTGGGATGCTTCCCGTGAGGCAGGGGTGATGCTGCAGGGGGGCTCCATCTATGTGATTATCGTGCTGGAGTGTGTGACACTGCCGCTCATGATACTGTTCATGCGAAAAATCGTCCGGCCGGCACTGCGGGTTCTGGATACCAAGACAAGCCGTTATTTCTGCCTGGCCATCATTATTATGCTCATGCTGTACTGCGCGAGCTATACCCGCATCACCTTTAATTTTGACACCGTACTGTTTGTGTTTTACTGCCTGACCCTGTGTGTGTTTGGGTCCTTTGGCATCTTTTTTTACACGGCCGGGCAGATGAACAAAAACAGGGAAACAGAGGAAAAGGCACGCCAGCTGGAGCACCAGATCCAGCTTGAGGAGCTCAATTACCGGAATATTGTCGGCAATCTGGAGAATGCCCGCATGCTCCGGCACGATGTGCGGCACCATCTGCGGCTCATTGGCGAGCTGGCCGAAAGCGGCAATACCAAAGCTATTCAGGATTATATCCAATCTTACGACGACCGTATCCAGTCTGAGACCACCGTACAGGCTTCCGACAATTATATCTTTAACAGCATCTATCAATACTACCTTGCAAAGTGTGAGGAAAGCGGTATCGAGCTGAACGTGAAGGTAAAGCTGGGGCAGACACCAGGTATTGACCAGGTGGATCTTACGGTTCTGTTTTCCAACATTCTGGAAAACGCCTTTAACGCCTGCCAGAAGGTCGTCGGCCAAAAGCCCTTTATCGACCTGCGGGTAGGGTCGGTGGGCAGTTCCATGGTCATTATCATGAAAAACAGCACCACGATGGTCAGCGAAAAACAGACCCTGACCACCGCAGAACTTCAGCGCCTGAAGGAAAACGGGCGTAAAAGCCTTGGCCTGCAGAGCGTTCAAAGCATTGTGGACGCCCATCACGGGTATGTGGAGTACCACTGCAGCGAGGGCGTGTTCAGCACGAAAATAAGTATCATCTGTGCCGCAAAAGACACCGATGATAGCAGGGAGGAAAGAATATGAAAAAAATAATATCAGGAATGATGGCGTTGGTGCTCTGCTTTACACTGGCGGCCTGCACTGCCGGGTCTGGTACGGGTATCGCAGGAACCTGGAAGGAGGAGACCGCAGCCGAAACAGACCAGAGCGGTTACCAGCTGACTTTTAAGGATGACGGCAGCTTTGAGGAAAGGATTGAGCCAAAAAGCGATCAGGCATCGCCCACCACTGTCAGCGGAAAATACACTGTGGACAGCGGCAGAATAAAGCTGGAGGTCACCAGCTTTTCCGGAGGCGGTATAGAGGCAGAAAACCTCATGAACCTGGGCGCTGGCAGCAATGTGGTGGAGCGGCAGTACGAAATTGAGGGCCAAACCCTGTATCTGTACGAGAGCGAAAAACAGGAGGGCCGTACCGAGAAGGCCTTTGAAGGAAAATTCATCAGAGAATAAAAAACAGATAAAATGTGACGAGTGGTCAAAACTCGATGTAAACGGTATGCTATCCGTGGGAAAAGTATGATATAATAAAAAGGATTTTAATAAAACCTGAGAGGAGAATCATGTGAAAAAGCGAATTTTAGGCATTATGCTGAGTCTGCTTATGGTCTTTTCCACCGTGCCGGCAGGAGTGCTGGCCCAGGAAGACAGTCCGGCAGATTATGGAACACCCGGTGTAGATTACGCCGAGGGCGAGGCCATCGTCTATGTTGACGGCGGCGCAGCAGCGCTGAACAATACAAACAGCCGTAGCCGCAGCGCCTCAGCCTACGAGACCGAGGAGCTCATGACTGTAGAGACAGCGGCAGAGCCCGCGGCCGAAAACAGCCCCATGCTGCGCAGCGCAGCCGCTCAAACGGGCAAAAGCCTGGTGCTGGTAAAAAGCGGCCAGGACACCGAAAGCCTGATCGCGGACCTGCAGAACAACCCCAATGTTGAATTTGCAGAGCCGAACTATTATGTGGAGGCTTATGGTGTAAATGAGCCAACAGACCCGGGATATAAGGATCAGTGGGCTTTAAAGAATCAACTGAATCCCGGAAGCACCAGCATTCCGTCGGCGGATATCAACGCTGCAGATGCGTGGAAAGCAGTTGATACAACAGGCAATACCCCCGTGGTCGCCGTGCTGGACAGCGGCGTGGATTATCACCACCCTGACCTTAAGAATAAAATGTGGACAGCCAGCGAAGACCTGCAAGCAAAAATCGGCGGCGGCACATATGGTTACAATGCTATTACAGGTGAGGATAGCGAAGATCCCATGGACACAGATACTGGCCATGGCACCCACTGCGCGGGCATTATCGCCGCACAGTGGGATAATGCTATCGGCGTTGCCGGCGTCAGCCCCAATGCCCAGATCATGGCCGTGCGTTTTCTCAGTATGACAGGCGGCGATACAGCCGATGCCATCCGCGGCTATGCTTATATTCAGGCAGCGGCAAAGGCTGGCGTGAACGTGGTCGCCATCAATAATTCCTGGGGCCCCGGCACCGCGGAAGGACGGCAGCTGCGGTCTGTTTCCACGGCTGCCACTGCCATCGGCAGAGATTACGGTGTGGTTTCCTGCTTTGCGGCAGGCAACTCCAATACCAATAACGACCTGAACAGCGGCGGTATTGTCAACAGCCCCTATGTGGTAACCGTTGGCGCCATGGACAGCGAGGGCTGTAAAAGCTTTTTCTCCTGCTATGGTAAAGAAACCGTCGATGTTTTCGCACCCGGCAGCCAGATTTTATCGACCACCAGTACCAATAATGATAAGCTTGCGATGAATAAACACGAGATGCCCACGCAGTACCTGCCGCAGATACAGGAAACGGCAGATTCCTATTTCTATGAAAATTTTGAGAGTACGTCAAAGGTGGATCTACGCCTGTTAGACGCAGACGGTAAAGTTGTTGAAACAGCAAAAGCATCGGCTTTATCCCCCGGCTATACCAGCGCCAATGGCCTTCAACTGCCCCTGAACAGCATTGCGGACGGTGATAACTTTACCATTGAGATGGTCTTTAACCGGAATGACCTGAAGGATATTAAGACGGAACAGACTTTCAATATCGCATTCCAGGGCGGTTGTGACAACGCCATGTACGGCCAGACCTTCCTGCTCCAGTATCAGGATGAGAACGGCAGCTGGCGGAGCTTTAATTCTACCCAGGTGCTGACAAAAGACGAGAACGACAATCCGACCAGCTATCTTGCCGCCCGCCTGCGCCTGTCCGACCACAACTGGAACCAGTCGACCCAGGAAGTCAGCCTTCCAGATTTTGGAAAGTACATAAATGAAAAGGCAGAAGGCGAGATCGTCTTACGCCTAATCCCCAAGCCGGCCGAAGAAGGACAGCAGGGCGTGATGAGCGGTAAAACAGACGATACCGCCGCCTTCCGTCTGGACGATGTGGGCTTTGGCAAAAAAGCCTCCGACTATTTTTACTCCGATGGTACCTCCATGGCCACCCCGGTGGTCACCGGGATTGCGGGCTTACTGTCCACGAAATTCGGCACGGATCAGCGAAACGCTGATCGAGCAGCGGAAATCTGCGCCCGTATCAAGGGCGGCGTCAACCGTGAGGACGCCCAGGGTCTCACGAACATGTCCGTCTCCGACGGCTTTGTGGATGCTGGAGCTGCCTTTACCGATGCACAGTGCGTTCCGGTTCTCAATGATCTGACCATTGATGGCGATACAGCCACCCTTAAAGGCTATTTCTTTGGAACACAGGGAACCATCAGCGTTGGCGGACAAAACGCGGCTATCAAGAACTGGGATGCCAATACCATTGTCTTTACCCTTCCCGATGGCGTGAAAGGCAAGCAGGAAGTGGTTGTTACGCCGGCAAATAAAGCCTATGGTCGCAATTTCTTCACCATCACGCCGGATACGGTAAACTATGAGGTTTTAACAGCCCCCGATCTGACTTATGAAAAATCAAGCGGCTATCCTCTGACCTCAGCCGACCTGTATCCTACAGCCGCGGCCGCAACTGACAATACCTTAATCTACAGTGGACTCGTACTGGAAACGTACCAGATGAAGCTGTCCGCTTACGATCTCGAAAAGAAAGTCTGGAGCGACATCCCTCTGCCGGAAAAGACGCTGATCAATTCGATGGCAGCTGGAAAGACAAAATTTTATATGCATTGTGAAACAATGAATACCGATGATCAAAAAAAGGATAAAAGCACACAAACGCTGGCGACCTATGATCCTGCTGCAAAAAAATGGAGCCAGGTAGAAACTGTACTGCCAACCGGAGCTTCCCTGGTGGTCTATCAGGATATGCTTCTGGCCATTGGCGGTGATGACAGTGATGGAAACGCCACAAACAGCGTCCGGATCATCGATCCTGCAACCGGCGAAGCCGCTGGTAACCTGGACGGTCTGCCCGAAGGGCGCAGCTCGGCAATGGTTTCAGCCTCAGGCAATACCCTGGTGGTGCAGGGCGGCACAAACGGAACCGGCAAAACAGGAGATGACGCCACCGCCTATACCAACACCATGACCTTTGACGGCACAGGCTGGACCGACCATAAAGATAGCTTTCTGACAAAGGATAATACAAAATTTGATAAAAACCAGACACTGACCTATGCCCTGACCGCTGTCAACAACGGCATGCTGGCCGTGGGCCCGGTTGCCAATATGGGGACCGAAAAGATGATGGATACCTGGAGCTTTAACGCCAAGGACGAAAGCTGGACAGGCGACGCGGACAGGCTCTACAGCCAGACCAAAACCACCCAGAACATTGGCGCGTCCTCCGGCGGCAAGTTCTACGTTTTAGGCTATACCGGAAGAAATGACGAACCGCTGGTATTCCGTTCCACCACCGTGGATTATACCGGCCCGACTGGTGACCCGTCCGGTGACCAGCCGACACCGCCGGAGCCAAGCCCCAGCGTGAACCCATCCCCGACCGTGGCGCCAACAGATAGCGGCACCACTGCAAATGGATCAAACGCCGGAACCGGTCTCTTTGGCGGCACCTCAGGCATGGCCCTGACCGCTGCGGTGCTTCTGCTGCTGGCAGCAGGCGGCGGCCTGGTACTCTACCGGAAGAGAAAAGGTTAAACCTGAAAACCCCCGCAGTACAGCTGTACTGCGGGGGTTTTTAAGTGGTTTATGATTGTTTTTTACCCACACGTCGCAGATAAAAGGCGCTGAGGCCCACGTAAAGCACAAAGGTGACCAGAACAGTGGGACTGATACCGCCTGCAGCGCCTGCCGAAGCAGACGATGAGCCGGCAAGGTATTCGACAGCCACAGCTGGGACAATGTCATTGACCGCGTGAAAAATCATCGGCCCCACAAGGTTGCCAGTGCGCAGGTAAATCGTGGAGAGAAACAGACCCATGCCAAAATTAGTGATTACCTGAGACAAAGTGTAGGAGAGATCCGCCTGGCCGATGAGGTTAAGGCAGTGGGCCAGAGAAAAAATGAGCCCGGCGATCACCGCTGTTTTGATCAGCCCGCTGCGGGAGCTGCCGAGACTGTTCTTAACCAGATTGACCACGCCAGCCCGAAAGACCAGCTCCTCGAAGAAAGCGACCGAGGTCATAAAAACCATCTGAGACAGCAGCCAGCCCCAATCCAGCCCCTTGCCGGAAACATGGGCAGAGATAAACGAAAACGCCAGAATGCCAGCAAAGAGCAGAAAAAAGGGCCAGGCGAGCAGAAGGGACTTTCCAAGCCCCTTTCCGGTAAAGCCCAGCTTCTCTGCAACCTCAAGCTTCAGAAGGAGTAAAATCATAAAGGCTCCCAGCATAAAGCGTATGGCTGTGGCCGATAAAATACCCGGCAGCCCCAGCACCCGGATCAAAAGGATCTCCAATCCAAAAAGAACCGCAATGGCGGCAACACCAAGAACAAGGGCAGCGAGAACACCGTGCCGGCGGCACCCGTTTTTCAGTAAGTCCATATGAAACACTCCTTTATTCAATAATCTGTTTTTATTTTATGCTAAATAAACAGGCCTGTAAACAAAGACTATGCAAACGGTCGTTACTCGGTTTAAATGGTATCAGGAAATGGTTGAAACTATGATATAATAAAAATAATATAACGATAAATCAGAGGAGAATGACGATGAAAAAGCCAAAAACCCCAAAAACCTTGCTGTTTACACTGCTGCTCACGCTGCTGCTAGCCACACCTGTACTGGCACAGCAGGCCGCAGTGGTGGATAAAACCGGCCCCGATTACAAGGGCAATGTCATCATGGCCGAAAATCTGGATTACAGCATCGACTCAGCCGAGGCCCAGGCTGCAACCCAGAAAACCGGGTTTTTGTCCGATGGTTCAGGCACTGCTCCGGGCAGCACACCCATCGAAGAGCCGGAAAACAGGGAGGCGCGCTGCCTGACCATGGCACTGCCCCAGCATGATTACCCGGAACTTTCCCGGGCGCCAGAGCCCAGAAACGCTCAGCCAAAGGAATATAAAACAGGGGATACCAAAACCATCTATTCCGATTATCACCAGGACGGTACGGGCAGCTTTACCGCCGAGGTGGCCGCTGTCGGAAAAACCTGTACCATCTGGCGGGATACCGCCCACCGGGACCAGCTGAGCGATGAAGCTGCCCAGGATTACGCCGAGGCAGTCGATACCCTCATCCACGATCCGCTGGAGAATGCCTTTGGTGAATGGAGCAACGCAGACGTAGACCAGGATAGCAAGACCGCCTTTGTCTTTTATCCTATGGACGGCATCGCCGGATATTTCTATGCGGCAGATCTCTACACAAAAGAGCAGGCCGAGTGGGCTACCGGCAATGTGATGGATATGCTGAACATGAACATTAAGAACACATCCAATGTTATGACCACACTGTCCACCCTGGCCCACGAGCTCCAGCACCTCATCAATTATGCCCAGACCGGAGGCGACAGCGACGGCTGGCTTAACGAGACCTTTTCCCAGAGCGCCATTGCCATCGCCGGGCTGGCCAGCACCGAAACCGTCTATGAGGTGCCAGCCTTCATCAACTGGACACAGGACAAAGGGTACACGCATCCTTTTATCTTTAAAGAATGGTATGTCCCAGGTGGGAGTGAGGCTGGAATCCCCTACGGCAGCTGGTATCTTTTTGGCCGGTATCTGGCCCACCAGACCCAGGATCTGGAAGGCGGAGGCGACAGCATTTATCAGACCATCACAGCAGTTAACCAAGGCAGTACCAGGCTTGAAGATATCGAGGACGCCCTTGTTTCCATTGGCTACATGGGAGAAGGAAAAACAGTGGCCGATATGGATGAGCTCATCACCAACTATAACCTGGCCCTGTACCTCAGAGAGCCCTCCGGGCCCTACAGCCTTTCCGACAACGTCCAAAACCCCTCAAACCTGGACGGCGTGCAGGTCGGCCGTCTGTTCCAGACCCAAAACGCCCCAGAAGCCCTGCCCGGCGGCGGCGCGGCCAGCTGGAGCCTGATTAAGGGCGATGACAGCGTCACCCCTGTGGCCTTCGGCCCCAATGTTCACTTTGCGGGCATCAACACTGAAATCATGGAAGGGGCTGCCGCCGAACCCAGCTCAGGCATACTGCTCTACGGCGACACCGTTCGTCTGAGTACTGCCGATAAAAACGCCGAGATCCGTTACACCCTGGACGGCAGCGATCCGGTCAAAAACGGCATGGAATATACCGAGCCCATCACCATGACCCAAAAGACCACACTCAAGGCCTGTACCGTGCAGACCAGTGGAAATTATTCCCCGGTGAGCACATGGGAATATCAGGTTAAGACTGGCGCCGTCGATGCCAGTGTGCCCTCGGGGCGGGTAGAAGCCGGCACCCCGGTTACCTTGAGCTGTGCGACGCCGGGCGCGGAAATCCGCTATACCACCGACGGCAGCGAGCCTTCGGCCACCAACGGAGCCGTCTATACCGGGCCCGTCACCATCAGCCAGACCACAACCCTCAAAGCCGGCAGCCTGCTGCCCGGCCGCAGCGATGTGCTGCCCGGCGACGTGCGCACCTTTGCCTATGAAGCCGGCCAGGGGATGGGCGACCGCTATGAGCCCAACAACAGCATCACCGCCGCCACTGCGGTCAGCTTTCCCGCCAGGCTTGAGGCCACCATCCACAATCCTGAGGATGTAGATGTTTACGCCTTTACACTGGAAAACAGCGCAAAGCTCAGCCTGACCCTGACGCCGCCCAACGGCGCGTCCTACAGCCTGACCCTCTGCGACGAAAAGGGCAATACCCTGAAGGAATCCGCCTATCCGGATAAAAGCCAGAACATCCGCTATCCAGCGGAATCAGGCAAATATATGGTAAGGGTGGCCGGCATGGACGGCAGCGCCTCCGAGGTTCAGCCCTATACCTTAAGCCTGACCAGAGAGATGGAGGAAAGCGCAGTTAAAAGCCTGGATATGTCCGAGATGAACATGCTCACAGCCCTGACCGATAAAAGTGACACCGGCAGCGGCTACGCCTGGGATAGGGGCGTAGAGGGCGGCGGACATTTCCTCATGTCCATGGCCTATTATTCCCATTGGAACGGGCCTGTCAGTGAAAGACTGGATCCCTTTAGTGAAACCGGCCCTTTTAATTATCAGAACCATTCCGGACAGGCCGAGTACCATGTCCAGAACGCACTGTACCTGCCCAATGACCAACGTCAGAGCAGCATCGAGCACATTAAAAACGCCGTGTACAGCTACGGCGCGGCCGATATCTACATCATGTCCGCCAATGCCTACTGGACCCTGGACAAGGTAAACCTGTACGTAGATAAGAATAACTACGATTATGAAATAAAGGGTCACGACGGCGGCCACATCGTCACCATTGTGGGCTGGGACGATGACTACAGTAAAGAGAACTTCAAGGGATACCCAGAGCTGGCAAAAGCCTGTGGCTACGAAGATGTAAGCATCCCACAGCCCGAAAAGAATGGTGCCTTTATTGTCAAAAATTCCTGGGGAGAAAATTCGGGAGAGAAGGGTTATTTTTACCTGTCCTATGAGGACGCCTTTTTGGTAGAAATCAATAACCCGACCGTCTACATGGCCGACGATATGCCCGACAACTATAACCACCAGTACATCAACGACCCCTACGGCACTTTTGATTTCGGGACCTTGGGCAATGCCTTCACAGCCACCGAGCGCTTTGTCAACGAAAAGGAAGCGCCAGAACTGTTAAAAGCCGTGTCCTTTGTGACCGGCACAGCCAATACAAGGTACGAGATCAGCGTGACCCAGAACGGCGAGACGAAAAAAGTAGCCGAGGGCGTCAAGAAATACGCAGGCTTCTACACCGAACGGCTGAACCAATCCATTACCATCCCACAGGGAGGCACCTTTGACATTAACGTGAGGGTCGAGAGTACCGTACCGGGACAGAGCCCCAGCATTGGCATCAGCCTGAGAGAGGAGGGAAGCACCAGCGGGGTACAGCCCAAGAGCGATGTGGCCTTCATAACTTCAAACGGTATGACCGAGGACGTTGGAAAAGAAGCCATCTTCCCCAATATCCGAGCCTATACCTGTGACGTCAATACCCACGCCTATACCGAAAGCGGCATAAACACCGAAGCGGCAGACCAGAAAACAGAGGCGGCTTCGCAGATACTTCCTGAGGGAGCATTGCAGAATGTCGAGATCACCGGGGAGGATACCGCCTCCGTCAACGGCGCGGTGGCCCTTTCCATCAAAGACTCCGGCAGCGCCCAGGCCCCAGCGAGAGATCTGCCCGCCAGGTTTGACCTGAGGGATACCAGCACCCTTACCCCGGTGCGTAATCAGGGAGCCACATCCGCCTGCTGGACCTTCGCGGCCACAGCCTGTGTCGAAAACAACATCGCCCGGACCGGCGGCTTTGCCACCGACTACCCCACTGGTATCAGCCTGAGCGACAGTGAAAAAACCGTCCTGCTCACAAAAGATGCACCAGAGCAGCCCGTCACCCTGACCGCCCGCCTCACCGGGGCCGACAGCCCGTCAAGCACCCGGATAAACTTGAGCGTCACCGGGGATGTGGACAGCGTGCGCCTGGACAGCACCTTCAGCCAGAACGGCGAGAGCGTTCCGGTGCTCACCGCCTTAAAGCCCGGTGTGGTCACCCTGACCGCAGCCAGCGATGCCGACATGACCGTCACAGCCAGCTGCACCGTCACCATCACCGCCCAGGGCGTGGAAACCCTGAGCATCAGCCCGGCCGCCCTCACCTTGAACAAGGGCGAAACCGGAAAGCTCACCGCCCAGACCGGTCCAGAGGACGCCGTGGATAAAACCGTGCTCTGGGAAAGCGATCATCCCGAAATCGCCAACGTGGACGCAGGCGGTAACGTCACCGCCCTGTCCGGCGGCAAGGCCACCATCACCGCCAGGGCAGGCACGGTCACCGCCACGGCCGAGGTCACCGTCAAGGGCGCCCCGGCCATTAACCCGGGAGCGGCCAGCCCAAAAACCGGCATTATCCAGGCCAGCCCTCTGTCCGCAGCCCTGTGTGTGGGAATGCTGACGCTGTTTGCGGTCTGCGGTCTGGCCTATAAAAAGCAGAAGAATGAATACCATCATTAAGGAGAAGAAATGAAAAAACGATTTTTAAGCATATTGCTCAGCCTGCTCATGGCGTTTTCAGCCCTGCCACTGCCAGCTCTGGCGCAGGAGAGCAGCCCGGCAGATTACGGAACCCCGGGAACCGACTATGTGGAGGGCGAGGCTATTGTCTGCGTGAGCGGCGGAGCCGGAGCCTTGTCTGGCGGAGCCCAGCGCCGAAGCGCCGGGCCCTCCTACAGCGCGGAGACCCTCATGTCCATGGACAGCAGCCAGAACGCAGGAGAAGCCGCCCCGGCGATGCTGCGCGCCGCAGAGCCCCAGACAGGGGACGCGCTTGTCCTCGTCAAAACACAGGACGGCAGCAGCACCGAAACCCTCATCGAGCAACTGAGTGAAAACCCGGCCGTGCGCTTTGCCGAGCCCAATTACATCCTGAAGGCAAGCGCCGTGGATGAAAACACCTATGAAGATATGAGCGCCCAGCAGTGGGGGCTTGCCAACAGACGGCAGAATCAGGCCGACCTGAATGTCGCGCCCCTGTATCAGGCAGATGAGCAGGGCAGCGAGGAGGTTGTGGTGGCCGTCATCGACTCAGGCATCGACGCCACCCACCCCGATCTGGCCCCGCAGATGTGGAACAGGGGGCTTGATTACCCTGAGCTCGCCGCCATGGGTGGGGGAGCGTACGGCATGGTCACCAACGCCAACTATGACGATACCCGGAATACCAGTGACGACAACGGACATGGCACCCACTGTGCAGGCGTCATCGGCGCGTCCTGGAACAGCCAGGGAACCCAGGGGGTCTGTGCTGATCTGCGCCTCATGGCCCTCAAATATCTGGATCAGAACGGAAGCGGCAATGTGGGCTGGGCCGTCAGGGCCTACGCTTATCTGTCCAAGGCCTGTGATCTGGGAGTAAACCTCAGGGCTGTCAACAATTCCTGGGGCGGCGTATACATCAGTAGCGCCGTTAGGGCCGCTGTGGATGAGCTGGGGAAAAAGGGCGTCGTCTCGGTTTTTTCTTCGGGGAATAGTACCCAGAACACGGACGAAAATCCGCAGACCAGCCTCTCTTCAGCACAGAGCCCCTACGCCCTCAATGTGAACGCCATGGATGAATACGGCCGTCCCGCCTTCTTTTCCAATTACGGCGCCTACAGCACCGACATTTATGCACCCGGTACCCGCATCCTGTCCACCCTTCCTCAGGACAGGGCAGAGTACAACAGCCTGCTGAGCCGGGACAGTCTTGTTTATACAGGCTTCGAGAAAGAAAACAGCGCCACCGACAAAGCCGATATCCCCGACGCCAATGGCAACGCCCTTACCTTCTACACCTATGATGATGAGAAAGAAAACAAGCTGGGCGAGCCCCTTGCCGTGGCCGGGCCGGATCAGGTCGCCTATGGCGCCAGCGCCTTGGACATAAACCCAGAGAAGCAGGAAGTAACCCAGATTATCTCCGCTCCCGTTACCCTGGAGGGAGAAAAAGAAGGGCTGAGTCTGTCCTTTACAGCCACCGCTTCGGATTTCAGCGCCGCTGTGGTTTATATTCACAACCTTGCAGACCAAAAGACCTACACGCCAAAGTTTTATAACTGCACCGGCTATTACAATGAGGATGGCAGCGTTCTCTACATCACCGATGGCGACTGGATTAACAACTCGGCAGCGCTCGAAGCCGAGTGGGTGGACACCCCCTTCCAGATCGAGATCGATTTGTATGAAGCTTCCGACGCCGATGTCCCCACGTATATTGACACCGTAGGAATCGGCAGCCGTAAGGCACCTTACGGCACCATGAGCGGCACCTCCATGGCAGCGCCCGCGGTTACGGGTGCGGTTGCCCTATTGTCCGCCGCATATCCCGATGAGGACGCCGAAAAAATCAGCGCACGGATCAGCGGCGGAGCCAATCGGAGCCTGGACGCAGCCATGAACGGTCAGTGCATGAGCGGAGGCAGCCTGGACACAGCCAAGGCCTGGCAGAACCCCGATCCAGCGCCCAGACACTTTGTGCAGGATGCCGGCAGCCTTGCCATCGACGGCTATTTCTTTGGTGACACACAGGGCCAGGTAGAAATAGGCGGCGCAGAGGCCACCGTTACCAGCTGGTCCGATACCCATATCACCGCAGCCCTGCCCGAGGGCTTTGAAGCCGAGGGCATGACCGAGGTGCGCGTCACCCGGTCAGATGGCAGCTGGGGAAGAAACGATCATTCATTTACACCCGGTCCGGCCCAGTCCGCCTTCCAGGCGCTGGCCCTGCCTGCCGAGTCTCCGGATTACACAGGCTCCATACTCGAAAAAGCAGGCACTGCCGGCTGCTTTATGGCTGCTACGGGCCAGAAGCTCTACTACCTGGGAAGTGATATATTCAACGAATCCAACTATGCCGGGATCACCGATTACGCCACAGAGCTATGGTGCTACGATATTCCGGGCAATGGCTGGCAAAAGCTTGCCAGTCTGCCAGACGTCCCTTATAACTTAAATGGCCTCTGCGCATGGGAGGGGAAATTATACGCCTTGGGTGAGTACCGGCCAGGCGAGGACAGCAGCGAGCAGTGGGTTTATACCTTTGACCCCGGAACCGGCACCTGGAACGAAGGCCATCAGGTGGATACCCATTATCCCTGGTACGGTGCCCTCATCAATTATCAGGACAGGCTGGTCATTGCCGGCGGTCTGAACCCATGGGAGGCTGCCGATACCGCGGGCCTGTATGCCCTCGACCCGGAAACCGGCAGTCTCAGCCAAATGGAAGACGCCTGCCTGCCCGAGAAAATGTCCAATGCCAATATTACCGTCGGCGGTGCAGACCGGGAGCAGCTCATCATTGACGGTTGCTATCAGGTGGTGGATAATAGCATTGTCACTGTCAGAAAAACCTGGCAGTACGATGGTCAGAACTGGGAGGAAACCAACATGCCCGAGCATACAGTGCCCACCGGAACCACTGCTCTGGGCGGCACCAAAAGCGGCGCCCTGATCACAGGGTACAGAAGTACCAGCGAGAGCAGCCAGGACACCATCGGCATGAGCCCGGATAGTGCAGTCTTCATACAAGACAGCTTTTATCCCACCGTGCCCAGCGCTTTTTACAGGGGCATCGCCTACAGCGGACACTACTACGTGATGGCGTCCGCCCCAGACACCACCAGCCTTGTCTTTAAACGCATGGCCGCGGACACAGCCGACCCGGCAGAGCCCGTCGATCTAGGGCCAGCCCCCAGCGTGAAGCCGGCGCCGTCCACACCCCCGGCAGACAGCAGCCAGAACCCCGGAGATAACGCAGGCACTGGCCTCACCGGACAGCCGGCAGCCCCGGCAGCCGCAGTGCTGCTCACACTCGTCGCCCTGGCAGGATTGGCCCTTTGGAGAAAGCTTATGTAGGAAATCACGCCCCCGGGGTCTGCCCCGAGGCTTGACGCCTTATGGTCAAGCCGAAGCGGGTAAGGTTCCGCGTTCCAGCAGAGCGTCGCATCCCGTTTAAAATTTCCTTAATAATAAAAACAGACAGCCCGGTTTTTCACAGTGTGGAAAACCGGGCTGTCTTTATGTCTTAATCCAGATTTATGCCCGGAAAAAATTATGAAGTTAAAAGCCATTTGGGTATAACGGTCCAAAGGCAGATTAAAAGTAAAGGAGCCTGATCAAATGATCAAAAAAGTAATCATGAAAGACTGGATGTCCCGGCGCGTGCCAAAGGTAAAGGGCAGCAGTCTCAAGACCTACCGAAGCTATGAGCGCGCCCACATCCTGCCCCTTCTGGGCGACAGCCCCCTGAGCGAGATTGGAGAACGGCTGCCAGCCTTCACCGCGCAGCTGGCCGAGCGCCTGGCCCCCAAAACCGTGCGGGATATTCTCACCTATGTGCATACCATCCTGCGGGAGGCCGAGACCAGAGGGCTGGCCACAGCGCCCGACATGCCCAAAATAACCGTGGAGCCAAAAGAAAAGGAAGTGCTCACCTACAGCGAGCAGAAAGCCCTGGCCGCCCGGCTAAGGCAGAGCGCGGCCCCGCTGGACATGGCTGTGCTGCTGGCCCTGGCCACCGGGCTGCGCCTGGGCGAGGTGGCCGGCCTGCGTTACAAAGACATCGACCTGGAAGCCGCCGTCCTGCGGGTGCGGCGCAGCAGCCAGCGCGTTGACGACGGCCATAAGGGCCACACCCCCCTGAAAAGCACCACAGGGACACTGGAAGATCAAGGGCGAGCCGACGGTGATCCTGGTGGACTTTACTTCG
>CAUEUD010000021.1 GCA_959020865.1 Eubacterium limosum | reverse complement strand
GATTAGAAAAAAGCAGCGGTTTCGTGGAGATTCGCTGTTTTTTTCTAATCTCACTTTAAAAGAGCCTGCACCTGAGCCCGCTTCTGGAAGAGCGCGCAGCCGCCGTCATGCTCGCCTCCTACCAGCGATTCCTGCTGCAGTCGGGCAAAAAACGGTGAATCCAGAACCTCCAGCAGTGTGTAATCCCTCAGACTTCTGTCCGAATAGGGTGAAAATGGGCAGGCCTCTGCCGCGCCATATGCATTGATATGAAAAAATCCCCGACCGGCTGCCAGACAGCCGCCCATATGCTTTTCGTCACCAGGAAATGAGAGAAAGATCATCCCCGGGAAGGCTTCCCTCAGCGCGGCCTGCCGCCGCTCTAAAACAGCCCGCTCAGCTTCTGAAGGCGCCAGCGGCTCACTGCTCTCCTCTACTGGCACATATTCCACAAAGAAAACAAGACGGCAGCCCTGGCTGTCAAGCTTTTTAATAAAAGCGTCGCCAGCAACTGTATGGAGATTTTCAGTGGTGACCGTGATGGACACGCCAAAGAGGACCCCTCTTTGGCTGAGGCGCTCCATAACCTCCTGAACTGCCCTGTGTGTTCCCTCACCGCGGCGGTCATCGGTCTGTACCTTGTCGCCCTCAATACTGATAACTGGTATCAGATGCCGGTTCTTTTCAAAAAAATCCGCTGTGTCTTCGTCAATCAACAGACCATTGGTAAAAACCGGAAAGACCATCTCCTTTACACAGGCAGCCGCTTCCAGCACATCCCACCGCATGAGCGGCTCGCCTCCTGCCAGAAGATTAAAAGAAACACCGAGCCCAGCGGCTTCCTCAAATATTTTCTGCCATTCTTCAGCGGTCAGCGCTTTTTCTTCGCTCGCGCTGCAGATACCGTTTGCCCGTGCATAACAGCCCTTGCAGTGAAGGTTACACTCTGTGGCAATGCTTGAGATCAAAAACGGCGGAATATGGCGCCCCTGTTTTTCAGCAGCCTCACGCTTCTTCATGGCCCGCACAAGCCTGTCCCGAAGCCTTAAAATAAAAGCGGTCTCCTTCGGATTTTTAAGGGTTCCTCTCACAATGCCGGCCGCCAGCTTCTCAATGGCACGGTTCATATATCGGGTAAGCTCACTATTCTGCTTCATGACGCTTCACCCGCACATCATAGAGTGCTGCAAACTGCCGGACATGTCTCTCCAGAGTCTGCAGCACTGCTTTCATATCTGTAACCCCAGGCTCATACTGGTTGAAAAGCATGTAAATGGGGCTGTAGAACTGCAGCGCAGCCATTTTGGGGTCTGCCCTGACAAAATAGCCATTATCAATCATCCAGCCAAAGAGCTGCGCCTGATAATCGAGGGCGCCGTCAACAAACATTTTCTGGTAAATGGCCTGAACCTTCTCATTGTTAAAACGCTCAATGGACAGCATCCTGAAAAACTTAAAAAAGTAATCATCAGAGAGATAATGCTCTACCGATGCCAGCACCATTTCAACCAGACTGTCAATGGTCTTCATATAGGCCATATTCTCAATGATGTTTCCCTCAAGATGCTTCGGTGAAGCAAAATGGCTGAAAAAGGCGTCTGCCCGGGTATCATAGGTCTCTACAAGCTCGTCAAAAATAGCCTGCTTACCCTTATAATGATTGTAAATGGAGCTTTCCTTTATGCCGGCGGCTCTGGCAATGTCCCGAACCGATACGGCGCTGTAGCCCTTTGCGCTGAACAATGTCAGCGCTTCGCAGGCGATCCTTTCCTTGGTGTTCATAATCATTCTCCTCAATAAAAAACTAACGATCGTTAGTTTTTATTATATGCGAACGATCGTTAGTTTGTCAACAAATCTTAAGGAATTTTATTCCCATCTGAAAAAACGGATGGATACAACAACGCAGATGACTGCCAGGATAACCATCACCGCAACCGGCACTGCGGCGTTTTCGATGGGCAGTCCCAGCGCGGCGTTTTTCATGAGCTTCACGCCCTGCGTCAGGGGCATAATATCCGCCACATGCTGCAGAGCCGGGGGCATAACCTCATAGGGCAGCGTTGCGCCAGAAAAAATCAGCATCGGAAAATAAAGAACCGTGCACAGCAGGTTAGCTGTCTTGATATTTCCAGCCACGCTTGCCACCAGCATTCCCAGGCTGTAGATGGAAACTGTGACGAGCAGAAAGGACAAACCAAAATAAAGGAAGGAGCCTCCCTCCCATCCACCGCCAAACATCCGGCAAATTCCATAGACTATTGCCATGGCCGCGAGGGCGTAAACAAAATTGACAGCTACCTGCACAAAGAGCAGCATTCCCGGACTGACAGGCGTTACCTCAAAGCGCTTGAGTATTTTTCGGTGCCGGTAATCTGCCAGAGCCAGGGGCAGCCCCATCAGGCCTGTGGCGCAGATACCAATGCCTGAGAGCGCCCCGAAGGATTGGGCCATAAACGAATAACCCGCTCCGTCAAATGCGGGCTTTGCTCCATAGATAACACCGATAATCACAGCCACAACAGCCGGCGAAAAAAGGCCGAAAAGAACCAGGTTCATGGCCCTGACGGAAAGCTTGAACTCGATCCAGAATAAACTTTTAAACGCGCGCATCATCGTCACCTCCCGTATACCAGAGATAAGCCTCCTCAAAGCAGCTGCAAGGGCTTCCCTCTGTTATCTCTCCTATGGTTCCGCAGATCTGGGGCTCTCCCTTTTTCAGAATTAACGCCCGGTCACACAAAACCTCCACTTCATCCATAAAATGAGAGGTCAGCACAATGGTCAGACCACCCTTTTTCAATTCCTTCAGATACTGCCAGACCTCCCGGCGTGCCCGGGTGTCCAGCCCGGTAGTCAGCTCGTCCAGAAATACCAGCTCAGGGTTGGGGATCAATGCCAGCAGAACGGAGAGACGCTGGCGTTCTCCGCCGGACAGCTGGCTTACCTCCTGTTTTTCAAGCCTCTGTATGTCAAATACCGCGAGCAGTCTCTGCCAGTCTGCGGGTTGTCTGTAAAGAGCAGCTGTCATCCGGCAGACCTCTCCCACCCGGATTTTATCCTGATAGCCTGTCTCCTGAAACTGGACGCCGACACGTTCAAAAAGTGTTTTTCTCCCTTCAGACGGGTTTATCCCCAAAATTTCCACAGTTCCGGCGCTTGCTTTCTTCACGCCCAGCATACACTCAATACTGGTGCTCTTCCCCGCACCGTTTGGGCCGAGGAGTCCAAAGACTTCCCCCCGGGCTACGCTCAGGCTCAGGCCGCTTACTGCCGTCACACTGCCATAGTTTTTACTCAGGTTCTGTACCTGTAAAACCTTTTCCATTTTTGCACCTCCGTTTTATCTCTGCCAGGAGATTATACCCCGCCGCAGAAAAAGGTGCTTGACCACCCTTGCTAAAATAAAATTTATCCACAGATACCCCGAAAATCCTCCACATATCCACAATTTTTCCCAATAAAAAACGGCCAAAGCCGCTTCAGAGTATCCAAAAACCTGGGAGACGAAGCCTTTTACCTAAGGAAGAAAAAAGTGTCCTGCGGGCATTACCCCTACAACAGTATCTTCTTCTCAAAGTAGACGCTTTATCTCGCCAATGTCCGGCTGTGCCGGTAGTGCGACACAACTCCTGGCCGTTATCCACAGCGCCTGGACCTTTTTTCTTATCTGGATAAAAGGCGCAGTCTCGGACTATGACACTTTTTTGGCAGTCTGAAGCGGTCAGAGACCGCATTTCATCAAATTTGTAGTATAATTTTCCATTCTCAATTTTCCATTTTTCCCCTTACCGGACGGGCCTCAATATATCCACGGTATCCCTGGGGCTCCAGCTGAAAACGCGGGCCATCATTATCTGCCCACTCGAAACCGTAGAGCTCAGGCTCATAGCTGTCGATTACCTCCTCGATATCCTTGACCGCCTGATAAAACTTTTCATCCTCAAAGGGTTCTCCCTGAAAGACCATCATTTTACAGGGGGGCAGTTCAATTAAATCGAATCCCTCGGCCACCGGCCCGTCATAATCCACAGGAAGCTCTACCCCCTGTGCATAACGCCCGGCATGCGCAGGGCGGAAGCGCTCAGGCATCCACAGTCCCACCGGCTCGTATAAGGCCTCCTTGACACTGCACAGCACGCCCCAGATATCGCAGCCGACCTCCTCGCAATAAGCAAAGTACTCTCCGGCCGATTTTGCCCATTTAACCATCAGCTTACGGGCAGGCCTTTCAATAACCTGGACAAAAACCGTGTCGATCTGTTTTTCATAAATTTTCATGCGTTCTTCTCCCTCCTTCATGGTGAGATACCAGTCCTTTACCGGATCTGGCATAAACAGCTTGATCGGCGGAGGATTTTTGCTGTAGCGGTGGGGTGTAATGCCAAAGGCCTTTGAAAAGGCCCGGGTAAACCCTTCATGGCTGTCAAAGACAAAATCCAGAGCCACATCCACCACCTTCACCTTTTCTTCGTCCCGCAGCTTAAGGGCTGCCTTGCTCAGGCGCAGGGCCCGGATATAGTCAAAGGGTGATTTACCCGTCAGCTCTTTAAAAATCCTGGAGCAGTAGAAGGGTGAGTAGCCCGCACAATCGGCCAACTCCTTCAGTGTGATGGTTTCTGTCATATGATTTTTGATGTAATCCTGCATCCTCTGGACTGCCAGTATTTTTTCTTCCCGTTTCATCAGCTCACCTCCGTTTTACCAGTATAGACCTGTTTCTCAGGAGATTCTTGACCGCATTTGCGAAAATCTTTAATTTGCTTCAAGCGTCAGCGGCATACCGATCACAATGGCTCTGGAATCCGGTCCGTGACCTATTTGTCTTGTTTTGACAATGGGCATTGCATCGTTTCGGACAACCTCTTTTACAAGGTCTCCGATCTCAGGTTTTTCCTCCGCCTCCTCCATCTTGGTGAAACTTCCCAGAATAATTCCGTTTATCTTGTCAAAAACGCCCATCTGGCGGTACTGGTTGAGCAGTGAAACCATCCGGTCTGCGCCGCCGCTGTAGCTCTCCAGGAAAAGCAGCTTTTCTGAAAAATCCGGCAAATAGGGCGTTCCTGCCAGCTTCAGGAAGCAGCGGATATTGCCGCCGACCACCACCCCCTCCATACAGCTGCCCTGCAGAAACGCATAGTCAAAATCGAACAGGGCCCACCCGCCCTGGAAAAGGGAGTCCTTAAAGCGGCTGAGCTGTTCGATCCGGAAGTCATAGATCAGGTTTCTGATCTGGTAGAGAGTGCCCGGATGGCCGGTTTCCTTATAGATGGCGTTGATCACGGCCGTCACATCGCTGTAGCCAAAGAAGGGCTTAGCATTGTCCTTAAGCACCTGGTAGTCCAGATATTCCAGCACCTCATTGGCGAGGTCACCGCCTGACAGATCAAAAATCGCTTTAATCGTATTGTCACTGTAAAAATCCATCAGCGCTCTGGCCTTTTCCTGGGCTGTTCCGCTGAAGAAACGTGATTTTTCAAAAATATAAGGACTGCAGACGGGGTCCAGGCCTGCCTGTCTCAGGGTTTCAAGTAGTTTTTCCACATGGGTCCGGTTGGCGGCGGGCTGCGCGTTAGAACAGGCCACGATGCCAACTTTATCTCCGGCTTTCAGTTTCATTTGTGTTGCTCCCTTCGTCAGTAAATTTGCCCGCCGCTCAGCACTGTGCCTTTACGAGGACATCTTATTTCCATTATAGTATGAACCCCGGTCTTTGTCTATTGTTAAGTTTTGACTTATTTTTTCGGCAATTTCAACAGACGCGCGTTAATGGCGACAATGATAGTGCTCAGCGACATCAGCACTGCCCCTGCCGCCGGGCTGATGACCACGCCCTGGTAATAGAGCACACCCGCGGCCAACGGCAGAGCCACCACATTATAGGCTGTGGCCCAGATCAGATTTTGCACCATTTTCTTAAAAGTCGCCCGCGAGAGCTTTAGAATGCTGACCACATCCAGAGGATTGCTCTTGACCAGAATAACATCCGCGGTTTCAATGGCCACGCTGGTTCCGGCGCCGATGGCAATGCCGAGATCTGCCTTCGCCAGAGAAGGCGCGTCATTGACCCCGTCGCCGGTCATGGCAACCCTGCGCCCGTCGCGGTGAAGCGCATCAATCTTTGACGCCTTGTCACCCGGAAGCACCTCTGCAAACACCTTGCTGATGTCCAGCTGCCGCGCCGCGTAGTCTGCTGCCCTCTGGTTGTCTCCGGTAAGCATAATGGAAGTGACATCCATCTGCTTCAGCTCATCTACAGCTTCCTTCGCTGTGGGGCGCACCACGTCGGATAAAGCGATGAAGCCCAGCAGCTTGTTGTCTCGGAGAATAAACACAACGGTTTTTCCTTCTTTGGCAAGGCTGCTATAGGCTTTCTCATCAAACGCGACACCCTCGCGCTTCAGATAGCCTGGGCTGACAATCTTGACAGGCTGTCCATCCACGGTGGCCCGCAGCCCTTCGCCAGTCAGGTTCTGATAATCTGTAACCCTGAGCGATGCCAGCTTCCTGTCTTTTCCTGCTTCCACAATCCCTCTGGCAATGGGGTGCTCCGAATTTGCCTCTACCGAGGCGGCAATGGCCAGAAGTTCATCCTGTGAAACGCAGTCGGCCTGTATATCTGTTACGCCAAAACTGCCTTCTGTCAGTGTGCCGGTTTTGTCGAACACCACCGTATCCAGATTTCGGGCATTTTCAAAGGCGGCACGGTTGCGGATCAGCAGTCCGTTTTTTGCCGCAAGGCTGGTCGATACTGAGGTTACAAGCGGCATGGCAAGGCCAAGGGCATGAGGACAGCAGATAATAATAACCGTCACTGCCCGGGTAACGGCAAAGTTCAGGTTTCCCTCAATGGCCATCCATGAAACAAAGGTGATAATACCAGTGACCAGCGCGATATAGAAGAGCCATTTAGCCGCCCTGTCCGCCAGCCGCTGCGTATTGGATTTAGAGGCCTGGGCATCCCGAACCAAACGGATCACCTGAGATAAAAAGGTTTCATCCCCGACATGGCTCACCTTAAATTTTAAAATCCCGTCGCCATTGACAGAACCGCCAATCACCTCATCACCCTTCCCTTTTTCAACAGGTACAGCTTCTCCGGTGATCATGGCCTCATTGACCTCTGAGCCTCCTTCATACACGACACCGTCAATAGGAATTTTCTCCCCGGGCTTCACGAGGACTGCCTGTCCGGTTTTCAGGCTGCTGACCGGCATATCCATGGTCTCGCCGTTATCCATAATCATATGGGCGTTTTCAGGCATGAGCCTGGCAAGCTCCTCCAAAGCCTTAGACGCGCCCATCACCGAGCGCATTTCAATCCAGTGGCCGAGCAGCATAATGACGATCAGGCTCGCCAGCTCCCAGAAAAAGTCTGATCCCTGTACACCAAATACCGTCGCCGCACTGTAGACATAGGCGACAATGATCGCCAGGGCAATCAAGGTCATCATGGCCGGAGATCTTTGTTTCAGTTCATCCCTGGCACCCTTGAGAAAAGGCCAGCCGCCGTAAAAAAACAAAAACGTTGACAGGGCCAGCAGAACATAAGAATCCCCTGGAAAACGCCAGTCAACGCCTAAAAACATCTGTATCATGGGTGAAAGAACCATGATGGGAATCATCACAGTCAGGGACACCCAGAACCGTCTCTTGAAATCCTGAACCATCATGGCGTGGTGATCCATGCCGCCCATCTGCACAGACGCGTGATTCATTTCACCCATCCCCTCCATGCTGTGATTATGCTCCATTGTATGATGTGTATCGTTCATGGTATCGCTCCTTTTTTAAAAGGTATATACCCTGAATTTTGGTTTCACATCATTTCACACAATTCGCCCGTCCCTTACCACCACTGTCCGGCTGACGGGATAAGGACCATGATGGTATTATCATACACTGCCCTCAGCTCTTCTTTTTATGGCTTCGCTTCTGTTTTTGTCCACTATATGCCATTTGGAGAACCCTGTCAAGCGCACAGGCTCAATTCAGCCTTTCAGGTGGCGCTCCTTAAAAACCGCCTTTGCCACAGCCACGCCGTTTAAAACCCTGGGAAAACCCACATATGGAATACACTGGATGAAAACCTCAATGATTTTTTCCGGGGAAAGCCCCACATTTAAGGAGCCGTTAATGTGAACCTTCAGCTGGGCCTCACAGCCGCCTGAGGTCAGCAGGCTGGCAATGGTGATGATCTCCCGCTCCTCCAGTGTAAGCCCGTCCCTGGGGTAAATATCCCCAAAAGCAAACTCCACGATATACCTTCCCAGATCCGGCGCAATGTCCTCCAGAGACGCTATCACACCCTCACCCGCACCGCCGTCAATCCGGCGCAGCATTTCCAACCCTTTGTCAAACCTTTTGTCATCCATTTGATCTTACCTCCTGTTTCTTTTATAATAAAAGTGTAGTCCTTAGACTATAGTCAAAGTCAAGAAGAAGATTAAGGAGTCTTAAAAATGACCATCGGTGAACTTACTAAAAAGACAGGCATCGGCGAACACACCCTGCGTTTCTACGAAAAAAAGGGCCTTATCCGGGTCCCGCGGGATGGACAAGGCCGCCGTTTTTACACGGAAAAGGATATTGAGTGGGTGCGCTTCATCAAACGCCTGAAGGATACCGGCATGCTGCTAAAGGATATAAAAATTTACGCCGACCTCCGTTATGAGGGTAACCATACTGCCGCCAGGCGCCTGGACATTCTCAGAAAACACCGTGAATACGTCGAGGAACAGCGCCGCAAATGGGATGAATATCTCGAAAACCTTGATGCCAAGATTGGCATTTATGAGGAAATGATAAAATAATCAATCTCTCTGCGAGCATTTGGCTGCGTCAATGGCCAGAACAATCATCAGGGACAGGAGCATGTCCTGTGGATCTGCGATGTCAATCACATAGGTATCGGTAAAATTAAACAGTTGCTTGGACGCCTGCATGACCATGCGTCCCTGGCCGTCCACCACCTCGTACTCCCACTCAAAGAGATCTCCCTCCACGCTCCAGTCGTTGCAGTTCAGCGTGAAGGCTGGTCTGAAAAAAGTAAATTTTTTCTGAATGTCTCCAATTTCCCGGCCATTCTGGTACAGAGCGAACCGCGGCAGCAGGGTGAGCACCTCCTCTTTTACAGTCCCCACATGCTCGCCAAAGCGGTCATAAATTTCAAGGCAGTGTCCCCAGGACAGACGGCCTTTCCCCGTAAAAACCGTTTCTCCCGCCTCATCATAAATATCGTAGCTGTCAAACCAAGAGAACAGCCGCTGCTTGAATAGTAATTTCATCTTTTTTCCTTTCCTTCTTTTTCTGTAAAAGTATTCCAAATTATTTCTGGAAACACATACTTTCGGATACGCTTTCGACAGGTAATCTCATCTTGACTTCGGCCGCTCAGCAAAGATTTTTTCTGAATGACATTGTCCGAAACGCTGAGTAATGCCGTAATCTCCAGTTGTGCCAACCTCGCAGCGCGAAATGCCGCAGCTGTTTCCATCTCAATGGCATTACAGCCTAAACTGACAACTTCATCAATGTAAGCAAATTGTGCAAAAACCGTATCCACACTGTAAATTCGTCCGGCATGCAGCTTTATCTGCTTCGCAGCACATATTCTTTCTGCAGAACTTCTCAGGCTTTCAGTTAATTCAAACGTTGGAAATACCCTATCCAGAAAAGCATCTTCCCGCAATGTTTTCCCTGTCAGATATCGGCTTGCACCATCGCCACAGATCGAATACTCTGGAATAATAATATCGCCAATATCTGTTCCTTCCTCCAAAGCACCGACAGAACCAATAAAAAACACCTGGCGGCAGTGACTTATTCCCAAAGCCAGCACCACATCCATTAAAACAGGGGCGCCGATACCTGTTTTGATAAAGGTCGCACAAACTCCTGAGCGGCGCACTTCCCAGACCTTAACCGCTTGGGATTCTGACTGGCTTAGAAGTCGAATTTCATCGAAGCCATCAAAGATCTCCGGTTCCCACCAAGGAGCCAGGATAACTCTTTCTAAAACAGTCCCAGGCTCCACCCCCAAAATACTTGTACATGTTTCTATCGGTGACGAACCAAAACGCTCCAACCCACATATCAAATCTTTGAATTCCATAGCCTTCTCCTTCAATGTATACTTGCCATCATACAACTATTTCCTTTAATTTTATGCTATAATGCACCTATTGATTGTATTTACAGGAGATATTATGCAGAAATTATCACGAAAAAACACTTTTCTCATCGGGATTACGCTTTTCTCGATGTTTTTTGGCGCGGGAAATTTAATTTTTCCGCCCTTTCTGGGGGAACAGGCCGGAAGCCTGACCTGGATCGCTTTTGCGGGCTTTGCCATCAGTGCCATTGGCCTGCCCATACTGGGGGTAGCAGCTGTGGCGAAATCCGGCGGACTGGACGCACTGGCCGGACGGGTGCACCCTGCTTTCGCGGCAGTATTCACCTTTTTAATTTACCTGTCCATCGGCCCCTGTCTCGCCATTCCGCGTACGGCCAGCACTTCCTTCGAAATGGCAGTACTGCCGTTTTTGCCCGAGGGCAGCGGCGGCAGTCTCATACTGCTACTCTACTCCATTGTCTTTTTTGCCGTAGCGCTGCTGCTGGCCCTCAAACCCGATAAGCTCACAGACCGGCTCGGCAAAAAGCTGACGCCCTGTCTGCTTGCATTGATTTTCATTATCTTTGCTGCCTGCATTGTTTTTCCGCCGGGCAGTTATGGCGCTGCCACTGGCAGCTACACCTCCAACGCCTTTGTCCAGGGCTTTCTGGACGGCTATCAGACAATGGATACTATCGCGGCGCTTAACTTTGGTATTATTATCGCTTTAAATATAAGGGCTTTTGGCGTTGGTGAGGACAGACTGGTCGTGCGCGAAACCATCAAGGCTGGCTGGATTGCCGGCGGGCTTTTGCTGGCAGTCTATGCGGCTCTGACCCATGTAGGCGCTTTATCCGGCGGCAGCTTTGGCGCTGCCGCCAACGGCGCGCAGACGCTGACCCAGATCGTCATGCACCTTTTCGGGCAGGCCGGGCTCATCATCCTGGCTTTGATCTTCCTCATTGCCTGCCTGAACACCTGCGTTGGACTGATCAGCTGCTGCAGCGAATATTTCAGCGGAATTTTTCCGCGGTTCTCTTATAAGAAATGGGCTGTCTTTTTTGCCTTTATCAGTATGGTTATCTCAAACGCGGGGCTGAACAAAATTCTGGAAATCTCCATTCCAGTGCTCAACTGCCTTTATCCAGTGGCCATTGTGCTGATTCTGCTGGCTTTTCTGCAAAAATGGGTCGGCGGCTTTTCCCGCGTCTATCCCACGGCCATCCTGTTTACCGGCGTGGTCAGCGTTATCTACGCTCTGGATCAGAAAAGCCTGACCATCCCCTGGCTGACCAGCCTGACGTCCAAAATTCCGCTTTACAGCATTGGCCTGGGATGGCTGATTCCCTCGGTCATCGGCATTGCCTTTGGAATTTTGCTGTCCCTCACCTTTAAAAAGAAAGCGGTGCCGACCAATGAGTAGGCTGTTTTCCAGCAGCTGTAACCGCCCATAATATTAACGCCATGTGAAGCATCTGCTTTCACATGGCGTTTTATCTTTTTAGGACATGGGCTTGCTTGTGACGTAACGTAGCATGCTATAATACAAGCATATACAGGAGGTATCTGGCATGAGCAAAAACAGAGCAATTCCAAAGGGCTACATGACCGTCGGCGAGCTTGCCAAAAAGATGGGCACTACGGTTCGTACCCTGCAATATTACGACAAAGAGGGCCTGCTTTCGCCGTCATCGGAAAGTGAGGGTGGCCGCAGGCTCTATACCGACAAGGATATGGTTAAACTGCACCAGATTTTATCTTTAAAGTCCCTGGGATTTTCACTGGATGATATTAAAAACCGTCTGGTTTCCCTCGAAAGCCCCGAGGCCATTGCGGGCGTGCTCACTGAGCAGGCTGCTGCCATCCGCGAAAAGATCAACAGCCTGTCAGAGGCTTTGACAGCAGTCGAGGCATTGAAGGAAGAAGTCCTGCAGATGCAGTCTGTCGATTTTAAAAAATACGCGGATATTATCATAAACCTCCAGATGAAAAATGAATTTTACTGGCTGATCAAGCATTTCGACGATAAAACCCTCGACCATTTCAGAAACCGCTTCGATAAAGACCGTGGTCTTGCAATGCTGGACACCTTCACGCGGCTGAACAGTCAGGCTGTGCGCTTTCAAAAAACCGGCGTCCTGCCCGAAAGCGAGGAGGGGCAGAAGCTGGCGGAATCCTTTTGGAATATGGTCATGGATTTTACAGACAGCGACATGAGCATGCTGCCCCAGCTCATGGAAATAGCCGATATTGACGGACCCAGCGATAAATGGAAACAAAGTCAGACGGCTGCCAATGCTTTTATCGGACCTGCTCTGGACATCTATCTTACAAATCTGGGATTTAATCCCTTTGAGGCGGTGTCCGAATGAGCGCTGCCATCGAGGTAAAGGGATTAAAGAAAAGCTATGGCCGCCATACTGTCCTTAAGGGCCTGAGCTTCTGTGTTCTAAAAGGCGAAATCTTTGCGCTGCTTGGCGTAAACGGCGCGGGAAAAACCACTGCTCTTGAGTGCATTGAAGGCCTCAGAAAATATGACAGCGGCAGCATCGTGGTAAATGGAAAAATGGGCATTCAGCTTCAATCCTCCTCTCTGCCAGCCAACATCAGGCCTTTGGAGGCTGTACGGCTCTTTGCCAAATGGAACAAAACCCAGGCCAATCCCGCCATGCTTGCTTCTCTGGGGATCAGCGAGTTTTCAGGGAAACAGTACGCTGCGCTGTCAACAGGCCAGAAGCGGCGTCTGCACCTCGCCCTTGCCCTGATCAGCGATCCGGACATTGTTTTTTTGGACGAGCCGACCGCCGGCCTTGACGTGGAGGGCAGGGTATCGCTCCACGGTCAGATCCGCGAGCTGAAAGCCCAGGGCAAAACCATTATTTTGGCCAGCCATGACATGGCTGAGGTGGAAAGCCTGTGCGACCGCATCGCGATTTTAAACAACGGGACTGTCTTCTTTCTGGGGAGCGTTGCGGAATTGTCCGCCAGGCTTGGAAAACGCTACACGATTCACATCAAAACTGCCCAGGGCGAGGAAAGCTTCGCGTCGAACAACATCGCTGAAACCATGCTGGCTCTGCTCGAGGATTTCAGGCTGAGAAACATTGAGGTGCTGGATATTAAAATAGATCAGGGAAGCCTTGAGCAGCATTTTATGAACATCGCAAGGGGGAATATCAAATGAGTGCTTTTTTATACGGCGTAGTTTTGCAGTGGAAACTGGATATCCGCAGCCGCTCACTGCTGATCACCTGCTATATTGTGCCGCTTTTATTCTTTATGGTCATGGGCGGCATCTTTACTGCCATTATTCCCGAGTCCCGGGAAACCCTGATACCGTCCATGACTGTCATGGGCGTATCAACGGGCGCCCTCATAGGTCTGCCGCCATCTCTGTTGGAAATATACGGAAGCGATATAAAAAAGGTCTACAGGGCCAACGGCGTACCTCTGTACCTGGGTATGGTTTCCATATTTTTGTCCGCTTTTATACATCTGTCGATCATGTCTGCCATCATTTTTTTCGCCGCTCCGGTTATTTTTGGCGCGTCTGTCCCGCCAAACCCGACCCTATACTCTGGCGCACTCACAATTTTTATCATAGTCTCCCTTTCTGTGGGCTGCGTTCTGGGGCTTTCCCTCAAAAACCAGGCAAAGCTCACCATGATTTCCCAGCTTATCTTTCTGCCGTCCATTATGCTCTCTGGGATTATGTTCTCTGCCGATCTCCTTCCCGGTCCACTGGCGGCAGCCGGAAAAGTATTCCCGGCCGCCTGGGGATACAAGCTGCTGCTCAATAACGGCTTCAAGACTGAGAACCTGCTGCCCCTGGCAGCCATCCTCGCAGCAGCGGTCCTGATCTGTATTTTAATGCTAAAAAAGCTCAAATCCGAATAAGCATTCCTTTTCCAGGGCTTTTCAGAAAACCGCGCGTATCTTCTCTTCCAGATAGCCGGCGCCGCCCCTTTCCCCAGCGCCCTCTGCCACGGCAGCCACCAGCAGGGGGCTTTCCTCTGTCTGGTCCGCATAAAACAGGACGCACAGGGCTGTATCCTCTGAGTTTTTCTGGACCGCTGTCCCTGTTTTTGCCGCAAGAGCCCTTCCCTTTGGGCTCTTTGCCTCCTGTAAAAGGCTTTCTCTGATGTCCGCGGCCTTTTCCTGGGAAATCACATCCTTTTTCCAGTACTTCACCATCGGGTTGGCATCATATTTGATATAGGGTTCCACCATATTACCGCCATTCACAAAAGCAGAATAAATCAACGCCAGATGCAGAGGACTGGCGGACATGCCCGTCGTGCCGCTGCCCGCTGCCGCCAGGTCACTGTCCACTGTACCGCTCTCTGAAATTTTGGAGGCCTCCATGCTGAAATCAAAGGGCGGCGCCTCCCCAAAGCCAAGCTTTTTAAGCTGTTCGGCATACGCCTCGCCGGTTTCCACACCAGCGCCGATGGTTACAGGCTGAATGAGCTCTCCGGGCGCATAGGCTTTCTCGAACCGGTTAAGCAGCGGATTGCCCGGATTTTTGTTCAGGCTGTCCCTCTCGGCGTCACTCATACCCAGAGTAAAAGCGTTGGGATTGTAGGACGGCGCACTGACCAGAGCCAGCACCGCGCCGGTTTTCGGATTAATGGCTGCCGCGGCGCTTTTATCCCCGGCAAGCTGATCATAAAGGGCTGTCTGAAGCCCGGTGTCGATGGTCGTCTGGACATCAAAACCTCTTACCGGTGAGCTTTCACACAGAACACGGCTTGTTTTAATCCCGTCACTGCTGGTATCACTGACGGTGATGGTGCCTCCGTCCTTTCCTCTCAGCTGACGGTCAAAAACCTTTTCCAGCCCGCCTTTGCCCACAACACTCGTCTCCCGGTAATCGCCTTCATTCTTAAGCGCTTCCAGCTCCTCAGCCGTGATGGCGCCGATATAGCCTGTCAGGTGCGCGGCTTTTTCTCCATAAGGGTAGCTGCGCACTTCTGCTTCTCCGATCATCACACCCGGTATCTGCAAGAGCGCAGTCTCCAGCTCTGCGTCAATTTCGGGCAGTGTTTTGACTGGAACATAAATCTCTGCTGTCACCCAGGAGGCGGACAGCGCGTCTTCAATCTCTTCGGTGGTAATCCCCAAAAGCCCGGCGGCTGTGGCCAGATCGGCAGCCCGGGTATCTGCGCTTATTTTTCCTGGAACAAAGCCGACCGAGGGGGCAGTACCTGGTCCAGCCAGCATATTGCCGTCCTTGTCCAGAATGCTTCCCCGATCTGCCGCAGTTGTGGTGACACTGACTTTGGCGGTTTCGCTGAGTCCGGGCAAAATGACCGCGGAATTCCAGACAAGCCGGTATTCTCCGAAAAAGCTGTCCTTCCGCAGCCTCATATTGCCAGGATTGGCAAGCACACCGGCCACTGTTTCCATTCTCAGGTTATAATAGGCCTGCTGTTGTTTTGAATCAATTTTTTCAATACTCATGACCTCCAGCTTCAGATCCCTGGCTTCAATACCCTCATAGATATTTTTGTTCCGTGTGATAAAATCCTCCCGGCTGATGGTCTTTTTAGAATCATCACTGATGAGCAGATACATTTTATCGTAATCCCGCTCACCCACTGCGTCAAAATAGCGCTCAAGAGCCCGTTCCGGCGTGTTGACTGAATGATAAGCCGCAAGGGCCAGCGCTGCGATAATGACCGCCAATGCCACTGTACCAACCACAATCTTCATTTTTTTACCGTCTGCTTTCATGGTTTCACCTCCACTTCCTTAAGCTTATTATAGGATGATTGTACTTTGACGTAAAGAAGTTTTAAACGGCACATTAAAAAAGATGCTTCACACTGAAGCATCTTAATTGTTACCAGCCGGTCATGTCATAGCACCAGCTGTTTCTGTGGTTTTTCAATCTCTGTACATCCCCTTGATGGTGACCTGTTCTAAAATATGGCCTTCCATCTGGCGGTACAGCTCATTGTAATAAAAGCCGTTATCCAATTCCAGCAGTGTATTCAGGGCAAACACATGCATTTCGTAGATATGCGGCGCATTTGGCGGCGCCATACCGCCGTAAAAGGACGACAGCGCCCGGCTCTGCTTTCCTCCCTGGATGCTCATACAGCTGTTCGCACCCTGGACAAAATCCGTGGCGGCCTGGCTCTCGTTTTCCAGAAGCTCATTGCGCGTAATGTTTGCTGCTGTCCAGTGAATCCATGAAAAGCCGCCTGTAACCGGGAACGCGTCCTTATCCTCCAGAACCAGCGCGAAGGATTTCGTACCCTCTGGCGCGTCCTCAATTTTCAGCGGTAAAGAGTATGTCGGCATACCATTTTCGTTGAACTGGCTGCCGCGCTTTCCATACTTGTCCTCAATAATGCCGTTGACAATTCCGGTGCTTGTTACAATCATTTTTTACCTCCTGAATTTTTATTTGAATTTTGACTTCTCATAGTTGTAGGGAATGCTGCTCCCCACCACCACGTCCTCAATCTTTTCAAGGATCAGCCAGTCGTCCATATTGCCCTGATGGTCGAACGCCAATGGCTCAATAGCCTCCACATTTTCAAATTCTACCAGACAGAGGCACTTTTTATGCCAGCGTTTTTTCTGTTTTTCGGATAAATTAAGCCTGTCCTGATTCGACTCAAGGGCTTCATCAATGGCTTCCTCTGAAAGCTTGACATAATTCTGGACACTCTTTACCACTGCCCTGGCCGAAATGACCTTGCTGCCCTTTTTCATGAAATAAAGCTTCTCACCCTCAAAGACCCGGCTGTGGGGAATCTTCCTGCCCGCCGCGCCTCTCACGACCATGGTCTTTGTTCCGTCCATAATTTTTTCCAATACCTTTTCTTTGTCATCGCAGTAAACTAAATGCTCCATTGCCGCCTCCTGTTTCTATAAAATTGGTATCCATATCTCACTTTTATAATCCTCCGCAAAGCTGTTGCCCGCTGAATACCACTCCATTTCCGGGCAGTCCGCGTGGTCAAAGGGATACTTGATGACCCACTCCTCATTCAAAAACTTCCAGCCCTTCTGGATCGCGCCCGGCATCGGGCCGATACACTCAAAAACAGCCCAGGCCGCCGGCGGAATCTCAATGGCCTCAAGCCCATTTCCCGCAGGCCTGTCAGTGATCCCTGCGATATAGTAATCCAACATCCCATCCCGGTAATTTCCAAACACGCCAAAGGTGCCAGAAGTTTTATAAGCCTCAGTATACGAAATAATCTGCGCCAGCCTGCCGTTTTGCATAACCTCATTCCAGAAAGCTGGAATCGTCCTGAAATTTTCACCATTCAGACAGCTGATGGACCGCTTAACACCCAGAAGACGAAAGCCTTCTTTGTGCTCGACCCGCCATTTAATATCATTATTTTCGGTAAAATTCATCCGTGGATACACCTTTAAAACAGAGGTCTTCTTTTTGGCCTCTGTGGGCGTCATACCGTGAAAGGCCTGAAATGCCCGGGTAAAGGCTGTCGGCGAATCATAGCCGTATTTTACGCTGGCGTCCAGCACCCTGATCTCTGTGCTTTTAAAATCATAGCCTGCCAGGGTAAGCTTCCGGTTACGGATGTATTCCGCCAGGGTGACGCTGTTCATATAGCTGAAAATCCGCTGAAACAGCGAATAAGAACAACCAGCCAGCTGCTCGATCCTTTGCCGGTCAATCTCCTCATGGCCCAGCTGCAGACTGCTCTCAATATATTCAATGATCTTGTTCAAACGTTCTGTCCAGTCCATCCTCATTTCCTTTCTGTTGTATCATAGCACACTTTCTTAAAGCCTTCCTCTCTTTTTGCGCTGCAAAAAGCAGACTAAAAACTTTATTAAAAAAGGGCGGAAATTCCGCCCTTCAGATTTCTTTCTGCTTTAATATACCAGCCCGCCTCATATCTTCCTCCAAAAAATCCCGCGGGCAGCCTTTATCCGGAAAGCCCGCCGCACTGCACCGCTCCTCATTGGCAAAACGGCTGTGCAGTGCCTGATATTTTCGTGTTTTATCCACATCAGCCGTCAGGCCAAACAAACGCTCCACTGCCCGGTTGAGTCCGGCTACCGGACGGCGGCCGTGGGTCTTTGTGACACTGAGTCTGCCTGCCCTTTCAAAATAAGCCTGAACCTGCTCGTCCGTATAACCTTCGCCGTTGAGCCCAAGGGCGATTCCTTCCTTCAGCAGCTCAGGATAGCCGGCCCAGTCCACAGCAGCCATTCCCCAGAGGACAACCGCAAAACGACTGCTCGCATTCACAGCGACTAGTGTTTCCTTTCCCTGAAAAAGAATGATATGTGCCTCCCAGCAGTAAAAAAGGTTTTCTGGCGGCCCATAGGGCGGACTGGATGTTTTTAAAAATTTCTGAAGCGGGATGGTAATACCTATCTGCATTTGCGCACCTCATCATCTCCCTGAATCACCTTCAGCATAACCTGTACCGTAAAGTTGTTTTCATCATAATGGATTTCTATCATTCCCTTGTTTTTTTCCACAATCCTTTTTACTGAGGCGATACCCATACCCTCGCCCTCGTGCTTTGTGGAATAATACTGCTTGTCTCTGAAAATCACTGCCCTCTGGTAGGTGTTCCGAATGGCCAGCACCAGCTGTCTGCCCTCCACATCCGCCTTGATCTCAATCGTCCTGGGCTTTTTTTCACGGGCGGCGCAGGCCTCCACAGCATTCTCCACAAGATTTCCAAAGACAATACACAAATCCGTATCCGGTATATCGAGGGACTCCCGCACGTTGGCTTTTACCGTCACCTCGATTCCTTCTGCCCTGGCCACAGTGTAATAGTGCAGCAGTATCGCGTTGACCACCGGATTCTGGCAAAAGGAAATCTCCTCTCCGGCTAAATATTCCGGGGCAAGGGCCTTCATATAATTCCGCAGCCCCTCCATATCCTTATTGTCCAGAAAGCTGTCGATGGACAGCAGGTGATGCCGCCAGTCATGCCGGAGCCTGGCGTTATTTTCCACATTTTCAATCATCCGCTGGTACTGGTCCTCCTGCATCCTCAGCTGGGATGAAATAAGTTTTGTCTGCTGCGCGGCCGTTATTCCCCTGTAGGTCTGAATCAGCATCAGGAGGGTCACCAGAAAAAACGTATAGGTGGTAACAGCCCAGAGAACCGTAAATGTAATATCCACACCATTGGTTGGCACGTGGGCTTTCCAGTAATCTCCGACAATCTTTACAAAGAAAAGCATATAAGTCAGCGCCGGGATCACCCAGATATACTTCCAAAAACTGAAATCCCCCTCAAACTCAACCACCTGCTTATACAGGCGAACCATCAAAATCCAGAGCAGCGGGATACACAAGATAAGCACACCGATCACCACAAGAGCATACACCAGCGAAAACGGCAGATTCAGACTCAGGGAATTGACAATCACCTTGGCAATGGCGACAATATTGACATACAGGTTTAAAACCATCAAAACAATGAACAAAATCTCAAAAAAACTGCCCTTAATAGCAATGCGGAAAATAACCACCGCTGTGATAATCCACAGCACGATCCCAAAGCTGCTGTACTTTACCAAAAACTTCCCGGAGGTTAAAAACAAAACAATGACTACGACCGTAATGGCTGTCAGCAGAGCGGCTAAAACCGCCGTCACAAAATTATTGTAACGAAACCGGCTCTTGAAGGGTGTAAACAGACAGTAGGCGAAGACAATACAACAGACGACAACACGGAGCGTCGTGCTTATAATATCAATGAGCATACGTTCCCTCTCTTTTCCAAAATCTGATTTTTATCGTCCTCTCATCTGTCTTCATTATAATATATTTTTTTCTTCTTTTGTAGCAGCATTTTTGTTTTGGGTGCATTTTCCGACGACATCCGCCAAAATCATCAGAGTTATCTCCCCTTATTTTAATTTCTCCCTAAATCTCCAGTAAAAACAGCCCGTTCGCCGTGTCATAGCTGTACCCGGCGGACAGCAGCGTATTCCGGGAGGCATGGTTGTCGGTTTCGGGCTGGACGATGATTCTTTTAGCGTCCTTTTCCTCCGCGATAAGCTCCCCCAGCAGCTGCACAGCCGCACTGGCATAGCCTTTTTTCAGATTTTCCACCTCTCCAATAAGATAATCGATGCTGTAGGTGCCCTCCACCGGAATATTCCCATGCCAATCCTCTCCGCTTTTCCAATAGGGATAATACTGGCAAAAGCCGATGGTCGCGCTGCTTCTACAGATGATATAGTGACGTATCCAGCTATACTCTCCCTCTCGCTCTCTCACCTCGTCAAGCCATGCCTGCGGATCAGTGAACCAGGGCTTTATATGCTCCGCATCCAGCCATTTAGTCAGCAGCGGAATGTCCTGATCCGTAAATTTTTTCAGCCAAAGTGACGTTTCTTTATCTTTCACTAAATCGTACTCCTTTTGTTCTTTCATCAAATTATATTTCTGATAATCTGTCTTTTTCTTATGTTAACATTATCCTGATCTGCTTTCAACTTCTCTTAATCCCGACGCACATATAAAAAACCGCCGGACACTGATGTGTCGGCGGTAAAAAACCTGGTTATTTTTTATTCAGTTCGTTCTGTGCTTTTTTTAAAGCGTCCAGCATCTCAACGATCTTTCCTTTTCGGCTCGGCGCGTTTAGAATACCGCTGGTGCCGCCGCTTCCATGGGCGCCTTCCATGACTACCCGGTAAACATCATCGCCGGTGCTGACTCCGGCAGCCTGAACGATCAAAATTGTATCGTCAATGGACTTCACCGCGTCATTTGTCGCCTTAATATAATCCTCGCTGCTCGTACTGCCTGTCCCGATCAGGCTGGTCGGTTCACAGATCATCATATCTGGTTTCAACTGCGCGACAGCTTTGGATTCCTCTGGTGAATCAGCACACACAATGGTGACAATGTCGAGCGCATCGGCGCGCTTGATAATTTTATCAAGCTGCGCGGTGGTTACAGGGTGCTCCGCATGATTTAAGACAACGGCCTGAGCGCCGGCAGCCTTAAGCCCTTCGGGTAAAATGTGGCCCATCCCCCGGCCTGGCACAATGCCGTCCATGTGCTGGGCGGTCACGACGATATGCTCTGTGGCGTCGGCGACTTTCTGAATATCCACATGCTGGGCGGTAAAGAGAATGTCCAGATCATACTCTTCAGAAAGCTGATCGCAGACCTTTGCCAGCGCCACAGATTCTTCTCCGTAAATGTATGCCTTGGGATTAACGATTAAAAAGGGCGCGCGTACTTTTCTTTTCATTTTTATTCCCCCATCACCACAATTTTACACTGACGCACCCGCGGGCGGGCACGGTCAAAATCCGCAAAATAGATATAGCCTGTTTTTCCAACGCCCAGCGCTCCATCGTCCACGTCAAACACCTCGCTTGCGCCGATCAAAGTGGCTTTAATGTGGGCGTCACAGTTCCAGATGGCAGTCCGGTCACCGCCAGGGAGGTAAGACTCGATGTTCGGCCATTTTTCAACTTCCTCAAAATGCTTTTCACCAGGGTAGCGGTACTGGTCCCAGCTTACCTGATTTGGAATAATTTTTTCCAGAACATCGTTGAGATCAGCCTGAAGATACTCATCTCCATCCTCGGTATAATCGTGCACAAACTCTTCAAAGAAAACCGCACAGGTGGTGTGGGGTGAGATCACGCTACAGGTGCCGTTTTTAATGCCGCTTTTAGCAATAGCTTCGCGGACCTGCGGGGTAATGTTAATATAGGTTGGGGTATTTCCATGGGATTCTACGCTAATTTGTTCTTTATATACAGTCATTTTTATCCTCCAGATTGGTCTGTCAGTCAATTGTTTTAGTCTCAAAGACAGAATAGTAGTGCTCCAGGCATTCCTGCATGCCCTTCTTTGACAATGCCTTCACATCAAGGTAGGTTTTTGGCGGGGCTTCTTCCAGTGCTTTCATGGCTGCAGCCAGCAGATCCGAAAAAATATTGATCTTGGAAATACCATTCACCGCACATTTTTTGAGGTTTTCATCTCCCGAGGAGGAGCCTCCGTGCAGCACCAGCGGTATGTCGATGGCCCTGGCAATTTCTTTTAATCGGTCAAAATTGATTTCCGGAATGCCCTTGTACATACCATGGGCTGTCCCGATGGAGATGGCCAGCGAATCCACGCCGGTTTCCTCAACAAAGCGTCTGGCTTCCTCAACAGTGGTGTACTGTGAATCGGACTCATCGTGATTTTCGTAATTCTCACCAGCGCCCACATGGCCGATCTCCGCCTCAACCACCGCGCCCCGCGCGTGGGCATAGGCGATCATTTCCTTTGTTCTGCGGACATTTTCCTCAAAGGATTCCATGGACGCATCGATCATTACTGAGGTGAATCCAAGATCCACAGCCTTTTTAATGATTTCGGGATTCGTCCCATGATCCAGGTGCAGCGCAACCGGCACCTTTGCCTCCGCCGCGTATTTTTTTCCCACAAGCGCTGCATCCTCAAGGGTGATATTCTCCCCGATATGCGCCTCTGCCAGCGGCAGAATCAACGGAACATTCAGCTTTTCAGCTGTCTCCACATGCCAGCGCAGAGATTCCAGATCAATAAAATTCGGAGCTGGAATAGCGTATCCGCCCTCCCGCGCTTTTTCAAACATTTCTTTTGATGTGACTAACATTGCATCCTCCTGCTGTTATAAATTTTTCAGGTTTTGCACCCGCTCTGCCATCGCGTCATCCTGGAATACATAGCTGCCGGCAATCAGTACGTCGGCGCCAGCCGCTACCAGTCCCTGGCCGTTGCTGCCATTGACACCGCCGTCCACACTTACCGGGACGCGGCTTCCTGTTTTTGCCATGATTTCCTGAGCCTCTCGCAGCTTTTCATAGATACATGGGTTCAGCGGCTGCCCGCCATAGCCTGGCTCCGCGCTCATCATAATCAGCCAGTCAATACAGGGCAAAAGATAGGCAAGCCGCTCTGTGCCGTAGGTTGGCCCAATTCCGATACCCGCTTTTATTCCCCTTTTCCTTATCTCCTGGATCAGATGCAGCGGGTTAGCGCAGGCATCCAGCTGAAAGGTCACGATATCTGCTCCGCAGTCCGCGAAGATTGGAAAAAAAGTTTCCGGATGGCAGACCTCAAAATGCACAGATACAGGCAGCCCGCTGATCTTTTTTAAATCCCTGACCAGCTGGGGGCCGTAGGTCATGTTCTCCACATACACGCCGTCCATGATGTCGACGTGTATGTAGTCAATGCCAGCTGCCTCAGCCTTGATGATCTGTTCTCCAATCCTTGTCTGGTCACAGGCCAGAATTGAAGCTGATACTAATGCCATAGTATCCTCCTTTTTCTGTCAATTATCTTATTTGTGTGTGGTGACTGAGTGCATCCAGTCTTTGGCCAGTGCGTAAAATTCCTTATATTTTTCATAGTAGAACATATAAGCGTCATGGCGCTGCTGATCTGGCTCTACGGTATAATCAACCGTCGTCATGGACTCGGCAGCCGTCTGAATATCTGGATAAACGCCGCCGGCAACAGCGCCGAGAATCGCTGAGCCAAGGCATGGGCCTTCTGTTACCTTTGTAACAATAATCGGCACATTGCAGACATCCGCGTGGGTCTGGAGCCAGAACCGGCTCTTGACCGCGCCGCCGGAAACCACAATGCCGTCCGGCGAAAAGCCTGCCTGACGGAAGGAATCAATGATGGTTTCCGTACCGTAGCAGATGCTCTCAATGACCGCGCGGTACATATGCGCTGGCGTGTGCCCCAGAGACAGTCCGTAAAACATGCCGCGGACATCCGGATCAACATGTGGTGTGCGGTTCCCCTGGAAGAAATCCAACGCGATGATACCATCCGCGCCGATGGGCAGGGCTTCCGCCTCACGGTTCAGAATATCATAGACGCTGCACCCTTCCTCGGCCGCCTGTACCTTCAGATTGCCGCAGAGCTGCTCCTTAAGCCAGTTGACAATGGAACCGGTCGAGGTCTGTCCCCCTTCGACCATCTGCAGCCCCTTGACGATGGCATCCGGATAGGAGCCCCAGACACCCTTGCTGTGGATGGCTTCCTTCACCTGGGCAATGTGCAGGTGCGACGAGCCTGTGATGAGCGTAAGCTTTCCAGGCTGAACCGCATTGAGGCCGATGACGCCGACGAAGGCATCCGCACCGCCTTCACCCACCGGAATGCCGGCCACCAGGCCAAGCTCCTCAGCTGCGGCTGCGGTCAGCCCTCCGACCAGATCACCCATTGCGAGAACACGCGGCGGCAGCTTTTCAACCAGATCCTCCAGTCCAATCGTGTTGTAAAAGTCAACCGGATAGCCGCCCTCCTCCGAATTGTAATACCAACGGCTGGAAGCACAGTTGATACTGGCAGTATACTCGCCTGTTAAACGGTAGGTGAGCCAGTCTGTACATTCATAGAAGCGCGTAGCCTTGTGGTACAGCTCCGGCTCGTTTTCCTTCAGCCAGAGGGCTTTTGCCGGCAGACACTCTGCCGAAACCATGCCGTATCCATTGTATTTCAGCGCATCATGACCGGTTTCGTACATGCGCTTCGCCTGCTCTGAAGCACGGATATCCATCCACATAATCGCAGACCTTAAGGGCACCATATCATCTCCAGACAGCAGCACTGTACAGCAGGTGGTGTCCACGCTCATCCCCTTGATACAGGATGGATCAATGCCGCTTTCCTCGATGGCCTTGCGTGATGCCTTACAGATTGCCGCCCACCATTCGTCCGGGTTCTGCTCCGCACGCCCGGATGCCGGCGTATACAGTGGATAAGGCTCCTCACAGAATACAATCGGCGTCCCCTTTAAATCAAAGATACCTACACGCGCACCACCGGTGCCCATATCAATCCCTAATACGCAATCCAACTGTTTCATTGTATTACCCCCTTAAATTTTTGTACAATCAGGATTGTATTCTCCCCCACGAGATACATCTGTTCCTAATTGTAACTTTTGATACCAACATCATACAATAATAACATATGTGTGTCAATATTTTTTTGTTTTTTAGACCGAAACCTTTATATTTCTTGACTTTTTAACAATGCTTAACGTATAATCAAACTAGATTTAGTAACAAATGTGCCTCTGTTATGATAGAGCCCTAAGCCACTGAGAAAAGGAAGACAAAAATGAATAAAATCGAATCATCGGATTCCATGTTTAATAAAATGATCCTCATCGCAAATCTGTACTATAAAGAAAAACTGTCACAGCAGGAAATTGCAAAAAAACTGAATATTTCAAGACCGTGGGTTTCAAAACTCCTCGCCCGCGCAGAGGAAAGCGGTATTGTAAAAATTGAAGTCATGACGCCCTTTACCGAAAACGCAGCCCTGGAAAGCGCGCTCATGCATAAGTATTACATCAAACATGTCGGCGTCATCAAAAGCGAGAATACCACCAGAGACGACCTGGCCCTCGCCGCCGCCAACTATTTTATTTCAGAGCTGCGGCCAGAAGACGTTGTTG
>CAUEUD010000020.1 GCA_959020865.1 Eubacterium limosum | reverse complement strand
GCCCGCTGCTGTAAAGGCAGCGGGCGTTTTTTATCTCATTTATTCTTTGTGTTTTCCGCTACCCTGAACTGGACAATCGCTGCGATCAGATTCTTTGGCAAGGGTTTGTCCAGCGGAAACTGGATCGCTCCCTTGGAATGGCGGTAGTCCTTCAGCTCCTTCTCAAAGTGCTCTACCCCGCTGGGTGTGGGATAAAAGCCAAGGTGGGCTTTGTTCATGGCAAAGTGCACCAGGTTACCGTTCAGGAAAAAGGTAGGCATATTCCAGCTGATTTTTTCACTGGCTTCTGGCGCGTTCTCTCTGATAAGCGCGCGGATTTCCTCCAGCTTTTTTCGCTTATCACCTGTAAACTGGGCGATGTAGCCATCTATTGCGTTCATTGTTTTATCCTCCGGTTTGGCATTATTTAATGCCTCTATTATACCCCGGAGCGCTCATTTTTAAAACACACCGGATATCAGAGATAAACGCCGCTTCACATGGAAGCGCTTTTCTTTCGATCTTTCCGAAAAGCGGCAGAGCCCATACTTATGCATGCACTTTAGCAGCCTGCCCGCCTCGGCGGGGGCCATATCGCACAGGGGCAGACGGCAACTTCCCACATCCAGCCCCATATCATTGAGGGCCTGTTTGACGGGAATAGGGTTGATGTCTGAGAACAGCGCCTCTGCCAGCTCCAGATAATAAAGCTGGAAATAACGGCTTTTGCCCACATTGCCCTCAAAATAGCTGGCGCATATCTGATGAACCTGCTCGGGGATCAGGTTGGACAGCACCGAGATGACGCCCGCTGCCCCCAGCGCCAGTGCCGGGACAATCTGGTCGTCATTGCCAGAATAAATGTCCAGGGCGTCGCCGCATTCAGCAGCGATCTGCGCCATCTGGCTGAAATTGCCGCTGGCTTCCTTGACCGCGGCAATATTGTCAATCTCAGACAAACGTTTATAGGTATCCACAGCGATATTGACGCCAGTGCGGGACGGCACATTGTAGAGAATGATGGGCAGTCCGGTAGCCGCAGCCCCTGCCTTAAAATGCTCGTAAAGTCCCTGCTGTGACGCCTTGTTGTAGTAGGGCGTTACAGAAAGCAGAGCATCGGCTCCGAGTTTTTCCATTTTGCCGGCCAGCTCTGCGCTGTGGGCAGTATTGTTGCTGCCCATATTGGCAATGACAGGGATATGCCCTCTTACCGCCTTAACGGTAAACGCCGTCAGCTCAAGCAGCTCCTTTTCCGAAAGAGATGCGGACTCACCCGTGGTGCCGCCGATAACCACCGCGTCGGCATGGTGCTTAAGCTGGTAGTCGATCAGTCCAGACAGGGTGTCATAGGAAATGGACCCGTCGGGCTTCATAGGGGTCACCAGCGCGGTGGCTGCCCCTTTAAAAATTTTAGCTTTCATGATTTTTCCTCTTATCCTCCACTGGGCTATACTGCCGAAGCATGGTCTGCGGAACAGCATTTGAGCTGTTCACGACTCTGGTTTCCACTCAGCCTTGCGTAGACGCGGCCCAGGTGATAAAGCTTTTCGGCCTTGCGTGACAGGGTAAGGTTGTCGGCATCGTTTCCGGTCGCGGCCACGAAAAGCTTAATATTGTCAACCCCTAAAGAACGAAGTGCTGCCAGATCCTGGCCATCGCCCAGGAACTCTGTTCCCAGAAAATGCTGGTCAATCCTTTCAAAGGCGTGGTAATCCTTGTCCATGATTACAACCTTATAGCCTTTACTCGATAAAGACATTGCCAGGCGGGCGCCCATCTGGCTGCACCCCACAATGACAGCTGTTTTTTTCACGCTTGTTTTCAACTTGATACTTCCTCACTTTGATAAGATTTTTGTTGTTTCTTATTATAGAGTCTTCGCTGTAAAGATGGGATTAAAAAGCAAGGGCGCCGCATTAAAAAGTCCTAAAAAGAAAAGGAACCGTCAGTTGCGCTTGACGGTTCCTTCTCTCAGGTAAAATTTGTCATACGATTTTATCAGAAGCCTAAAAGCGGGCCTCCGAAGAATACTACGATGCCGATAATCACGACATACACCGCGCAGAACTTCATGGTCGAGGTTAGGATCTTGCCCTCCTGACCAATTAACCCAGTGGCCGCTGTAGCAACAGCGATACTCTGGGGTGAAATCATTTTTCCGGCTGTGGCGCCAGCCATATTGGCTGCCGCGATCCAGAAGGGGTCTGCCCCAATGGAACCCGCAGCCTGTACCTGCAGCTCGCCGAAAAGAACGTTAGCTGAGGTATCACTCCCTGTCACAAAGGTACCGAGCGCGCCGATGATGGGCGCGATAAGGGGATAGAAACTGCCTGTAACGGCCACCAGTACCATGGCGATGGAAGTAATCATTCCGCTGTAGCCCATAACCTTGGCCAGGCCTACAATGGAACAAACTGTGATCGCTGTCTTTCCCATCTGCTTGATGGTTTTACCAAACACGACGGAAATTTCTCTGAACTTTAATCCCTGCAGCAGCCCGCCCAGGTAGGTGGCGAGGATGATCAGGGTTCCCGGACAGGCGATCCACGCAAAGGTGTAGGGCTTTGCGCCCTCTCCGGTATAAATGGGGATTGAGGTTTTGATGCTGCCCAGCGGCTCACTGATAAACGGGAACAGCGATGAGCAGAGGATGATAAAAATAAAAACCAGAATAAAGGGCAGCCAGGCCATGAAGGCAGTTTTCAGGGGGACCTTCACAGCCCCGGCGGCTTCTTCCCTGTTATAGAACTTCTTGGCGACCAGAACGGTCACGCCCATACAGATCAGCGATCCCACAATGGCGGGAAGCTCTGCTCCAAGGAACTTCGCCACAAAAATCTGAGGAACCGCAAAGGACAGGCCGGAGATCAGCGTGATGCCGAACACACCCTTAATGGCCTTGAATCCCCCGCCAGTAAGCATAACCAGCACAAACGGGATGATGAGTATGAGCACAAAAAGCTGAATGGAAACCGTATAGGACAGCTGCATGACATTCAGGTCTGTTACCTGGGCCAGCGTGGTGACTGGCAGGCCAATAGCCCCAAAGGCTGTCGGCGTGGTGTTCGCGATCAGGCACATGACCGCTGCCGAGACTGGGTTAAAGCCAAGGGAGGCCATAATGCCTGCCGGGATTGCTACCGCGGTGCCGAAACCCGCAATGGCTTCCAGAAAGCCGCCGAAGCCCCAGGCCAGTATGAGTACGAGGATGCGTTTATCTGAGGATACGCCAGTCATCATGTTTTTAATGGTTTCCATGCTGCCCGAATAGGTGGTAAGGTTGTAGGTAAACACCGCCGCGATGATGATGTAGACAATGGGCCAAAGCCCCATGACGATGCCCTCAAGGGCACTGGTAAAGCTGTCTAGCGCCGGCATTTTCCAGACAATTATACTGAGAACCAGAGTGATCACCAGGGCTACGGGACAGGCTTTATGCCCTGGTATTTTCATCACACCCAATGAAACAATCAACCAAATGATGGGGATGAGCGCCAATATGAAAAGAACATAAATGTTGTCCATCTCCATACCCCCTTACATCTGGCAGACTTTTTTAGGGTTCAGAATATTCTTCGGGTCAAAGGCATGCTTGATGCCGTCCATCAGACCCATTTCATATTCGCCATAATCGTTAAAGAGGTATTTTCGTTTGGCATAGCCGATGCCGTGCTCGCCGGAGACAAGCCCGTCAAACTCAAGGGATTTGGCGTAGAGCTTATCCATGGCTGTATCCAGCATTTCTTCCCATTCCTTCTGGTCCAGCTCATCACGGCAGATGTAAAGGTGCAGGTTGCCGTCGCCGGCATGGCCAAAGCTCGGGATTCGGATATTCAGTTCCTTTTCAAGGTCGTGGGTGTAGTTGATGAATTCTGCCACACGGTTTCTCGGGACCACCACATCGCATTCGTCCATTTCAGTGGTAGATGCCTTGATGGCTTCCAGGAAAGCGCCGCGGGCGCTCCAGACAGAGTCCTTACGCTCGTCAGTATCGACAATATATACATCTTTTGCCCCTTCACTCAGACAGAGGTCTGCCACCACTTCATACTCTGCTTCCACCTGTTCTTTGGTGTTGCCGTCAAAGGTGAGCAGGATGTAGGCATTGCTCTTGGTATCCGGGAATTTCTTACCTAAGAAATCTTCGGCAAAGAGAATGGTCTGGCGTTCCATGAACTCGATGGCTGTTGGAATGGCCTTGGATTTGATGATCTTTGGCACCACGGCAGCCGCTTCTGTAAAGGTATCGAAGGGCACCAGAAGGCTCAGGGTTTTTTTAGGCAGGGGCAGCAGCTTGAGCACAGCCCTGGTAATCACACACAGGGTTCCCTCAGAGCCGATGACCAGGTCCTTTAAGCTGTAGCCGGAGCTGTTTTTAACAATCTTGCCGCCAAGCTCCAGCACTTCCCCATTTGGCATGACCACCGTAAGCCCGCGGACATAATCACGGGTGACGCCGTATTTTACCGCGCGCATACCGCCGGCGTTGGTGGAGATATTGCCCGCGATGGTCGCTGATTTTTCACCTGGGTCCGGTGGGTAGAACAGGTCGTTTTCTTCCACAAACTTGGAAAGCTCCATGAGCAGCACGCCGGGTTCAACGGTCACTGTCAGGTTTTCAGTATCCAGCTCAAGGATATTGTTCATCAGTGTTGTTTCCAGCATGATGCCGCCATAGATCGGCACGCACGCGCCCACCAGACCAGTGCCGGAGCCTCTGACCACCACTGGAATGTTCTGTTCATAGGCATATTTCATGATGGCGGAAACCTCCTCGGTAGAGAGCACGCGCATCAGCACTTCCGGATAATTGGCGACAGTGCCCAGCTCGTCATGGCTGTAATCCTCAGAGATTTCATTCCCTACCAGGATGCGGTCCGCATCCACCAGGGTTCTTAAATATTCAACGTCCTTTTCATCAACTTTTTTGTAATCCATGATTATACAGCCTCACTTTCCAGGGTTTCGTTCACATTTTTATTGTTTCGTATTTCTTCCATCAGCTCAGGGATGACTTCGTACAAATCCCCGACAATACCACAGTGAGCAATGTTAAAGATGGATGCGTTCTTATCATTATTAATGGCCACAATGTATTCGGAGTTCTGCATACCAGCGGCGAACTGGACTGAGCCGGACACACCCACCGCGATAATCAGCTTAGGCTTAACGGTACGGCCGCTCAGGCCGATCTGAAGACGCGGGTCAAACCAGCCGTTTTCAATGTTCGGGCGGGTACAAGCCATTTTCGCGCCGATGGCGTCAGCGAATTCCTGTACCATCGGCAGGTCTTTTTCACTCTTGACCCCACGGCCAACCGCAACGATGACATCGGCCTCAGAAATGTCAAAGCCTTTTTCCTTCTTGATGATTTCAAGAACCTCGATGGCTGAGGCAAAACGTTTTTCTTCTAATTCCATATTCACAATCTCACCCTTGGCCTCTTCAGAACGTTCCGGCGCTGAGAAAATCTTGTAGCGCACTGTGCAGAACTGCGGGCGGTTGTTTTCGGTGACGATCTGAGCCATGATATTCCCGCCGAAAGCAGGTCTTATCTGAACTAAATCGGTATTTTCCTTCATTTCCAGGATGGTACAGTCTGCGGTTAAGCCCGTGCGGAAGCGGGCCGCAACACGCGGGGCCAGCGAACGGCCGACGTTGGTAGCGCCCACCAGGATGGAGGATGGGTTTTCCTTGCGGATGAAGTCCTCAAAAGCATTGGTGTATGGTTCAATGGAGAAATGGGCCAGCCGGGCGTCGTCATAGACAAAAACCTTATCGACACCGTAGTGCAGCAGTTCTTTGGCCTTTTCACCGATATTATGGCCGATGAACAGGGCATATACCGGGTGGTCGATGACAGAAGCCAGCTCCTTGGCCTTTCCGATCAGTTCGAGGGTTACCGGATGAATCTTGCCTTCCACATGGTCTACATAGACGGTAACGCCGCGGTATTTGCTTTTGTCAATCTCTTCCTTTTCATCTTCTTCCAGTACCACATAGCCTTCAGGGCCTTTTTTCAGGCACAGCTTACACATTTTACAGGCAGCGGTTACTTCCATCTTGTCATTTTCAAAAGTAAAGGCGCCGAAGGGACAGATTTCATTAAACTGATCGAAAATCTCCTGTCCGCAGTTTTCATTGATTACTTTAATTCCAGCCATTTTATCTCTCCCCTTTTATACGTATTTCTTTTCAGCCAAAATGCCATACAGCGCCTGGGCAACTTCTTTTCCAGCACCCTCATAGGTGGTTTTTTCCACATTGCTTTCCGGTGGGAAAATCCGTTCAACCTGGGTGGCAGAGCCGTTTAAGCCATAGTTCTTTTCATCGGTGTCATACATATCTTTAAGGGTCAGAACCTTGATTTCCTGTGTTTTTTCAAGATCAAGCTTGCGCTTGTAGGAGGGCAGTCTTGGTGTATAAATGTCTTTGTCAACGGTGATCAGGCAGGGATACGGCACATGCTGGATCTCAACCGTGTCTTCCATGTTCATCTGAACCGTCAGGCCCTTTTCATCGGCCTGTAGTATTTTACCAACGTTGGTAACATGCGGGATGCTCAGGAACTCTGCCATTTCCGGGCCAACCTGTGCGGTGTCGCCGTCGGTTGTCTGCTTACCGCAGATGATCAGGTCAAAATCGCCCAGCTTCTTGGCTCCCTGGGCCAGTGTATAGCTGGTGGCTACCACATCGGCGCCGCCGAATTTACGGTCTGACAAGAGGCAGCCGTCATCGGCGCCCATGTAGAAGGATTCATAAATCACTTCCTTTGTCTGCATGGGTCCCATGGACAATGTGGTGATTGTCCCCCCAAGGTCTTCACGCAGACGCAGTGCTGCTTCCAAAGCGTACAAATCATAGGGATTCATTTTTGATTCAATACCATCACGGATTAATACACCTGTTTCCGGATCGACTTCGACATTGGAAGTACCCGGTACCTGTTTGATACACACTAAAGTTTTCATAACGACTCCTTAATTACTCCTTTTTAAACTTTCAATGGTAAGTGGTCTGACCACTTAAGTTGATTTCATTATAGAATCTTTGTAAAGGAATGTCAAGACTTTTTTACTCGTTTTCATGTTTATTTTTTAACAATCTTTTGTTTTTACGAAATAAAATCACAAAAATCCGCATGATTTAGCCGTTTTCAGGCGTTTTTATTTTCTTTTAATATTTGTAAAATAATTACTCCTATGATAGAATAGGTTGATAAACTTAGGAGAATGAATGATGTATACTGAGATACCACAGAAAAAAATATATTTGCAGATTTTAGAGCAGATAAAAAATAACATCGTCACAAAGCAGTTAAAGAGTGGCGACCGCCTCCCCTCCGAACGCCAGCTGTCCGAGCAGCTGGGTGTTTCCCGCGCAACTGTTCGGGAGGCCATCCGCGCTCTGGAGATGATCGGCCTGGTACACTGCCGCCAGGGCGAGGGCAACTTTATCACCGAGGATTTTGACAACACCCTCACCCAGCCCTTATCCATTATGTTCTGGCTGAACGACGGAAAAGTCACAGAAATCCACGAGCTCAGGCGCTCTCTAGAAACCGAGGCTGCCAAGCTGGCTGCCCTCCATGCCACCAGGGAGGATATCCTTCGCCTGGAGGAAATCTGCGCTGCCATCGAAAGTGAGCCAAACGAAGCTAAAAGTGCTGAGCTGGATAAAAAGCTCCATGACTCCATTGCACTGTACTCCCGCAACAAGCTCATCAAGGATGTCTTAAACTCAGCCTCTACCCTGATCGAAGAGCTGATCAAGGACATGCGCACCCTTATCCTCATGGAGGAGGTGAGCGCTTCGGCCATCAACAAACAGCACCGCGACATCGTCGCCAATATCCGTAAGCACGACCCCGATGCCGCCGCCCGCGCCATGCTCACCCATATGAGCTTTATTGAGGATTTTGTGACTGAGGTACAAAAAGCCATCGACATTAAGAATACAGAGGAAGATTAAAAAAAGAGGTGCGTCGTTTCGACGTACCTCTTTTGCCTGTCCGCTTTATTCTATATAAAAATTTTTCAATTCAAGTCCTCGAAAGTCTGCGTATTCACCAGCCAGCCTCTCGATTGCCTTCTTTTCTGCAGCCTGAAAGGCCTCAAACAAACGTATTGAAATCTCCACGTTGTCCTTCTGTGTTTTTGCTTTCCATATACCGGCTGCCCGGCCATTCTTCAGGACAACACCCGGATTTCCAACGGTTTTCCATACCAGCTTCTGAAGGGCCCTATCCTCTAAAAGCACTGCTCTGTCCTTAATATCGAGATAAGGATCGTGCGGACCCAGTAAAATCAGCCGGTCATCGCTCTTTTCTGAACGCAGCAGACTTTCAATATCCATCGTCAGCATGCTGGCGGTTTTTTTCTCCACCATAACCGGTTCCATTTCATCCGAGATGGTATGCCACAGGCGCTTTGCCTGTCTTGGGGAACAGCCCAGCCAGGCCATCAGGCCTTCCTTGGTGGATGGCCCGTAGCAGTGCAGAAATTTACGCACCAGGGCTTTTTCAGCATCCGGCGTTTTTTCTGGCAGGCCGCCTGTCCATCTTTTGAACGAAGTAAAGGTTGGACTGTTCCCCTGCCGCTTGCCAAAGACCACCAGTGACGCAAAGGAACAGGGGCGCAGCAGGAAAGAAACTGCCGCTCCCCCAACAGTCTGCCGGTCAGGGCTGCCATACATGGACGGCGCGCGCCAGAGCTTTCGTTTTTCCTCGGGCAATTCCTTCTCGATGATTTCTGCCAGTGTTCTGTCCAGAACGTCCTTGCTTTTGATAACACAGTCGTCCAGGTGCCCTGCGGCTTTCTCTGTCCGCTCTAATAAATCCTCAAAGGACATCTGCAAAAAATCAAGGGCGGCTGTGATGCCGCGGGTATAGATCCAAGGCGACTCCCTCTCCTGTGCTCTCAGAGCGGTCAGAAAGACTGCGCTTTGCTCTGCTGGAAAGACAACAGGCGCGCCGCGAAAGCTCCAGGCCTGTATCAGACTTTTTTCCAGGTACAGCGCGTTTTGTGCAGTCTGCAGTGTGCACCCCTCCAGCCTGTTAAATAAAGCTGTTTCCCACGCGCCGGGCGGAGAGTTTTGAAAACCGCAGGCGCCGGCTGCTGCTGTCAGGCCTGTCATAGGCTGTTTTTTATCCAGATGGTGTGCCCTCAGCCGATGCCTTCGGATTTGTTCTGTCTCTATATTCATTGACTTCTCCAACAAGGTACGTCGTTTCGACGTACCTTGTTTTTTTACCACTCGATACGTTCCACCGGCATGGGCTCAGCGTTCAGATACATGTCCTCAACCTTGCCGTTCTTCATCTTAATAACCCGGTCTGCCATGGGGGTGATGGCCTGGTTATGTGTAATAAGGGCAACGGTCATTTTTTCCAGCCGGCAGGTATCCTGCAAAAGCTTCAGAATATTTTTACCGGTGCTGTAATCCAGGGCGCCAGTGGGCTCGTCACAGAGCAGCAGCTTTGGCCGCTTTGCCAGTGCCCTCGCAATGGCCACACGCTGCTGTTCCCCGCCGGACAGCTGAGATGGAAAGTTATCCATACGATCCTCAAGTCCAACGCTCGCCAGCGTTTCGCGCGCGTCCATAGGGTCTTTGCAGATCTGTGTTGCCAGCTCAACATTTTCCACAGCCGTCAGATTCTGGATCAGGTTATAAAACTGAAAGACAAAGCCGGTATCATAGCGCCTGTAGGTTGCCAGCTCTCTGGCGTTCAGCGATGAGACCTCCTTATCGCCCACAAACACCTGGCCCTCGTCACACCCGGACATACCGCCCAATATGTTAAGCACGGTTGTCTTTCCGGCGCCGCTGGGACCAACCACAATGGCGAACTCACCCTCCTCGATGCCAAATGAAATGCCATTGGCAGCGTTGATGGTCACCTCGCCCATTTTATAGCGTTTATATACATCGTTAAATTCGACAAATTTTCTCATTTATTCTACCCCTTATCGCTGTTTTTCTTATTATACAAAAACAACCTGAATTAAAACCATATACAATATGGTTCCCACACCGATGCTGATAAGATTGTTCCGCTTCCAGACATGCAGTGCCACCACAGCTGCCATGGCAATAAACTCGGGCAGCCCAAAGGGCCACGCGTTCAGGGCGACGTTGCGGTAACAGTACACCACAAGAATCGCAATGACTGCCGGCGGCAGAATCCTTCCAAGGTACAGCACCCACTCTGGCGGGTCCTTACGCCCAAAAAGCGCAAAGGGCAGCACTCTGGTGATAAAGGTACAGACCGCCACCACCGCCACAATCAAAAAAGCCTGTGAAGTTCCAATCATTGCACACCCTCCTGTTCTTTATCTGCCTTATCGGCTTCCTCTGTTACGTCCAGCCGCGCCTTAAGCAGCATCAGCAAAAGCACCGAGCTCAAAAGAGAAGGCAGAATAAAATTGCCAGGGCCAAAGATCAAAAGGCAGATGATCCCAGCTGCCAGGCCGACCAGGGCAGGAAGATGGTTTTTTGCCTCCAGCCACTGCTCAACAAAAATAACAATGAACAGGGCTGTCATGGCAAAGTCGATCCCTGTGGTGTCAAAGGTAATGAGCGCGCCAGCCGCCGAGCCAAGCACACTGCCGATAATCCAGTAAATCTGGTCCATCAGAGCGATGGCCATGTAATACCGCTTTTCATCCACCCCCTCCGGTGTCTTTGCCGAGCAAAGCAGCGAATAGGTTTCGTCGGTCAATGAAAAGATCATGTACAGGCGTTTTTTCCCCATCTCCTTGAACTTCTGAATAAAGGACAGCCCGTAAAAGGAATGGCGGATATTGATGGCAAAAGTCATCATGGCGATGGTGAACAGGCTCAGCCCGCCGTCAAAAAAGGTTACCAGTACAAACTGCATGGAGCCCGCGTATACCACCGTGCTGATGAGCGCTGCCCACAGCACGCCGTAGCCGGCCTTGCTTAAAAGCAGACCAAAGGCAATGCCGGTAAACAGATAGCCAAACAGGACCGGAAGGGTGGTGACAAAGGCGCTTTCAAGTGTTTTTTTCATATGCCCTCCGCAAAAAATTCTTTTTATTTAATGGAGAATTAAAAATGGAAAATGGAGAATTATAGAACGCTTCTGCCTATGGCAAAAACGAATAGAACAGCGGCCAATGGCCGCTGTCTAAATACAAAATGCCGAGGCATTTTGCTCCTGTAATTCTCCATTCTCAATTCTGCATTCTCAATTTTATAAAGCGGCGACAACGTCTGCGGCGCCGTCCAGCCAGTCTCCCTTAAAGTCTTCGATTTTGCCGGCATCCACCAGTGAGGCGGTTTCCGGGTCGATTGGCAGCTTGGCCAGAACCTTCAGGCCCTTTTCCGCTGCGACTTCGTCAATATGGCTTTCGCCAAAAACAGCAATCTTTTTACCACAGTCCGGGCATTCCACATAGCTCATGTTTTCAACAACGCCTAAAATAGGAATGTCCATCATGTTTGCCATGTTTACAGCCTTTTCAACGATCATGGATACCAGCTCCTGGGGAGAGGTCACAATGATGATCCCATTGATGGGCAGTGACTGGAATACCGTGAGCGGCACATCGCCGGTTCCCGGCGGCATATCCACAAACAGATAATCTTCGTATTCCCAGATAACATCACTCCAGAACTGCTTTACCGCGCCGGCGATTACCGGGCCTCTCCAGACAACAGGATCGGTGTCGTTTTCCAAAAGCAGGTTCATGGACATTAAATCAATGCCGGTTTTTGTCTTAACCGGATAAATCCCCTTGTCGCTTCCCTGAGCCTTCTGGGTAATTCCAAAAGCCTTGGGGATGGACGGGCCTGTGATATCGGCATCCAGAATGCCGGTAGATAAGCCTTTACGTCTGAGCAGTACCGCCAGTGTGGAGGTTACGAGGGATTTACCAACGCCCCCCTTGCCGCTGACAACGCCAATTACTTTTTTAACCTGACTCCAGGGATGCGCCTTGACTGAAAAGTCTGGTGCACCGCCCTCACGCTCGTCGCAGTCTGAGCCGCAGGTGCTGCAGTCATGGGTGCAGTTTTCTTCATCAACCATTTCATTCACTCCTTCAAACAAAATCTTATAAAATGACATCGCCGTCAGAAAGAGCTTCCTGACGGCAATGGTTAAACTCATTTGAGCCTTATTATAACATATCTTTCAGCTTTTGTTAACTACTTTTTGGGCAAATGCCCAAATCAATGTAAAGAACGGTTCCCTTCCGGGCCGATATAATCTGCACTTCCGAAGCCAAGCATCAGAATAAAGACTGGCCGCAGTATGATCAGGCCAATGGTAAAGGCCACGCCCTGTCCAAAGGACTGCGCCAGCTTATAGCTGATGCCAACATAAAGAACGGCTGACAGAAGGTTCACCACACCGGCAATTAAGACGAGGAGGCCCATATCGCTATTGCTGAGCAGTCTGCTCAGCACCACACAAATAAAATTGATCCAGAAAATCATTGTATTCCACGAAAATTTGTACACCGTGTACTCATTATAGAATGGGATAAAAGATTTCCATCCCGGCTCGCCGGCCTTCTCGAACATCTTCCATCCCGCCGCCAAGGTCAGAATATACCACAACAGCAATAAAAGCGATATCATTGTTATCAAAACGATCGCCCCTTTCTTTTTAAAAACACGTCATCATCGTATTTATTTTCTTTCACGTTCACTCCTTAAGCCTGCACACGTCCACCCAGCTCAGAGCGCCGGAATACTGAAACAGGTCGTCACAGGAAAGCTCGATCATGGAATTGCTGCTGCCAGCGGCCGGAAATACTGTATCAAAGCGCTTGAGGGAGTCATCCAGATAGACCTCCACATCCGGGTTTTCGATGCCAAAGGGGCATACACCGCCAACTGCGTGGCCTGTAAATTCCAAAACCTCATCCGGCGACAGCATTTTTGCTTTAAGGCCAAACTCATCCTTGAATTTTCGATTATCAATTTTTGTATCGCCTGCTGCCACAACGAGAACGCACTCGTCATATCGTTTAAAGGACAGTGTTTTTGCGATTCGGGCAGGGATCACACCTACAGCCTCTGCAGCCAGCTCAACGGTCGCAGTTGAAGCTGTCAGCTCCTTAACCTGATCTTCCATACCGTACTGTTTAAAATATGCCTTTACCTTATCTACTGCCATTTTCTTTACTCCAATCCTTATTATACTCTACCAGTTTACCGCGAATTTACCTCAAATGCAAGCGGTATCACTTCTTCACACACAAAAAAGCAGCACGGCTTTACCTGTGTGCTGCTTTATATTTCTCTTTATTTATTTCGTGAATTCAGAAAGCTTGTCAAAGACCCCGGTCAGCGCAAAATAAGCTTCGTCGAAAATTGGCTTCATGGCACTGTAAACCGGCTGATTATCCGTGTTTGGTGTCTTTGTCTCTTCAATTTTCAGGAACTTGTCAATGACGTCAAAGTTTTCAAAGACGCCGACGCCCACACCTGCTGTAATGGCCGCGCCCATGGAGGTCGCCTCTTCCAGGTAGTTTGGTTTCTGGATATTGATGTTATAAACATCCGCTAAAATCTGGAGCCATGCATCGCTCTGTGCGCCGCCGCCAATGACGATCATGTCGTCAATCGCAACGCCTTTACCCTTGAAAACATCCATGACCACGCCCAGGTTAAAGGCAACGCCTTCCTGCACCGCGCGCACCATATCCTTCTTTTCAGTCTCCATTTTAAGACCGATAAAGGCGCCCTTTGCCTTTGGATTCCAGCGCGGGCTTCTCTCGCCGATCAGGTAAGGTAAGAACAGCAGTCCGTTGGCTCCTGGCTTAGAATCGTTGATTTCCTGTTCCAGAAGGTCATATTTGCTGACCCCCTGCTGTTCGCCCAGCAGGCTTTCGTACTTGCACAGCTCCTTTGTAAACCAGCTGTAGGAGCCGCCGCCGCACTGCATGGTCCCAGTTGGCAGTACATAGCCCGGCACAATGTGCGCCCAGGTAAAGGTGCGCATTTCTTCATCGTAGATTGGTTTTTCTGTGGTGATGGAAATCCATGAGGATGTACCCATACAGCTGTGGGCAATGCCTTCTTTTGTACAGCCCGTGCCAACGGCCGCGCAGACACCGTCGCCACCGCCGCAGACGACAGGGATTCCAGAAACCAGTCCGCAGGCCTTTGCCGCTTCGTCTGTGACGGTCCCCGCAACGTCTGTGGATTTTAACAGTGTCGGCATTTTTTCACGGTCAATCCCCATGACTTCCAAAAGGCGGTCAGACCATTCCAGCTTGTTTAAATCCAACAGGTTGGTGGAGGAGGCGTCCGTATACTCCGTGACGAATTCACCGGTAAGCTTCAGGATGATATAATCCTTGCAGTTGAGCATTTTATAGGTGTTTTCGTAAATTTCAGGCTCGTTGTTTTTAACCCACATCAGCTTCTGTCCGCCGTAGGACGGGCTGATCTTATGGCCTGTGAGATGATAAAAATCTTCCTCGCTGATGCGCTCACGGATCATTTCTTCTTCTCTAGTAGCGCGCATATCTGCCCAGATCAAAGCGTTTCTAAGCGCCTTGCCCTCTTTATCCACACAGATGCACCCCATCATCTGGCCGCTGAAGGATATGGCGGCAATGTCGTTCACGTCGATGTCCTGCACCAGCTCTTTTGTGGAGATGCAGACAGCGTTCCAAAAATCCTCCGGACGCTGTTCAACCCAGTTGTTATTGCTGACAAGCATGTCATAGCTGTGAACACAGCTTTTGACCAGCTCCCCTTCTGTGCTGTACAAAGTCGCCTTGTTTCCAGATGTTCCCAAATCGTGTGCCAGTAAATATTTTTTCATTTTAACCTCTCCTCAAAAATGATTGTTATAATGTTTTCGCGTAAGCTTCTGTAATTTCAATACTGCTGCTGCTGCCGATCCGTTCTGCGCCGGCTTCGATCATGGCCAGGCAGGTTTCAAGATCGCGGATACCGCCAGCGGCCTTGACCTTCACGTCGTCACCCACAATGGATTTCATGAGCTTTACATCCTCCACGGTCGCGCCGCCTGTACCAAAGCCTGTTGAAGTCTTGATAAAGTCCGGCTTCACTTCTCTGGCGATCTCGGCCACCTTTGCAATTTCGTCCTTCGTCAGATAGCAGTTTTCAAAAATAACCTTTGACAGCACGCCGTTCTCACGGCAGACTGCCACAATGGCTTCCATTTCACGTTTGATATAATCATAATTCTTATTTTTCAGCTCCACGATATTGATGACATAATCAATTTCATCCGCGCCGTTTTCAATGGCATTTTTAGTCTCAAAAACCTTGGTTTCAATGGTTGTCTGTCCGAGGGGGAAGCTGATGGCTGCGCCCACATGCACAGGTGAATCCTTCAGGTATTCCTTACACAGCGCTACCGGAGCCGAGTTGATGGCAACCATCTTAAAGCCGTACTTATCGGCATCATCACACAGCTTCTTAAAATCCTCATCCGTGACAAAGGCCTTTAAGAGTGTATGATCAAAATAGCCTGCCAGTTCTTTAACAGTTAGTGTTTTCATGTAAATCCTCACTTCATTTATTGTTCTTATGTATTTACATAATAACATCCTATTGTATAAGTGTCAAGAGCAAAAAAGAAAAAACCAGCGGATGCTGGTCTTTCAGAGTGTAGTCAAAGACAAAATGCGGAGACAAGGTTAAAACGAAATGCGATTTTGTAGTTGATAGTTGATGGTTGACAGTGAATAGTTATTGAACCCTTTTTCTTCGAAAAAGCAAATAAGAAGCTGGCCGCAGGCCACATCCAATTAAATCTGTCAAAGACGGATTTGCACCTGAACTTTCAACTTTCAACTGGACAAGCTTCTTTCTAACGCTTCATCTCTTCATGATACAATTTATCTGCTGCCTTAAAAACCAGCGGATGCTGGTTTTTAAGGTTACTTTCGTTTTAATCTAAACGTAAAATGGCTCCTGTCCCCGCGGTAATGGGCTTTGGAGTATTCCACTGGCGTCTCGTCGGTCAGGTAGGCGATGGTCTGAATATACTGGATCGCGGAGCCCTTGCTGATGCCCAGGGTTTTAGCCGTAGAGCTGTCCGCCAGTATGGCTTCAAGTCGCCTGGTGGCATAATCAATGGTCAACCCCAGCTCGGTCTCCATCACATGATACATGGAAACCCTGGTAAAATCCTTTTCCAGCATTTCACTGCACAGGCTGTGCGGCAGATGGCTGACCACATGGACGATGGGCTCGTCATTGGCGTAGCGCAGACGCTCAAGCCGTACAACCTCTGTCCCCACTTCAAGCTGCAGGGCACGCCCCACCTCTTCGTCACAGGCCACTACTTCCAGTCCGAGCACTTCAGTCTTAGGCGTCAGGCCTTTTTCCTCCATTTCCTCGTTAAAGCTCTGGATCGATTCCAAAAAATTCTGGTGAATCTTAGGCCGGGTCACAAAGGTGCCCTTGCTCTTTTTGCGGTAGAGCCTTCCCTCCACCACCAGCGAGTTGATCGCCTGGCGTACCGTTGGACGGCTGATTCCAAAAGCCTCACTGATCTCCATTTCCGTTGGAATGGGTTCTTCGTAGCTGGTATGTTCCTTTTCAATATACTCCTCCAGCAATGTTTTGAGCTGGTAATAGAGCGGCACCGGTATATTTTTATCGAGTTGATGATCAAATAATCCCATATTATAATCGCCTTTCTTATGTCATTACCATCTAGTATAGCGCATTTTTTACAAAATGTCCATATGTCATGACATTGCCAGCCCATAAAAGAAAACCCGGATAAATATCCGAGTTTTAGTGTGTCAAAAAACCTCAAGAGACGAAGTCTTTTACCTAAGGAAGAAAAAAGTGCTCTGCGGGCAATGCCTTAACACTTGTATCTTCTTCAGTAAAGATGACCTTTGATCTCTCCTGTGTCCGACATTTCCGGTAAAGAGGCATGATTCCCCGCCGTTTACCGCTGCGCCTGAACCTTTTTTCTTATCTGGATAAAAGGCGCAGTCTCGGTCTGCGCCACTTCTTTGACCGCCTGAAACCCGGATGAATATCCGGGCTTTAGTGTGTCAAAAAACCTCAAGAGACGAAGTCTTTTACCTAAGGAAGAAAAAAGTGCTCTGCGGGCAATGCCTTAACACTTGTATCTTCTTCAGTAAAGATGACCTTTGATCTCTCCTGTGTCCGACATTTCCGGTAAAGAGGCATGATTCCCCGCCGTTTACCGCTGCGCCTGAACCTTTTTTCTTATCTGGATAAAAGGCGCAGTCTCGGTCTGCGCCACTTCTTTGACCGCCTGAAACCCGGATGAATATCCGGGCTTTAGCCATGCCACTTATTTTTCAAGAATTTTTTTCAGGTCTTCTTCCGGCGTGGAGATCGGTGTCAGGCCAAAACGCTCAACGAGCACATTTAATACATTCGAAGAAACAAAAGCCGGCAGTGTTGGTCCAAGGTAGATATTTTTGATGCCAAGAGACAACAGCGTCAACAGTACACAGACGGCCTTCTGTTCGTACCAGGACAATACCAGTGTGAGCGGAAGCTCGTTGACGGTGCAGTCAAAAGCATCTGCCAGGGCAAGAGCAATCTGGATGGCCGAGTAAGCGTCATTGCACTGTCCAACATCCATGATTCTCGGCAGGCCAGCAATGGTGCCAAGGTCTAAATCGTTGAACCGGTATTTGCCGCAGGCAAGTGTCAGGACAATGGAATCGTCTGGTGTCTGCTTAACAAACTCTGTGTAGTAGTTCCGTCCTGGCTTCGCGCCGTCACAGCCGCCAACCAGGAAGAAATGGGAGATGCTGCCGCCTTTTACAGCCTCTACAACTTTATCAGCCACAGACAGCACAGTTCCCCTTGCAAAGCCCGTTGTCAATACAGAGCCGCCGTTGATACCGGTCATTTTATGATCTTCCGGATAGCCGCCAAGCTCCAAGGCCTTTTCAATAACAGGCGTAAAATCTTTGTCTGGTCCGATATGCACCATTTCAGGATAAGAAACCACTTCGGTGGTGAAAACACGATCGCTGTAGGAATCCTTGACTGGCATCAGACAGTTGGTCGTGTAGAGAATGGGCGCTGGTACACCGTCAAATTCCTTTTGCTGATTCTGCCATGCCGTACCAAAGTTTCCCTTGAGGTGCGGGTAAGCCTTGAGCTTGGGATAGGCGTGGGTGGGCAGCATTTCACCGTGGGTGTAGATGTTAATCCCCTTGTCCTTCGTCTGTTCCAGAAGCAGATAAAGATCATGCAGGTCATGGCCTGTGATGATGATAAACGGCCCCTTCTCAATGGTCATGGAAACCTCTGTCGGCTCAGGTGTTCCGTAGGTTTCTGTGTTGGCTTTATCCAGCATGGCCATACACTGCAGATTGACATTACCAGTATCCATGACCAACGCCAGCAGCGTATCCATATCCTCTTCACCGCCGATGGCGCGCAGCGCAGTCAGGAAAAAAGCGTTGACATCCTCATTGTGATACCCCAGCACATCGGCGTGATAAGCGTAAGCTGCCATACCGCGCAGTCCAAACAGGATCAGCGATTTTAAGGAGCGGATATCTTCATTGGCGTTCCAGAGCTCCTGCATATCAAAATCACGGATTTCGCCGCCAATGGCCTTTTGCAGATTGTGCAGGTCCTCCACCTGTTTTTTAATGGTGGGATCGTTAAAATTAACATTGGTCACAGTGGTAAATAACCCCTTCATCACTAGCCTGCTGACTTCATCATTGGGCGCTTCTTCCTTTTCCATCACCCGCGCCAGACCGATCATAGCGCCTGTCAGCTCATCCTGCAGATGCGCGGTGTGATCCTTCTTGCCGCAAACTCCCTGGTGCTTGGTACAGCCTTTTCCTAAAGCAGTCTGTTCACATTGAAAACAAAACATTGACATTTGTATTCCTCCTTGATAACTTATTTCTTTGACTTGTTATCAAGTATACCCATCTGCAACGAAAATGTATGTTGCATATGCAATAACTTTTAAAGAAATAAAAAAAATTTTGTCGCTTTGTCAGAATTCAGGCATTATAATCGTATTGTAGGTAAGTAACGTTACTGACACGGCCAAACGGCTGTTTTAAAGGAGTTGAAAAACCCATGAAATCATTTGACAAAGACGAGGCTGAACGAATCGTAAATACTTATTCCGATTTAATCCTCCGGCTCAGCTATACTTATCTTAAATCAACGCATGACGCAGAGGATATCTGCCAGACTGTTCTGCTAAAGTTTATGACAAACGAAAAAATCTTTGACAGCCCTGAGCATGAACGCGCGTGGATCATCCGGGTCACTGCCAATGCCTGTAAGGATCTGCTGCGGAGGCTTCAGCGCTGTCACACAGTCTGCCTTGAGGCCGTCGCTGAAATTCCTGCGCCACAGGTGCCTGAAAGCAATGTGCTGGAGGCGGTAATGGCACTGCCGCTAAAATACCGTGAGGCCATTTATCTGTATTATTACGAAGGATACACAGCGCGTGAAATCGGAAAGGCGCTTGGCCAGAGCGTTGCCGCTGTCAACGCACATCTGAGCCGGGGCCGAAAAAAATTACGCACCATATTAGGAGGCGAGTATTGTGAAAAAACCATTTGAATATGAAAAAGAATACACCGAAGCTTTGCACGCGCTTTATTTTTCAAAAGAAGCAAAAGAACGCATGGCTGAAAAACTGATAAAGGAAGAAACAGCAGGCCGCACCACAAAACGCAAACGGCGTGCACACCGCCTTCCAAAGCTGGCAGGTGCTGGCCTGGCGGCAGCGCTAGTGCTGTTTGTCAGCGCCAGCGCCTATGGTATAATGGATTCCGGCGAGGCGTTGCGCGGCGTGTTTGGCCCAACCGCGGACACCGAAATCATTGACAAAATTGGCCGCCCCATCGGTGCGTCCGACACAGACAACGGGGTGACCATTACCGCCGACGCCATTATGTGTGATGGGTATAATTTCGCAATCACCTACTCCATCACCAGGGATGACGGAACTGCCTTTGACATTGCTCCAGTGGATGGCAACAGCGGTTTGATGAATGCATTTTTCGAGGTGGAAAACACAAATTTCGGTACTTTCAGCGCTTCACACGGCAGCTCATATTTCTATGACGCAGACCCAGATGACCCTACCATCCAGTATGTTGAAAAGTGGTCCTATGACGAGCCGGTTAAGCCTGGAAAAACCGTGAAGGTCACCTTCACCGATCTTAAAACCTCATCGGACACAGGCGATAACAGCGACAGCTTCCGCACAATTGCCCAGGGCACCTGGAATCTGAAATTTGAGATGAACTTTGAAACCCTTTCGGCAGAACTGCCGGCCGGACAATCCTTTGAACTGAATGGTATGGACGGGATCATCGACTCCGTTATGGTCTCTCCCCTTGGCTACCGTTTTGAATATACCCTCAATGATAAAGCCCATTTTGAGGAAGCGCCAAATGGAAAATCGCCAGACCAGCACGAACAGGAATGGGCAAAATTTAATGCCTCCCCTTCCATCCATCTGACTGATGGCTCTGTAATTGATCTGTTTGAAGGAGGCGGCAGTATGCACGCGCAGGATGGTAAGACTATCTGTGTCCGCAGCGGCGTGTTCGATAAAATTCTCCCGCTTGAAAGCTTTGCCTTCATTCGTATTGGCGGTGTGGATATTTCGCTTCATCCGTAAGCGTAGACTCTCATTTCTCCTAAAAAGTAGACAGGCCGGAAAGATATTCTTCCCGGCCTGTCTTATATCCCTGAAAAAATTACTACTCATCTCCCGGCAAACAGTTCGACTGCTTTTTGGGCAAACTGTTTACCGTATAGTGAAAATGCATCTTCATAGCTTTCAAGCTCTCTGCCAACCGCAACCGGCCCAAAGTGGACACTTTTGGGTGCATAGATAAGCATGTTTTTGACAAGCATATGCTGCAGCATCGTTAAAACAGCCATCTCAGCGCCGCCGGAAACACTCTGCTCTGTGGCAAAGGCTCCGCCCAGCTTTCCATCAAGTTTGATACGAATGCTGGTATCAAACCACTGCTTCATCTTCCACTGCATATTTCCAAAATAGACAGGCGAGCCAAACACAATCGCGTCACTTTCCTGTAAAAACCGGATATCATAGGTATCCCTGTCGGTAATATCCATCCGGCGAATCTCAATATCCGGGTCTGCCACTGACATCCCCTGCTCAATGTACTGTGCCACGGTCGCTGTTTTTTCAGTTTCACTGACATATAAAATTGTGATCTTTACCTGTTTTTCAATCGTATTTTTCTGCCCGTCTTGCTTCAGGTAACGGATCAGCCGCTCTGTCGCAATAGCCGCCAGTACACTGACATCCTCGGGATGTGTCCAGTCCTCAATGGTTGATTCAAACAAAATGGTGCAAGCAGCAGGGAATTCCTCATCGGCGTCGTAAAAGACATAATTGAGTGAGATTGCTGGTAAGACAGGAATAATATAAGCCGCATCTCCCTTGTGTTCCAACCTTCCACCCAGTTTTTCACAGGCCTGCCGAAAGGCTTCCACCTTGCCGGAAAAGGCTTCCTCTATCGGTCTGGCCGCCTGTTTCTGGCAGCTTTGCTCTAAAAGGGACGCCTCCCTCAGCTCCCGGATTGTACTCCATTTTCCACTATGCTGCGCGTCTTCTTTGCTGAAACATAAATGATGCATGATCAACAGCTTTTCCTTCACATTGACGTCAAACCCCTCCGGCGTTGTAATCTCACCACTTTTCCTGTCAATATGAACCTGCTCGTTAAACCACGGCACTTCAATGCTCTTTTCTGTAATTGTCAAACTCAGCCGACTGGCCGTTTTCTCCTGATCAATTTTCAGAAATTCCTCTCTGTAATGCTCAAAAACCTCTGGATAGTTTTGTTCTCTCATCTTTTCCCCCTAATTTATTTTATTATAAAAAATTTCGATTTCCATGTTGTAACCTTATTAGTTACATGTCGCGGCAAAAAATCTATTGCTGTACCTTTTTTAAAATTTCATCTGCAATCGCCGCGAGTGTGTACTCATCCAGCGTTTTCTCCAGTGCTGTCTGAGCTTCAACCAGAGGACCCGATAATGCCGAATGGATATTTCTTCCGACCCAGCATTTTTGTGAAGGATTCGGGTGCAGGTCAAAGAGCATATTGTCCTCACTGGTCTGAACCGCCCTGTAGATTTCTAAAAGGGTGATCGTCTCAGGCTCTTTCGCCAGCCCTGCTCCCGCTACACCTGGCTGTGTCGTAACAAGCCCTGCGCTTTTGAGCTGTGAAATCAAACGTCTGATCACCACTGGATTTGTTCCGACACTTTTGGCAATGAGCTCTGATGTACTCGGCTTATCCTCATCCTTATTAAGAGCGATCACTGATAGCGCGTGAACTGCCATCGGAAAACGTGTATTAATCCTCATTTTGTCACCTATAATATTTTTACAGCCGGGGCTGTCCTTTTATATAAAATCTGCTGTCGTCAGGGTACTTACCTTTTCTGCCATGATAACCTGATGTTTCAGTTTTTGGATTGCATCTTTTTTTCGTCTACTTGTAACTATTATGATTACATCTTAAGCGAAGTCGATTGGAATGTCAAGCTTTTATTTGTTCGTTGAATACCAAACCTCACTGAACCTCTTGACATTATGCTTCGGAATCGGTATGCTTATAAATTGTGGTGTTTGACATTTTTGCTAAACATCTGTTAAGGAAAAGTTTGTAAAAGAGGTTTTAGGAAACAGTGGAAAAGAAAAAAGAAAAAACTCAAAAATATGAAATGGATATGTGCAGCGGTTCCATCCTGAAAAAGATGCTGATTTTTGCAGTGCCTTTAATGTGCTCAGGGGTGTTACAGCTGCTTTTTAATGCTGCGGATATTGTGGTGGTTGGTCAGTTCGCAGGCAGCAACTCTCTGGCGGCAGTGGGGGCAAACACCTCGCTTATCAACCTTCTGACCAATCTTTTTCTGGGTATGTCCATCGGGGCGAATGTACTGGTCGCCCGTTACTATGGCGCGAATCAGCAGAGCCAGCTGTCCAAAACCGTTCACACCGCCATTGTGCTCAGCATTGGAAGCGGTTTAATTCTCACCTTTCTGGGCATATTCGGGGCAAAACAGATTCTGATCTGGATGCAGACCCCGGCGGAGGTTCTCGACCTTGCGGTGCTTTATCTGCGGATTTACTTTATCGGCATGACCGGCACCATGCTCTATAACTTTGGTGCGGCCATTCTTCGGGCCGTCGGGGATACCAAACGGCCATTGTATTACCTTATGGGCGCTGGTGTTGTCAATGTTGTTTTAAATCTTATCTTTGTCATTGGTTTTAAAATGGATGTGGCAGGTGTCGCTGCGGCTACCGCCATCGCTGAGTGTATCGCTGCGACGCTGGTAATCCGCTGTCTCATGCGTGAACAGAGCGGTATCCGCCTGATTCCGGGAAATCTTCGTATCGACCGCAGCAGCTTCATCAAGATTTTACAGATCGGCCTGCCTGCCGGGTTTCAGGGTGTGATCTTCTCGCTGTCCAATGTGGTTATCCAGTCTTCCATCAATCTGTTTGGTCCTGTGGTGGTCGCTGGCAACTCGGCATCGGCCAATATCGAGGGCTTTATCTACATTGCCATGAATGCTCTGCACCAGGCTACCATCTCCTTTACCAGCCAAAATCTTGGCGCCGGACAATACAGGCGGCTTGACCGCATCGTCATCACCGGCGAGGTTTGTGTTCTGGTGGTCGGGCTTGTTCTCGGCAACCTGGCTGTGTTCTTTGGAAACAGCCTTCTCGGCATTTATTCCTCCAGCCCAGAGGTCATTCAGGCAGGCATGCAGCGCCTTCTGGTCATTGGTACTGCCTACGCTATCTGCGGGATGATGGATGTCATGGTCGGGGCGCTCAGAGGGATCGGCTACTCGGTTGTTCCCATGGTGATCAGTCTCATCGGCGCCTGTGGCTTACGGCTTCTGTGGATCGCCACAATCTTTCAGGTACCGCAGTATCACTCGCCGGCGGTTATTTACTACTCTTACCCCATCACCTGGATCATCACCCTCGGCGCGCTGATTGGCTGCTATGCTTATTTAAGGCGGAAGATGAATCAAAAGCTGATAATCAGCTACGCGGCAAAGTATGAATCTTTATAAATAAAAAACGGTGTACGCCATAAGCTTTACACCGTATAAAAAAATAAACTTTAAAGACAGTTTAAATTAACTGCTCAAATCAAGTCATATTTTTGAGTGAAGTTTTCGTCGTAATCACTGCAAAACCATACTTCGCAAATTCCAAGTGGAACTTTTTTAGTGAATGTACTGACAATGATCATGGTCAATAATGATAAAAGAATCGCTGGAACGACCGGGTGCGCATTTCCTGCATAGGTCATCCAAAATGTATCAGCATATATTGACAATAAATAGCTTCCAATATAAACTGACAAGCCAATAACAGTTGACCATCTTGCACCCTGTGCAGTCGCCTTTTTCCAGTATAAACCGAAAAGCAATGGCATCAGAAAGCCAATACTCAATCCTGCACTCGCAAAATTATTAATTAGCTGTGTAAGGCTGGAAGGAAACATCGCTATCAAAACCGCAGCGATTGCAATGACAACTAACAAAACAAGAGTTGCTTTGCTAACTCTTCTTACATTTACTGTTGGATTGATACAATCTTTGTATAAATCTTTTGCCATACTGGCTGCTGCAATCAGAAGGATTCCGGCAACTGTTGACTGAATAGCGGCAAAACAACCCGCTATAACAATGCCTGCTAAATAACCTGGTAAAAGAGTTGTTGAAAGATATATACTGGCAAAATCTGGCCTTGTAAGATTGGGATTCATGGCAAAAGTCAGTACACCTGTGCCAGACATAATGCCATGACATAACAAAAAAATCAAAGTTGAAAATACAATTGTTCTTGAATAAACTTTGGGACTCCTGTACGTCAAAGTTGTTTGTGTTACATTAGGCATGGCAACAGTAATCCAGCCCGTTAATAAGGCTGTGCCAATGGCATACAAGGGTTCCCATGTTTGAGCCTGCAACAACTCTGCTTTCGTTGCCGCCACAAATTCCATCGCGTTTTGCAGACTGCCATACTCGCCGAGCACCTCGGCATACTGTGTAAAAAATAACAGCAATACAGCAATGACCATCAAAAAACCCTGCATAACCGCAACTCTTGCCAAAGATTTAATACCGCCTGAAAGTGTATAAATTACAGTGATAGATGCCGCGATTAAAAGCCCTATCCAGTAACTTTCTGCTCCAGAAATAACAGTAAACATTTTTGCCGCCATCATCAATTGTGCTGATGCAAAAGCTGTACTGAATATAACACATCCGATAGACAGGATATAGATCAATTTTTTATCTTGATAACGGTGATGCAGTAGTTGCAGAATTGTAGACGCTTGCAATCTTTGGCCGATAATTGCGATCTTTTTTCCGCAGGATCCCAAAGATGAAAATGCTGTTATAAATGCTGTATAGACGCATATCGTATAAATATAACCAACAGAATAAGTAAGTCCGGGCGCTCCAAACATCGTCCCACCTGCCATTGCTCCTGTAACAGCAATCATCACAATTTCTATTGATTTTAGTCCTCCTTCCCCCGTAAGAAAAGATGCGACTTCGTCTTGATTTTTTTCTTTTACCGCTTTCTTTTTTTATTTAATCTGTACCTAAAAACTCAACGCTATGAGTGTGACATAATAGACTGCAAGTACGACCAG
>CAUEUD010000019.1 GCA_959020865.1 Eubacterium limosum | reverse complement strand
CATCAACTTTAGTAAAAAAGAGCCAGGTGTGATGGCACTGTCCGCAGGACGCTTTCTTCTTCCTTAGGTAAAAGGCTCCGTCCTTTGGTTTTCGGCATTGTTGGCATCATAAGTCCGAGCGGACTGCGCCTTTTATCCAGATAAGAAAAAGGGTCCAGGCGCTGTGGTAAACGGCCAGGAATCGTGTTGCTTTAAAGAAACAGCCGGACAGTAGAGAGATGGAGCATCAACTTTAGTAAAAAAGAGCCAGGTGTGATGGCACTGTCCGCAGGACGCTTTTTTTCCTTAGGTAAAAGGCTCGGTCCTTTGGTTTTCGGCATTGTTGGCATGGGGAGTCACAGATATTTAAAATAGTTCATGGACTCATGAAAAACCCGGGCGAGGTAGACTGTGTCTGTCGTCTTATCGATCTGGTAAACAAGAACATAGGGATGCACCACGCGCTTGCGGTAGCCCTTTAATTTCAGAAAAGGGTCCTCCAGTTTTTTGAATCGTTCGGGCAGGGTGCTGAGGTTTAAAAAAGCTTCCTCGATTTTTTGCATCGTCCGCTTTGCGGCGACAGGATCCTGCTGGCTGTTTGCGAGATATTCGTAGATTTTATTTAAATCTTCTTTGGCATGGGCTGTAATAGACAGCGTGTACTCACTGGCCATAATGGTATTTATCCCGAAGATGGTCAAAGACAGCACCCGCATCCTCAACCCGGCCTTCGGCAATATCGGTCTCTGCTTCGGCCAGCTTCCGGTAAAGCTGTGCGATGGCCAAGTCCCGCTCGTAGGTGTCCATGCTCATAATGACCATATCGCCATAACCGTTTTTGGTAATGTAGACCGGTTCTCCGGTTTCATGACAAAGTTTGGAAATTTCAGTTGTATTTCTCAGATCCCTGATGGGTCGGATTTCAGGCATAATTGCGACCTCCTTTGTAGTTGTGACATAATTATAGCATAGTTATGGACAAAAAACCTTTAGCAAGATATCAGGAGATTTTGTATGGGGAATCCGGTGAATTTATTTTTTGATAATCTCAGCTATGGCCTCTTTAAAGGCCTTGGGATCGTCGAACATGGGGGTGTGGCCGGCATTTTTGATCAGGAATTCTTTTTTGGCCGGGGCCGTGAGGCGCTCCAGGTATTTCTGTGCCTCGCTGGCTGGGGTGGTTCGGTCACGGTCGCCGGAGATGAAGTAGACGGGCACCTTGTAGTCATGGCTGTAGTCGTAGAGGGTGAAATTGCTCACAGAAACCAGCAGTGCAGCGTTGAGCTTATTGCTCTGGACCAGTCCGAGAACATCCGATGGCTTAAAAATAGGGCTTTTGAGGGCGGATTTGATGATCGCCCCGGTTTTGCCATCCGGAAAGTATTTCTGCTTCAGGGCGCTGATCTTGGTCATTTTGTGGAGCATGACCTCATCAAAGGGACGCTCTGGATATGGGCCGATATGGCGAAGCTTTTGAATGTCACGGCTGTTGCCCGAGCGGATCACCGCGCGCTTAAGCGCGTCGTAGCCAGCCTGTTCATTTTCGACCACGTCCACCAGCTGGCCCACGCCGATATAGGCCGCCACATTTTCAGGGTGCTCGAGGGCGTAGAGCGCGCCCAGCACCGTTCCCCAGGAATGCCCGAGGATAAAGAGCTTGTCCTTTTGATAACGCGTCTTCAGCACTTCGACAGTCTCGTGCAAATCGCTCATGAGATTTTGAAGATCAGGGGCCGCACCGGGATTGCGCATGAAGGTCTTGCCGGTGCCGCGCTGGTCGTAGTGGACCACGGTGCACAGATCGGCAAAAATTTCCTCCATCACGTAGGCGAAATAAGCCTCGGAGGAGCCAGGCCCGCCGTGGACAAAGAGCAGGACTGGCAGTTCGGGTGCGGCCGTGTAGTGGAGGGTATATTCCTCAATGCCGCCGACAGCAATGTATTCTTCAGTGAAATTATCGGGTATAGGTGCTTTCTTTTTCATGATGGCCTCCTTTGGATTATTATTAGTGTACCCCAGAAGCGTGGGAAAGAAAAGGGGCTTCAGATTTATAAAAGAAAATAAAAAGTAAAACAGCGTATAATGGGGTCAGCAAGATGATTGGAGGATTACTGATGAAAGCATTAAAATTGAGCAGCAGAGATTTTGAGGCAGGGGGATGGATTTCCAGGAAAAATTCGGCCAGAGGTGAAAACCGTTCACCAGCCCTGACGCTGGAAGGAATCGCACCAGAGGCCAGGTCACTGGCCATCACGATGGACGACGCGTCCCACCCTTTATTTAAAAATTATAACCACTGGGTTATCTGGAACCTGCCTGTGCAGGCAGAGATCCCGGGCAGTATACCGCCAGGTAAGATCGTGGACAGCCTGGACGGCGCGGTGCAGGGCATGGCCTATGGCAGGCATGCCTACAAAGGGCCAAAACCGCCGTTTAAAGCTGTTCATACCTATATCTTTACCGCTTACGTGCTGGACTGTGAGATCAGCCTGCCGCCGGAAAGCCACCGGGCAGAGCTGCTCGAGGTGATGGCAGGGCATGTGCTGCAGAGAGCGACCCTGTCAGGAAAATTCCAGAGCCGGCGCAGGGAGTAGACGAAGTTTGCAGGAAGATTCTGCCGGTCCGATAAAATTTAGGATTTTAAATAAAGAGATTGCGCAAAAGGCGAAAGCAGTTTATAATAAAGGGTAGAAAACTGAATAGAAAATGCGGCATCCGGAAAAGTGTTCGCACCACTGATCCGGCTTGCGCAGGGTGTAGACCCACCGTACACAACGGCCTCTTGGGGCACGTACCGCATTACTTATTATAGATGATTTGAGTTCCAAAAACAAGGGATTCGTCTATATTTAATGAGTAAGCTTTTGTTTGTGTTAGCATTTTTAAGAAGAAGAATCTTTTTAGCTGTGTATGGGGGATGTCTGCCCTGCACAGCTTTTTTATTTGGACTTTCTCAAGACAGCGGAGAAGCAGGCCTTTTCCGCTGTCTGCTTATTCACCGAAAAGGATAATAAGGATGGGAGGTGCAGGATAATGAAAAAAGAACGCTCCCCGGGATTTTCCCAGAAGGGGAAGAAATACTATGCCAAAGGAAGCTTTTTCGACGAGGATAAAACTTTTGACGGCCGGCTGCTGCGCGTAGAGCGCCGTGTGGAGAGAGACCCTGAAGCGCCGGATTCCCGACGACTTTACAGCTTTCACACCTTTGTGATCCGAAAGGGCGCAAAAACTCGGAGCTATGTCTTTAAGAGCGTAAAGGAGATGGACCTGACCGGCTATTTTAAAGAAGGTGACCAGGTACGGCACCACTGCGGCCATGCGATTCCGGAGAAGTATGATAAATCCGGCGATTCAGAGGTGGTCTGCATTGTGTGCGGCGAGCGGATCAGCTGCCGGCGGAGCATCTGTCCTTACTGCGTCAGTGTTCTGCTAAAATAAGCAGGTACAGAAAATACAGAAAAGTCTGAGATTTGGACTTTTCTGTATTTTTTGTATCAGAAATTAAAGATAATCGCTGGCTCATTCATGTTATAATGAATGAAAAGTAACTTGGAAAGGAAGAATGTCATGGGCTTAATCACCATTGTGGTTCCCTGTTATAACGAGGAGGCCGTGCTGCCCGCCTTCTATCAGGCCCTCTGCGGCGCGCTGGGCAGCTTTCCCGCGGGAGAGGCCTTCGAGTTTCTGTTTGTGGACGACGGCTCCGCGGACAGCACCCTTGCCGTGATCCAGGGGTTTGCTAAACGTGACCGCCGTGTGCGGTACCTGTCTTTCTCGCGCAATTTTGGTAAAGAGGCGGCTATCTACGCAGGCCTCGAGCACGCCAGAGGCGGGCTGGTTGCCCTGATGGACGCTGATCTGCAGGACCCGCCAGACTATCTGAAACCGATGTATGACGCCATTACCGAGGAAGGCTATGACTGCGCGGCGGCAAGACGGGTGAGCCGCAAAGGCGAGCCGAAGATCCGTTCCTTTCTGGCCAGACGGTTTTATGGGATCATGCGCCGGATCTCCAATGCCGACATTGTGGACGGCGCCCGGGATTACCGGATGATGACCCGGCAGGTAGTCGAGGCGATCCTCAGCGTGACCGAGTACAACCGCTTCTCAAAGGGCATTTTTGGCTGGGTGGGCTTTAAGACCAAGTGGCTGGAGTACGAAAACATCAAGCGCGCCGCCGGGGAGACTAAGTGGTCGGTCTGGAAGCTGTTCAAATACTCGATGGAGGGCATCACCGCTTTTTCCGTCGCGCCCCTGGCACTGGCCTCCTTCGGTGGCATTGCCCTCTGCGGCGTGGCGGTTATCGCCATTTTATTTATCATCGTCCGTCAGCTGCTCTACGGCGGCTCTGCCTTTGGCTGGCCCTCCATGGCCTGCATCGTGATCTTTATCGGCGGCATTCAGCTGCTGTGCGTTGGGATTCTCGGACAGTATCTGGCTAAAACCTACCTGGAGGTCAAGGAGCGCCCGGTTTATATTGTGAGAGAGGCGTCGGAGGAGAAAGAGCAGGCGTAAGGGCGCCGAAGCTCTGTCTTTTATCCAGACAGGAAAAGAACCCAGGCGCTGGGGTGACGGTCCGGAATCGAGGCTTTTGTCTGGAACAGCCGGACAGGGATGAGCTGCTTTTTTTAATTTAGTAAAGGTGGTTTCGGATTGTTGCTTTTTGCCCGCAGGCTGTCTTTTCCCGCTTAGGTAAAAGACGGCGCTTCTCTGGGATGTGGAGATTTTTAGGTGGCGGGTGCCGAAGCTTTGTCTTTTATCCAGACAGGCTGTCAAAAAACTTGAGAGACGAAGCCTTTTTTCTTATCTGGATAAAAGGTGCAGTCTCGGGCGGCGGCGCTTCTTTGACAGCACATCAGAGCTCTTCTTTTGAATCATTTAAGCATCATCCGTTACAATAAGCTTCACATCGCATACAGAAAATGCCGAAAAGTCTTTCGATGGACTTTTCGGCATTGTTTGTACCTTACCTGTAAGAAATAATGACCTGAAAGGATTTGAAAACAGATGAAAAAAACAATCATGACCGCGTTTGGAGGACTCGGGCTGCTGGCGGCTTACAGTATCCTTGTGGAACCGAACCGTCTGGCGGTTAAAAAATATGAGATGGGCGCCGGGCAGGCGAGACTGCGGGTTGTCCAGCTCACAGATATTCATATCGGCCCCTTTTATCCCAGGCGCAAGGTTGCCCGCCTGGTGCGTAAGGTGAACCGGCTCTCGCCTGACGTGGTGGTCTTCACCGGAGACCTGTACGACCGCTTCATCCGTTACCGGCGGGAGGACGCAGCAAAGCCGCTGGCAGCGCTTGAAGCCCGCCTGGGAAAATTTGCGGTCTGGGGCAATCACGACTGCACCAAAATGGCAAGATGGTACGCGCCGGTTTTGGAGCGGGCTGGCTTTATCCTGCTGGAAAACGAGGCGGTCATCCTTCCGGCAGGGGAAGGCAGGACCCTCGCCATTGGCGGCACCGATGATCTGCTCTATGGAGAACCGGATATAAAACAGACCGTTCGGGGGACGGCAGGCAGTGATTATCAGATCATTCTCATGCACGAGCCCGACGGCGCGGACCGCCTGCAGGGAACCGGTGTGGATCTGGTTCTCTCCGGCCACACCCACGGCGGACAGATCCGCCTGCCGCTGCTGCCCACGGTGACGACAGACCTCGGAAAAAAATATATCCGCGGATTTTACACCATCGACCCTGAGAACAGCACGGAGCTGTACGTTAACAAGGGCATCGGCTGTACCCAGATTCCAGCCCGCCTCGGCGCTGTGCCCGAGATTGCGGTCTTTGATCTTAAAATGGCGTAGTATGAGGAGGAGCAGGAAGGTTAAAACGAAGCTGAATTTGAGAAAAAAATTTGAAGATTAAGCTTGAGACCATTCGAGTGGAAAATGAAAAGTTGAAAGTGGAAGATTGATGAACGTTTTGGCGATCACCAAAACGATAAAAACGCGGCCGTAGGCCGCATTGAATCAAATCCGCATAGCGGATTTGTACCATAACTTTCCATTTTCAATTTTCAATTCTCCATTACCCCCTAGCCCCGGTCAAAATAAGGTGATTTTCCCTTGGCGGAAAGCGGAATCCCCAGCACCATGGTTATTTTTTCATCTAAATATCCCAGAGAGATGGCCGCTTTACCCACAGAAAACATGATACGGTTGTCCACATGGGCCGCCGATGCCACGCCCACAGCAGAACCAAGGGCAATGCCAAGATCCATGGGATCAAAGGCGCAGAGCCCGTTTTCGCGGGCACACTCGGCACAGTTCTGGTGGTTACAGTACTGGCAGGCCTCGTTCAGGCCCCGCTGGGAAATGCTGGTGCCAACGAGCACCACAGCAGCGCTGTTTCGCACATTTTCAGCGTCACGGATAAAAAACGCGAGATCCTGTTCACGGCCAAGGCGGTCCATTTCGGCGGCCAGCGCTTCTTTTTCCTCGCCGGTCAGGTAACAGGAATCCATATGGTCAATGCCGCGGGCTTTTGGCGCTGTGCGGGCAGCCACGCACATGCTCTGGGCAACGTGCAAAATACCGGATGTCTCAGCATCCTGAGAATGACAAATCATTTTAAAAGCCTCCTTCTTATGACAATGCTTTTTAAAATGATAGCACAAAGCCCTGTAAGAAATCCAAAATCCATTAAAAAAGCTTGACCTTCCCCTGCGCGGGAGAGGTTATCCTAAGGATAAGAAAAAACAGGAGGACACTCAGATGACGGTTTCTAAGATGGATTATAAAAAAGAATACAAGGATTTATACATGCCGGGAAAGAAGCCTGGCAGGATCACGGTGCCGGAGATTGCTTTTATCATGGTGGATGGCGCTGGCGCTCCGGAAAGCGCCTGCTATCAGAATGCGCTCAGCGCGCTGTACGCGCTCAGTTTTGGCATCAAGATGAAAAAAATGTCAGGTGATCTGCCAGAGGGTTATTTTGAATATGTTGTGCCGCCTCTGGAAGGCCTGTGGTGGGGTGTTTCGGACAATCGTGAGGACTGGCAGTGGACGTCCATGATCCGCCAGCCGGAATTTGTAACGCCTGCGCTGTACGAAGCAGTGCTTTTGGAGAGCCGGGAGAAAAAGCCAGAGATCGATTTTGAGGGGGTCCGGTTCCAGACCTTTAACGAGGGCGACTGCGTTCAGATCATGCACGTCGGCCCATATGCGGACGAGGGACGATCCTTTGATGCGCTGGCCGCCTTTATGAAAACCGAGGGCCTGTCCCGCCGCCCGGGCTGGGAGCAGAAGCACCATGAAATCTATCTCTCCGACCCACGCCGGGCAAAGCCAGAGCGCCTGAAAACCGTCCTGCGCATCCCGGTCTAGCATACAAACAATGCGGAAAAGTCGAAAAACAGACTTTTCCGCATTGTTTGTATCAGTGGATAGTGGATAGTTTTGGAACCCTTTTGCTAAAGCAAAAGCGATTTTGACTGCGGCCTGCGGCCGCTTCCAATCAAATTTGCTCTGCAAATTTGCACCTGAACGATCAACGGTCGATTTTCCGCTTCCAGGCGATGGACAGATAGTGCCATGCCACGCTCGCCAGCGCCAGCAGGCCAAAGTATCCAAACAGGGGAAAAAGAGTGGCGATAAGATTCTTGAACCCGGCGATGCTCCCCAGGGTAGCAGCGGCCATGATGGCGATCAGCAGGCTCTTTCCATGAATTGGGCCGATTTTGCGCACACGGGTGGACACCGCGTAAAGGCAGGAAAGCCCAGAGCCAAACATGCCACAGAGCAGCAGCACGGCGTAGAGGATGCCCAGAGCCGGATGGATAGCTGAGGCAAGGGTGAGCATCGGCAGGCTGGAATCCTGAACCAGCGGTAAATGCAGGGCGATGGGAACCAGAACGCACATTGCAATGACGAACAGCAGCAGCGAACCCCAGAATATTCCCCGGGTAATAGCGCGGTCTGATTCTACCGAGGGTGCAATGGGAGTGAGGACAGAAATTGCCACCAGCAGATTGTAGGAGACAAAGGTCAGGGCAGCGATGAGCCAGTTGCCAACCAGTGGGTTGCTTCCAGATACAGGTGATGTGGCAAGCGGCGAAAGGTCCAGGTTAAAAAAGGACATAAGACCAACCATAAGACCGACCGCTACCATAAAGGGCACCACAAAACCAAAGGCTGAGACCATGCCGCGAGCGCCAGTCGTACCGGCCACGGCAAGCAGAAGCCCCATGAAAATGCTGCCCACAAAGGCTGGAAAGCCGCAGAGCTGTTCGAGGAGTGCACCGGCGCCGGCCACCACAACCATGACGACCGTAAACATGAAGAGCAGGGTAAAGCCGCCGAAGATCAGACGCAGAATCGGATGGTAGCCCCGGACCACCAGCTTTTCAAAATCCCGGATGCCGGTGCGGTGGGAAATACGCATGATCATACAGCCAAAGAGGAAGAACACAAACACTGCCACAGCCATGCCCGCAATGCCATAGCCGCCAAACACGCCAAAAAACTGGTAGATTTCCTGTCCGGAGACAAAGCTTGCGCCCAGATAAATGCCGATAAAAGTCATCATGACCTGACGCGTGGTGATTTTCTTCATGACCGCTCTCCTTAAAGTGAATTACAAGGATTATATCACAAAAGCGCGCCATAAAAAACAACTTTCCCTTATTGTTTGTATCGTTGTCCATCAGAGATTTTGTGCGGGCTAAGGCCTGCCTGCCGTCTGGACAAGGGATTCCATCAGGGCTTCCATTTTTGGGATTACCGGATGGTTCTCAAGGCCGTAGGTCTCGGCCATCTTTGCGGTTTTTGGAAAAGCCAGCCAGGTGCTTCCGGCTTCATCTTCCCAGACAGAGATGCGCAGCGTCAGATCAAGAGAAATACTCTGGTCAGCCTGCATGAGTCCAGTCCCGACCTGAGGGGAGCCAAAGACCAGCACCGTGGTTGGACGGAGATCAAGCCCAACCTGGCTTGCGTTGAGGGCGTGATCAAATTTGGCGAAAACAGGAATATTCTTTTCCTGGAGGAGGGCCTCCAGCCGCTTTACTGTCTCATCGACAGGAAGCTGGCCTGCGTAGAGGTAGAGGCGGCTGCCGTCGTAATGCTGTGTTTTCATTTTGTGCTCCTTTGCGGTTAATACCCGATACACACAGGTACCCGGTAAATTACTGGAATCTTATCAGTTGGCGTTTCGGCTGTCAAGGCTGACGTATTTCTTTAAGGATAAAGACAGATAAGCTTTTGGGCCAATAAAAAAAGCCCCGAAGGGCTTTTTTATGCTAAGGTTTCGTGTAAAGATTTCATGATGTCCTCGAAGGAGTCCGGCTGCCATGCGCTTCTGCCGATGAACAGGCCGTTGACGTTTTCGAAGGGCGCATACTGCCTGGCGTTGTCAATGTTGACACTGCCGCCGAACAGCAGCGGAATTTCGCGCCCGGCTTCGCCGTAGAGCTCAACCGTGACGTCCCGCAAATGGTTATGAATGTCGTTCACCAGCGGTGCTTCTGCGGGAATTCCGTTCACGCCAATGGCCCAGACAGGCTCGTAGGCGACCCAGAATTTGCCGATGGCTTCTGCAGGCACATCGTGCAGGGCAATCTTCAGCTGACGGGCCAGCACTTCCTTAGATACACCGTATTTTTTGTCCTGCATGCTGTCGCCGATGCAGACGAGCGGCGTAAAGCCGTGCTTTAAGGCTGCAAGGGTTTTGAGATTGACGGTGTAGTCTGTTTCGTTAAAGTACTGGCGGCGTTCGCTGTGGCCGATTTCCAGGATGTCCACGCCGATTTCCTTTAGCTGGGTTGGAGAAATTTCTCCGGTAAACTGTCCGGCGTCCTCATAATGTACGTTTTGGGCGCCCAGTTTTAATGCGGATTTTTTAGAGTCGATGAGCTCACGGATTTTCCAAAGCTGGACATAGGGCGGAATGATGAAAAATTCGAATTCCGGATACTTTGAAATAATGTCCGTCAGCGCGTCCGTATAAGACAGCCCCTCAGCGGTTGTCTTATTCATTTTCCAGTTTGTTCCTAAAAACATTTTTTTCATGCTGGAACCTGGATTATTTCATGTAAGTTTTTTCGAGCTCGCGCATGCGTTCTACTTTCTTGGTAGAACCGCCGCCGGCAAATTCACTCTTCATGTAAGCATCAACGATCATTTTGCCGAGTTCAACACCGATGCAGCGCGCACCCATGGTGATAATATTGGCATCGTTGGATTTTGCCAGGCGTTCTGCGGCAAAGGTATCGTGGCAGGTGCCAGCGAAAGCGCCTGGGACCTTGTTTGCCATCATGGCAACGCCAAGGCCGGTACCACAGATGATGATTCCTCTGTCATAGGTTTTGTCTGCTACCTTTTCAGCCAGATTAAAAGCAATGTCCGGGTAATCGCAGTCATGGTCAGCAGAATATTTTAAGTCAGTAATGTCGTAACCTTCGCTTTTTAAATGTTCGTAGATCGCATCCTTGAAATCAAAAGCAGCATCATCACAATCAATTGCAATTCTCATTTGTAAATCCTCCTGGAATTTTATTAGTTTCTTTAAGTCTATTATGCCATATTTTTAATTATTTGCATAGCGGAAATTAATTTCAGAACTAAATGCAAAGTTTTATTAAGGTTACAGGAATACGACAAAATAAACACTGGAAAAAAGCATAAAAACAGGATAGAATGAATGCAATTGAAAAAAGAAGGAGGGACGCAGCTTGCGAACACAAAAAACAGTGACCATCGGCTACGAGAAGGGAATCCATACCCGGGTGGCCGCGATGGTGGTTCAGAAGACAACAGAGCTTGAGGAGCGTTTTGGATGCCGTCTGTACATCAAGCGGGTGGACCACGCTCTGATCGTCCCCTGCAATTCTGTACTCCCGCTGGTGGGGATGAAGCTGAAGAAAGGCGAGCAGATTGAGCTTTTCGGCGACGGCACACGGAGCGAACAGGCCGTATCGTCGCTGGCCGATTTCATGGACGGCGCCGGTGTGGTGGATCAGGATGAGGTTGACAACATTATCCAGAAGAATACCCTGACCAGCGAAAAGATTTTTGAGAGCATCCACAATGGCCTCATTGTCATGGACGGCGCAGGGCGCATCACCATTTTTAACGCCGCTGCTGAGGCCATGACCGGCATCGACGCTGAGCAGGCCATCGGCCGTCTGGTGGACGACCTGATCCCTGGCTTCGGCGCAGTCGAACTGATTACAACCGGCAAGGAAAAGCTGGGCGTGAAGGAAACCATCAATGGCAACTGGGTCATCAGTGACAAGAGCCCGGTGGTGGTGGAAAACAGTAACGTGGGCGCTGTGGCTGTGCTTCAGGACATCACCCAGATCGAAGCATTGTCCTGGGAGCTGAGCAGCGTAAAAGAGCTGGAGGGAAAGCTCATCAGCATTCTGGAGGCTGTGTACGATGGCATCTGTCTGGTGGACAAGGATCACAGGATCACCTATGCCAACGACGCTTTCACCGGTATTTTGAAAAAGAGGGTGTCCGAGCTTACCGAACAGAGTATCGGTATTTTGTTCCCTGGGGAAAAAATCCCCAATGGTTTTTTTAACGGACAGAGCGGTACTGTCATCACCAATGCCGATGGACGGGAATTCATGCTGGATGTCCGCCCGATCGCGGTTGACGGTGCGGTGAGCGGCAACGCCATCGTGGCGCGCGAACTGACTGAGATCACCAAGCTGGCGGCCAAGGTGGAGGAGCTTTCTGCTAAAACGGTCATGCTCGAAAAGGAACTGGAAAAGCGGGAGGATATTGGCACCTCCTTTGAAAAGATCATTGGCAAGAGCGGTGTGCTTTTAGAAGCCCTGTCTCTGGCCTCCAAGGCGTCGAAAACCGACGCGACAGTGCTCATCCGGGGCGAGAGCGGTACCGGCAAGGAGCTGGTAGCCAAGGCCATTCACAATGCCAGCACCCGGAAGGATGGGGCCTTTGTGAGCATGAACTGCGCGGCTATCCCGGCCGACCTTCTGGAGGCCGAGCTTTTTGGCTATGAGAAGGGTGCCTTTACGGGAGCGGTGCGCATGAAACCGGGTAAATTTGAGCTGGCCGACGGCGGCACCATTTTCCTGGATGAGATTGGGGATATGGACCGCGCCATGCAGGCCAAGCTGCTGCGGGTGCTCCAGGAGCAGGAGGTTGAGCGGGTCGGCGGACTTGCGCCTGTCAAGATCAATGTGCGGGTCATCGCAGCCACCAACGCGCCCCTTGAGAAATTAATGGAAAATAACAGCTTCCGCAAAGATTTATATTACCGTTTGAACGTTATTTCGGTCATTTTACCGCCTTTGCGGCAAAGAAAAGGCGATATTCCCTTGCTTGTGGAAGCATTTATTGATAAAATATGTATGCGATACCAATTACCGCAAAAGCGCATAACAAAGCCCGCGCTTCAGTGCCTGGAGGACTATGTCTTTCCTGGAAATGTCCGTGAGCTGGAGAACATTATCGAGCGCGGGGTTACCCTGAGCGGCGGTGAGTGGATCGGCGTGGACGATCTGCCGTCCTACGTCCGAGCGATTGGGGAAAATATCCCCGGGTTTTCAGGTGTTTCGGACGAAAGCGGGGAAAAATTACCCACTTTTGCGGAAATGGAGCGGGATCTTATCGCTTCAGCCCTGTCTAAATATAAAAGTTTCAGAAAAGCCGGAGAGGCCCTTGGCCTTGACCACAAGACGGTTTCAGCCAAAGCTAAGAAATATGGGTTAACATAAAAATAAGCGCCGGTTTAAGTTTTGGCACGCATCTTGCGTTATATAATCAGCGTGCTCCTTTGGCAGCGTCCAGCGGGCACGAAAGAAGCTTCACGGCTAAGTGAATCAAATTTTAGGAGGATATTTATGGCAGGTACAGGTGTTGTAATCGTTTCTCACAGCGCAAAGCTGGCAGAAGGTTTGGCAGAAATTGTCGAAGAAATGAATGATGGTAGTGTAAAGGTAATCGCGGCAGGCGGTGCTGATGGCGGAAGAATCGGAACCAGCGCGATTAAGATTCAGGATGCCATCGAGTCCCTGGAGGACTGCAAGAACATTTTGATTTACGCCGATATGGGCAGCTCGATCATCAGTGCGGAAACCGCCATCGATATGCTCGATGATGACCTGCAGGAAAGAGTTCATATGGTGGACTGCCCCATCGTGGAGGGTGCTTTCGCCGGTGTGGTACAGGCGACCATCACCGACGACCCGGAAGAAATCATGAATGTGTCCAAATCAGCCAAAGAGCTGTGTAAATGTTAATAACGGGAGTCACCCGTTAAAATAAAGAATTTCAGGAGGAAATTTATCATGACAATGAAACGTTTGATCAACGATCCCTACGACGTAGTGGAAGAAATGGTGGAAGGATATGTCAAAGCGCATGACCGCTATGTAAAAATGTGTGACCTTGAAGAAGCACAGGGCCGTGTCGTTGTGACAAAAGATGCTGGAACAAAAGACAAAGTTGGTGTTGTTATTGGTGGTGGCTCCGGTCATGAACCGCTGTTCATCGGTTATGTCGGTGAAAACTTTGCAGATGGCGTTGTAATTGGTAATATCAATACTTCTCCTTCTCCGGACCCATGCTATGCAGCCGCTAAAGCAGTTGACAATGGCAAGGGCGTTATCTACTTATATGGTAACTACGCAGGCGACGTTATGAACTTTGACATGGGCGCAGAAAAAGCCGATGAAGAAGATGATATCCGTGTTGAAACCGTTCTGGTAACAGACGATGTTGTTTCCTCAGAAAATATCCCTGACCGTCGTGGTATTGCAGGTGACTTCTTCGTATTCAAGGCTGCCGGCGCAAAAGCTGCTATGGGCGCAGACCTGGATGCTGTTGTTGCTGCTGCTTCAAAATGTAATGACAACACCCGCAGCATGGGCGTTGCAATGTCTTCCGCTACCTTACCGTCTAAGGGCGGCCCAATCTTTGACATGGAAGACGGCGACATGGAAATCGGTATGGGTATCCACGGCGAACCTGGTGTCAGAAGAGGCAAGATCGAACCGGCTGACGCAGTTATCGACGAAATCATGGACCCAATCCTGAAAGATCTGCCATACGAAGCTGGCGATGAAGTTTATGTACTGGTTAACAGCTTAGGCGCAACTCCAGTTCTTGACTTACATATCTGCTACAGACGCGTTGCCCAGATCCTGGAAGAAAAAGGCATCAAGGTTCACAGAGCTTTAGTTGGTCCTTTCGCATGCTCCATGGATATGGCTGGTATGTCCGTTACTTTATGTAAACTGGATGACGAACTGAAAGAATTATTAGACTACCCATGTGACACACCTTACTTCACACAGGTATAAACATCCAGCGTTAACGAATTAAGAGAGAATAAATTTTAACCGTGTCTCGGGCCCTTTGCGGGGTCCGGGATTCTTTACTTCACAAAGTACGTCCTGTCCTATGTCCCTATCAATAGGACAGGGCGCATTTGGTGAAATAAGAACAAAAAGGAGACCATAAAATGAGCGAATATGTTTTAGATAAACAGTATTTTGTAGATGTCGTAAAAGATCTGATCAAGCTGGCGGAGGACCGCAAGGAATACTTTACCGAGCTGGACTCCGCCATCGGCGACGGCGACCACGGTATGAACCTGTCCATCGGCTTCAGAGAAGTTGCTAAAAACCTTGATGAATGGCAGAAAGAAAGCGTAAACGGCTTTTACAAAAAAGTCGGCACCGCACTGCTCGACAAGGTTGGCGGTTCCTCCGGACCGTTATACGGCAGCTTTTTCATGAAATTTGGCCTGCCGGTCAAGACAAAGGGCCCGGATGACGGCGTAACCTTTGACGAATTTATCGAAATGATGGAAACCGGCGTCAACATCATTAAAAAACGTGGTAAATCCACCACCGGTGAAAAAACAATGCTGGATACCTTAGTGCCAGCCGTTGAAACCTTAAAATCCGCCTATGAAGGCGGCGCAGCTCCGAAGGAAGCCATGGCGAAAGCAGTGGAAGCCGGCAAGGACGGATTGGAATCTACCCGCAACATCGTTGCGACCAAAGGTAGAGCCATGCGTCTCGGCGAACGTGCCATCGGCCACCTGGACCCGGGCGCTGCATCCTCCGCAGAAATTCTGGAAATATTCTACAACCACATGCCGTAAGAGAACGAAAAGGCAGACAGGTGCGCCGTGATACAGGCGCACCTGTTTTTTTATAGCACTTTGAGCTGCAAGCAATGCCGATAAGCGGGCCAAACCGCCCTGTCCGCATTGTTTGCACCTGAAAGATAAAAATACGGGAGGGACATTATATGAAAAATACGCTGGCGATTAGCTGTAGGAAATGCAGCTATGAAAAAGACTTTTATCTGGGGGTCGGGCTGCTCCATTTCGGAACGCCGGATTTCGATTCGGAGTACGCTGTGCTGCCGAGGCTGGTCCGGGACCCGGAGGCGCTGGCCCAGATAAAACGCATGGTGACCGAGGAGGGCGGCACCCTCGTCACCGATTACCGCTATGGCGTTTACCATTGCCCGGCCTGCGGCGCTTTTCACAAGCGTTTTGCCTATGCGGTGGAGAAAGCCGATGGACAGAAAATCATGCCAGAATATATTTGTGAATGCGGTGAAACGCTTGAAACGGTTGATCCTGATACTATTGATCTGACAGCGTGTGCCTGCCCGGTGTGTGGGGAAAAGCAGCTTTACGAGGCGGTTTCGGCCTTTTCGCCCCTGGACGGCGAGGATTGATTGTGAGGAAAAGGCACTCTGAGGCTAATGGCAAATCAATAAGTACAACAAATAAATAATAAAAAAATATGCATTTTGTAGTAGCATTTTACTGTAATGAAGTGTATAATACAGGTATATGAATACTGTCATTTTAAAGGAGAGAGAAATGAAAAAGAAAAGTATGATGACTTTACTGTTCGTTGCACTTCTGGCCCTGGCGATGCTGTCGGGCTGCAGCAGCAGCGGCGGAAACGACAACCAGGCAGCAGGAAACAGTGCGAATGACGATGCGACCTTTGTGGTTGGTCTGGACGATTCCTTCCCGCCTATGGGCTTCCGCGATGACCAGAACAACATTGTCGGCTTTGATGTGGACTTAGCCACCGAAGCCGCCAAACGTATGGGCATGGAACCGAAAATGCAGGTAGTCAACTGGGATACCAAAGAGCTTGAGCTGGACAGCGGCAACATCGACGCCATCTGGAACGGCCTGTCCGTTACACCGGAACGCGAGGAAGCCATGCTGATGACCAAGCCGTACCTGAAAAACGACCAGGTGATCGTGGTTAAAAAAGACTCCGGCATCGCTAAAAAGGCAGACCTTGAAGGCAAGAACGTCGGCCTCCAGAAGGGCTCCTCTGCCTATGACGCCTTTGAAGCGGACGACATCCACACCAAGGTTGCAGGCATGAACGAATACCCTGAAAATGTATCGGCCCTCCAGGATCTGGGCATTGGCCGTATCGACGCAGTCATTGTGGATTCTGTGGTCGCGCGCTACTACATCTCAAGTGAAAAAGCCGATTATGTCATCCTTGACGAAAGCCTGTCACCGGAAACCTACGCGGTTGCCGTCAAGAAAGGCAACACCGAATTACAGGGAAAAATTCAGAAAGCCATTGACGACATGGTCGCTGACGGCACTGCCGCTGAGATTTCCAAGAAATGGTTCGGCGAAGACATTTTCTATACAGGAAACTAAATAGCAATGGAGAATGGAAGTGCCTTCCATTCTCCATTTGATAATTACGGGAGATATTATGGATTCAACCTATTTTATGAATGTGCTTACGCCAATGCTCCAGGGGTGTCTGGTGACATTGGCTGTTTTTGCGGTGACCATTGTTTCGTCCTTGCCGCTGGGATTTTTGTTTACCCTGATGTCCAGAAGCAGGATTATGGTGCTGCGGGGCTTTGCAGAAGTCTATATTTATATCCTCAGAGGGACGCCGCTGCTCTTGCAGCTGATGTTTGTCTATTTTGGCCTGCCGCTTTTGCCGGGCGTTGGCAAATTTCTGGTGTTTGACCGCTTTGTGGCCGCCTGTATCGCCTTTGGGCTCAACTACGCCGCCTATTTTGCCGAGATTTTCAGAGGCGGGCTCCTGGCCATCGACAAGGGTCAGTATGAGGCGTCTAAGGTGCTGGGGCTGACCAAGTTTGAGACCATGATCCGCGTGGTGATTCCGCAGATGATCAGGGTCTGCCTGCCCTCCATCAGCAATGAGACCATCACGCTGCTCAAGGATACAGCGCTGGTCACTACCATCGGTGTGGCGGAAATCATTCACTATGCCAAAACAGCGGTGAACCGGGACGCCAACCCCTTTGCCTTTGTGGTGGCAGCAGCGATTTATCTGGTCATCAATTTTGTGCTCACCTTTATCTTTAAAAAGCTGGAAAAGAAATATGAATTTTAGGAGACTGTCATGGAAGAAATCATCAATGTATCCAATTTGAACAAGAGCTTTGACATCAATCATGTGCTGAAGGGCATCTCCTTTCAGGTGAACCGGGGCGACGTTGTGGCTGTGATCGGCTCCTCTGGCTCTGGAAAATCGACACTTTTGCGCTGCTTGATCGACCTTGAAAAGGCCGACAGCGGCACCATCACCATGGAGGGCAAAGACCTGATGAAGGATGGCGTCTACGCCTCACAGAACGAGATCCGGGCAATTATCATGAAAATGGGGATGGTGTTCCAGCATTTTAATCTCTTTCCGCACCTCACTGTCCGCCAGAATCTCGAGCTTGCCCCCAAGGTTGTCAATAAGGAAAAGGGCGAGGCAATGGATGAGCGCTGTGAGAAGCACCTGGCCCAGGTCGGCCTGCTGGAAAAGATCGACGCCATGCCGTCCACCCTTTCCGGTGGTGAAAAACAGCGTGTGGCCATTGCTCGGGCGCTTATGATGAATCCGGATATTCTGCTCTTTGACGAGCCCACCTCTGCTCTGGACCCAGAGCTGACCGGTGAGGTTCTGAACGTTATGCAGCAGCTGGCCGAGGCACACATGACCATGATTGTCGTAACCCATGAAATGAGCTTTGCCAGAGAGGTTGCCAACAAGATTCTCTTTATGAACGATGGGATCATTTTGGAGGAGGGCGCGCCAGAGGACATCTTCGAGCACCCGAAAAATGACCGGACAAAGGAATTTTTAAGCAGTATCACACGCAAATAAGCCATAAAAAATACAGAAAAGTCCAAAACCACAATGCGTTTTGGACTTTTCTGTATTTTTTGGCCCCCGTTCAGGAAAGGCTGTTATTTTAAAAGCTGAACGTCTGAGAAATCATGACTTCTGTAAAAAACCAGAGACTGATAGCTGGTTTTATAGATGGCAGCCTCGGGAATGCCGATGCAGCGGGCGGTATTGGTCAGGAGAAAAATACCGAAATCCTCGATGGGCATTTTCAGGCGCTCCTCACAATAAGACAGCAGGCACTCACGGCGGGCACCGAAGTCGGCGGTCACAATAGCGTCAAACTCGATAGGGCGGATGCGCAGGCTGTAGTCTCTTATAAAATCATGGTAGATCTGGCTGATGTTTCCGTGGAGAGAGCTGAAAAGCGTATCGTTCTTAAAAACCTCATAGTAAAAATTCCGCGTGTGCGGGTCTGATAAAAGGTTGTGATAATAGATCATGGTCAGCCGGAAGTGGCTCTCAAAGGAATTCCACGGTTCATATTGTTTTTGGCGAATGGCTGCGTCAAGATTCGTAAAGTAGTCGTCAAACAGACGGCTCACAAAGGTGGCTTTGGTCGCAAAATGGTAGGTCATAGAGCCAAGCGTTGTACCGGAACGGTCCGCGATTTGTTGGATGGTGGTTGCGTCATAGCCCTGTTCGTAGAACAGCTCCTTGGCGCTTGCGAGAATACGCTCCTTCGTCATTTCGCCTTTTGTCATTTTTCGCATAAGTGGGCTCCTTTTAAAAAAGTTCTAAGCCAAATTTTAACATGGATTTTAGGGGAGAACAAGGTATAAACCTGTTGAACCGGGCAGAATTTTGATGTGTCGATGTAAATATTAGCGCCGGCATCAGACCAGGAGTTTTATTTTTGAATGATCGTATTTTTGTTCAAATTTTTCGCCCCTTAAAAGGTAGGTCTGCATCTGGTCCTCGTCAATTTTAAAAAGCCGGCTCCGATAAAGGTAAAGGTGGGTGATGAGCCCCCTGACGGTGTGCCCGGGCTTGGGGTTTTCAATGAAATCCAGGACGATCTCGCGCCGCATGCCGAGGTCGGCCAGACTGAGGGTGTAGAGCTCAGCGTCGCTCAGGGTGTAGCCGCAGTCATTGATGAACTGACGGTAGACATGGCGGAAATTCTGGCCCAGAAAAGTCTGGATGGACTCCCGGCGGAGAGTATCGGCGTGGAAGCGCGTGGTAGCCTCATCCTTGAAGACTGCGCCGTAGTAAAGAAACGCGGTGTAGGCATTCTTCTCAATGCTGTTGACGCCCTGGGACTGGGTATGGTTTTCCACAAAGGCGTAGGTCTGGAGGTGGAGCTCTGAGTAGACAGCCTTGATCAGATCTTCCTTTGTCTTAAAATAATAGGCAAAGGTGCCGGTGCGGATTCCGGCCTGGGCACAGATGTCCTTGACCGACGCTTTCGCAAAGCCCTTGCTGTGAAAATCGGACCGTGCAATCTCAAGAATCCTGTTTTTAGTTTTTAACCCCTTATCGGATACTGCTTTTGCCATGGGTCTCTCCTTGCTGCTGTTTTTAACAGTATAGCATAACTTTGTTCAGAAAAAAATTAAAAAACCCGAAAGACGTGATTTTAACAGGGTTTTTGATGAAAAAATAACAGTAAAAATAAAAGGTTTTAATAAAAATGTTTGACAAACCTCGGAATAGGCTCTATAATGCAAATTATAAATCGGCTATTTTTAAAAAAGCCGAAAATGTTAAAGAGATTCTACGGTTATAAAATTTTTGTATTGGGAAAGGGGTAATCAAATGAATCAAAAACAGGAGCGGATTGAGAATATCCGTAAGGTTGTGGCGCTGGAAGCACCAGACTATGTGCCGATCGAGCATGTGGTCACGCCGGAGCTGGCCATCGAGTACGCAGGGTATTCCATGTTTGAGGGGCTTTGGGATACCAGCCTCATCATCGACGCTATGGGCAGAGCCATTCCGGCTTATGACGGTGACTTTATCCGCAGCACTTTTTACCGTTCACCGCGGTATTACAGCGCTCTGGAAGCCAAGTCCTTTGTGCAGAGCAAGGATGGCTATGTCCAGCACCCTGAGGTGCACGCCATGGAGGACACGGAATACGCAGCGCTGATCGCGAACCCGGCCGCTTTTCTGGCGGGCACATGCCTGCCGCGGCTCTATCAGGTCTTTGACAAGCCTGAGCCTTACCGCGGGATGGCACTGGCCAGAGGCATGATGACCTTTAACCGGACCTTCGGGCCGTTTAACGCAGCGGTGGGACAGATACTTGCAGATAACGGGCTGCCGCTCATCACTTCCGCATCGGCGGAGGCGCCCTTTGATTTCCTGGCCGATCTGCTCAGGAGCTTTACGGGCATTTCGAAGGATATCCGCCGCCATAAGAGCGAGGTAAAGGAAGCCTGCGAAGCCCTGCTGCCGCTGATGATTCAGAAGGCCTGTGTCGCGCCCCCCGCAGTGGACCAGATGGTCTTTATGCCGCTGCACATGCCGCCTTACCTCAGTGAAAAGGTCTTTAGCGAGCTGTGGTGGCCGACCTTTAAGAAAATGGTTGAAGCGCTGGTGGAAAGGGGCCATTATCTCTATATTTTCTTTGAGGGCGACTGGACCCGCTACTACGATTATCTGGAAGAGCTGCCTGCCGGGCGGATTCTGGGGCGTTTTGAGTACGCGGACCCCAGGATCATCAAGGAGCGCCTTGGTAAGATCATGAGCGTTACGGGCTTTTTCCCTGTGACGACCATTGCCCAGGGGACAAAAGAGGCCTGTATCGACAAGACCAAGGAGTTGATGGATATTCTGGCGCCGGGCGGCGGCTATGCCTTCGGCTTTGACAAGATCACCACATCGGTGCGGGATATTAACATGGAAAACATTACCGCGGTCAACGCTTATGTCCGTGAGTATGGAAAATACTAGGAGGTGCAGAATGGATACCAATGTAAAAACAGGGCTGTTCCCCTTTGAGGACGTAAAGGAAACCATGTCCCTTGACCCGGAAAGAGAAGCGCTGGTGCGCGAAATCTGGGAGGGTGATGAAGCGGCGTTCATGAATTTTGTCATCGGGCTGCTGCAATAGCTTAAGAAAAGAGAAAAGGCACTTTTTCTGAAAAGGGCTTTACTTAGCCTTTTTTCAGGAAAAGTGTTATTTTTTACTGTTAAAACAGTAAAAAATAAAATATTTAATAAAAAAATCCTTGACAAAAAATCTGAAAAAGTTTATCATTTCAGTAAACAAAAAGAAATTTACTGAAAAAACAGTAAACAAAAAAGATTATACTAAAAAGTGCATTGATCCGGAGCGATGTACTGGTTTTAAGAGAGGGAATTAAAATGAGTGATGTAAAACAACTGCAAGAGGAAAGAACCCAGCTATTCAAAGATGTTTATGATGGCAAGCAGCCAAAGCGTGTGCCCATCGAATTGTCCATCACATGGGATGCGGCCATTCCGTACGCGGGCATGGATATGAAAACAGCCCAGTGGAATCCTGAAACCTTTGAGACTTTTTTCGACAAGGTCTGCGCGGAGTTCCCAACGGATAAAGCGCCCATTGCTCCCACGCTGCGCCCACCGGGATTTTACGAAATCTTAGGCGCGAAGGGCATTATCATGAGCAATACCGGCACCATGCAGCACCCTGAGGTCCACTGCCTGGAAGTAGAGGAATATGACGAATTCATCGCCGATCCTTACAAATGTATGGTTGAAAAGCTGATGCCGCGTCTGTTCGCAGCGCTGGACACAGAACCCATGCGCGCGTCTCTCAACTTTGCTAAGGGCTATAAGGCAAAATGCGACATCGATGCAGCCATGGGCGGTGTCGCGGTGGAAATGACCAACAAGTACGGGTTTGCCGTACTGCCGAAGGGCGGTATGACAGAAGCGCCGCTGGACTTCATGGCAGACTTTATCCGCTCCTTCACAGGGATCATCAAGGATATGCGAAGGAACAAGGAACAGGTCGTGGCAGCGGTTGAGGCCATTTTGCCGCACATGGAAAAAATCGGGATTGTGCCAGCCTCCTCACGCTACGCGAGAACCTTTATTCCGCTGCACATGGCACCGTTCATGAAGGAAAAGGACTTTGCCAAATTCTGGTGGCCGACCTTTGAGGCGCTGATGCAGTACCTGTCCGACCACGGCGCAGGCGTCAAGCTGTTTGTTGAGCAGGACTGGATGAAGAAGATTGATTATCTGGCTTCCCTCAAGGACCGCGTCGAAATGCAGTTTGAGTTCGGCGATCCAAAGCTTGCCAAGGAAAAGGTGGGCAAAGACCATATTATTTCTGGTTTCTTCCCGATTACCATGCTCCAGACCGCAACCGAAAAAGAATGTGTGGACAAGGCCAAAGAGCTCATCGACATTCTGGCGCCGGGCGGCGGCTTCATCTTCAACACAGATAAGAGCCTGTACTCACTGGCAGGGCCAATTGCCGACAACCTGAAAGCCGTAATCGAAACCGTCAGAACCTATGGGGTTTACTAAGAATTTAAAGGAGAGAAAATCATGAACAGCGAATACTACACAACCTGGGAAGAATATGTCAAGGAACGCCCTCAATTAGAGGAGATTGCGGAGGCTGAGGTCGTACAGTCCTACGAGGAAGCCATCTACCGCTTTGTGTTCCAGTTGTTTTTATAAAGTTCACTCACGGAAATGTTACGGAGCCGGATAAGGCCGGCTCCAGCTTCAAAACAGGGGAAAGAGGAGTAAAATTATGAAGCGTATTAACAGTAAGATTAAGAATTTCTTCGGCCTGGGGGACGCCGGATTTTCATTCATGACCACGGTCGAAACGTCATTCTTCCTCATTTTTTTAACAGACGTCGCGAACCTGCCATTGGCCTGGGCGGCCATTATTTCAACCTTGACCGGTGTCTGCGACACGGTTTCCGCCATTGTTGCCGGAGCCATCGTTGATAAATGCAACCTGAAGCACGGTAAATACCGTTCCTGGCTGCTCTACGGACCACCTTTTGTCATTGTCTTTTTCGCACTCCAGTTTACCAAGGTCGGGACGGATCTCACCGCCGCGATTGTCATTTGTTTAGGATTCATCATCAGTCATTTTATCTGGAATATCGCCTGGACCGCTAACCGTTCACTGGTTGGCGCCCTGACCGACGAACCGACCGAGCGCGCCCACTTATCTGGCCGTATCTCAGCAGGCTCCAGTATTGGTAAACTGTTCGCATCGAAACTTGTTCCGCTCATGGCGGTTGCCTTCGCTGGTCTGTTTGGCGGCGGCGGCGCTGTCTGGGGTTATACCTGTACAGCCCTTGTTGGTGCGGCGCTGATGCTTGTTGGCTATTATGTGCACTATTTTATTACAAACGGCTACGACCTGCCAGAGCCAAAGGCAGAAAAGGGAACAGAGCTGGCGACAGTGGAAAAGGTATCGGTGCTGGATATGCTCAAGGGCGTGTTCGCCAACCCGCCTCTGGTAGCCACAGTGTTCTGTGACTTTATCCGTCTCATCGGCTACTATGCGCTCATGGCCTTTGTAGCTTACTATTCAAAAGTTATGTTCCCGGAAAGCTCAGCGGCTGTAATGGGTAATATACTTCTGGCCTTTAACCTCGGTACACTGGTCGGCTCACTGCTCTCCAAGCACGCGGTCGCCAAATTCGGAACAAAGATGTCAACCATCATCGGTATGGCAGGCTGTGTTGTCTTTACGGCCATTGCCTACTTCTTCGCAGGCAGCCAGATTGCCGTAATCGTGCTGATCTTTGTGAGCCAGGTATTCTTTGGCGTGGCTTACGGACTCACCACCAGCCTTTACACCAACTGTGCCACTTACAGCGAGTACAAGACCGGCAAAAACACCAAAGGTTTTATCATGGGTCTGTGCTCATTCTCCATCAAGATGTCCATCGTGCTCAGAGGCCTGGTTATCACGACTGGTCTTGGTATTATCGGTTATTCTGCCGAAGCGGCCATTACGGACAGCCTGGTAGGCGGCGCGACCATCATGTGCTTTATCGTTCCAGCCATCTTTATCGCGGTTGCCATCATCCCGCTGCTGTTTTATAAGCTGGACGACAAGGAAGTCATGGAAATGGACGGCAAAATTGCCCTCCGCAAAAAAGCCGCCATTGAAAAGGCAGAATCAGACGACCAGGCAGCAGCAGAATAAGCCTTCATAGAAAAGTACATAGGAGCTCTCTTTTTTCGGGAGCTCTTTTTTTATACCATCAATAAAATAAGAATGAGGAATAAGACGAAAAAAAGACAGCTTTTGGGCTTGATTGTGAGTATTGCTCTTTTAGTGGCCGTTTTCGTTTTAAAGACGCCCCAGGGCCTGACGGATGAAGGCTTTACCACCATAGGTATCCTGCTGGCGTTCCTGATGCTTCTGGTGACAGAAGCCCTTCCCATTGGCGTTATCTGTATTCTCTGCCTTGCGCTGCTGCCCGCACTGGGTGCGGCAAACAGCCTGAAGACCGCGCTCAGCGGCTACACTACGCCGATTCTGTACTTTGTGCTGGTATCCTTTGGCATCTCGGAGGCGGTAGCCAAGGTACCGCTGTCCCGCCGCATACTCATCGGGCTCATACGGATCTTTGGCAAAAACGTCAAGACGATCCTGCTCGCCATTATGATCTGCGCAGCGGCCATCTCCTCGCTGGTTTCCAATGTGCCTACCACCGCCATTTTCATGGGGATCGGGCTGGGCTTCCTGGAAATCTTTGAGTCGGAGGCAGACCGGAAGCGCACCGGAAAGGCCATCATGATCGCCATTCCAGTGTCCAGCATGATCGGCGGCATCATGACGCCTGCGGGCACCTCGCTGAATCTGCTGACCATGGATCTGTTAGACCAGCTGGCAGGCATGAACATTACCTTTGTGCAGTGGATGTTCGTAGGAATTCCCATTGCCGTTGTCCTCCTGCCCATCGCGTGGTTTGCCATCGTTAAGGCTTACAAGCCCGCAGAGGTCGGGCAGGAGAAAATACAGGCATACCTGGAGACCATCGCAGTGCCGGACAGGATCGAGAAAAAGGAAGCGCTGGTCATTATCATTACGCTGGGGATGCTGGTTTTCTGGATTGCGAGCTCCTGGCTCCCGTTTCTGGATGTGACCATCATCGCGCTGTTTGGCTTTGTCTGCTACTTTCTGCCAGGCGTTGAGGTGCTGACCTGGAAAGAATTTGTGAAGAGTGTGAGCTGGGAGGCTTTTTTCCTGGTGGGGACAGTGCTCTGCATTGCCAACTGCATTGTGGCCAACGGCGTGAGCGCCTGGTTTATCGACACCGTGCTGCCCGCCACCCTTAGCCTGCCGACCATAGGCGTGGTGTTTACAGTGAGCATCATTGTATTTCTGATGCTGCTGGTCATACCGGTGGCGCCGGCGCTCATTGCGGTCCTGGCGCCGGCGATGGTCAGCTTTGCGGGCACCACAGGCGTGAGCGCCATTATCCTGCTGGTGGCTATGGGGATCTGCGCGAGCAACTGCTACCTGTTCCCTCTGGATACGGTGCCGCTCATCACCTATTCCACCAAATACTACACCATGATGGACATGCCGAAATCCACAGCCTTTATCCAGCTGGCGCTGGCGGCGCTGGTGGCAATATGGGTGCCGCTGGCCGGCGGGCTTATGGGCTGGTAGCGCTGCTTCTGTCATTTTTAGAAGCCGAAATCCTTTGATTTCGGTTTCTTTTTGTTTTTTGAATCGAAAAAATAATATTATAAAAATAG
>CAUEUD010000018.1 GCA_959020865.1 Eubacterium limosum | reverse complement strand
TGTTACGGTGGTCAACGTGATCGATGGTACAGATGTTAACATGTGGTTTGGATTTTTTAACTTTTTCTACATCCATTTTGTTATCTCCATAAAGATTATAAATTAATTTAAATAGATACGACTTGATGCGCGCCGTTTTTTCCATATTCTCGACGGCTTCACTCAGCATATTATACAATAGCATCCGGGGGGTTTCAAGCTTTTTTGTTCCAAAACTTAAATAAAATTGGGATAAAAAAAATAAGCCGGAAGCATCCGGCTTAAAATTCGATTGATTGCTGGCAGACTATGCCAGGCAGACGTTCTTAGCCTGCAGGCCGCGCGGGCCCTGTTCGGTGTCAAAGGTTACTTTGTCGCCGTCATTTAAGGTCTTGAAGCCATCGCCAACGATGGATGAGAAGTGTACGAATACGTCGTCGCCGTCTTCTCTTGAGATGAAACCAAAACCCTTATCGCCATTAAACCATTTAACTGTACCATTATTCATTGTGGTACCTCCTAGAAATTATATTATATTCGCAATCGTAAAATAAAAAAACACATATTTTTGCAAACCTTCTTGTCACTGAGCTTACATTGAACTTAAGTAGACAAAAACGACTTGCAAAAATATGTGAAATCAATTGATACTCTCTTAAATACTTTTCTAGTATACCCGAACCGGCGCTCCTTGTCAAATCACCTTAAGAAAACGCGCTTTTTCTTAAGAAAGAAAGCCCCGGCCTGCGATGGCCGGAGCTTTCTGAGAGAAAATTGGGAGAGTGAATTGTTCGTTAAAATAAGAGGTCTGTGTGTTCAGAAGTATTTATACCCGCCAGCCAGCCTTTTAAACAGGCGCCGACGCCCAGAGCGCGCCGGCTTTTCTATGCCGCAGGCCCACTATTTCGCGATGGCTTCCTTCTGGAGGGCGTCAAAGGCCGCCATCACTTCATCGACGCTTTTTCCTTTATACAGCTCCTGTACCATAACGCAGGTATTCCCCCACTGCTCCAGCTTAATTTCAGGGTTGGAGCCGGGAATCGACCGTCCAGCCCCCACGTTTTCGTAAGCTGTCTCCAGGATATCCTCGTGCTTTAACTCAATATCCGTTCGCGGCGGAAAACCGCCACTGTTTTCCAGCAACTCAGTAACCACTTCCTTTGATGTCATCTGTTTCGCAAAGGCGATCGCATCATCAAGGTGTTTGGTTTCGCTGTTGATACAGATTCTCTGAGCCACGTTCATGAGATTGACCTGTCCATACTCATCTGTCGGGAAACCGATAAATTTCATATCGAAATCATGCGTTCCATAAATCTGATCCTGAATGGCGGTGTCATAATGGACGACAAACGCAACCTCTCCATTCATAAACTGATCTTTTTCATCACCAGCTTCGGCTGTCTTCGCGAAATCGACGTCAAAATATCCTTTATCCATCAGCTCCTGCAGGAACTCAAATCCAGGGCGCATGTATTGGCTGATCGGTGTCTCCCCGCTGTTCAGCGCCGCAATCTTTTCTTCCTTTCCTTCCTCACTGTAAAGCGGCGCGAACCCCTGGGTGAGCACAAAAGTCTCCATCCACCAGCGATTTGCCGCAATCGGCGTGATGCCATTGGCCTTCAGCACTTCACAGCAGTGCAGGAACTCCTGCTTTGTCTTTGGAAGCTCCAGACCGCAGCTTTTTAACAGATCATTATTCACGCACAGCCCGTAGCAGAGCATTGTCATCGGCACAGAGATCACCTTACCATCGACCGTGCATTGATTCAAGGCATCCTCCGTTAGATATTTCACAGCGTCTAAGCTTGAAAGATCAGCCAGATAGCCCTCCTGGTTCAGTTCATAAGCCACGTCCGGGTTCATGATGTACACATCATCCCCCATTTTATTTCGGACACGATCCCGCACGACGTCGTCATAGCTCTTTTCCTGGGAATCCTTTGGTGTGTAAGATTTATAAGAAACGGTGATGTTTGAATGCGCCTTCTCAAACTCATCAATGGCCATCTGCATGGCGCTCATAATACCGCCTTCTCTTATTTCATTTCCCATAGCATTGGGCGAATAAAAGACAAGCTCTTCTTTTTCTTCCATTTTTCCCTGATCCACAATTTTGGCATCGTTCTGGCCGCAGCCTGTTAATCCCGGAACCATGCAGAGCGCTGTGAGCAGTGCCAGTCCTCGCTTCATTTTCTGTTTCATTTCTTTTCCTCCTCGTTTTCATGCCATAAATATTTCTTTACTTTTTGATAAAAGCCCTGCATTTCCAGCGGTTTGGCCACATGGTCATTCATTCCCGCATCCAGACACTTTTGCTCATCCTCAAAATAAGCATTGGCGGTGACGGCAATGATCGGAACCGTTGCCGCATCGGGGCGGTCAAGCTTTCGGATCTGCCTTGTGGCTTCAAGGCCGTCCCACCGCGGCATCTGCATATCCATCAGGATTATATCATAACGGCCCGCCTCAGAATCGCGGAATTTTTCAAAAGCGTCCACACCGTCCACTGCGCATTCAACCTGAGCGTTGGCCATTTTCAGAAACTCTGCGGCAATTTCCCGGTTCAGTTCATTGTCCTCTGCCAGAAGAATCACAACGCCTGTAAGGTCACAGACTTCCTGGGTTTCTTCTTCAACACTTTCCTGCTTTTCGCCTGACTTGTATTTGAAATTAACATCCACATAAAATGTGGTTCCGATGCCCAGTTCACTCTCGACCCGAAGGACGCCGCCCATCAGCGAAACCATGCTCTGGACAATCGCCAGACCCAAACCCGTTCCGGTCTGAGCGCTCACCTCATCACGGTCCTCCCGCTCAAAGGGGGTAAAGAGCTTTTTCTGGAATTCCGGACTCATTCCGATGCCATCGTCCTCGATTCTGAAGCACAGCACGCAATAATCCTTTATCTTTGCCGCTTTTCTCTCAATGGTCAGCGTCACGCTGCCGCCCTCTGGCGTATATTTGACCGAATTGTTGAGCAGATTCATCAAAACCTGTTTTAACCGGACCTGATCCGCCAGCAAATCCATATTGCCCGCAGGATTGCAGATCATAAAACGCTGTCTCCGCATGCCAGCCTGCACCGAGATAATATTGTCAATATCTGATAAGAGCGCGTCAAGGCTAAACCACGCTTCCGACAGTGACATCTTCTGGCTCTCGATTTTAGAGATATCCAAAATTTCATTGATCAGGCTCAGCAGGTGGTGGGATGAGGATTTGATCTTCCGCAGGCAGTCCGCAACCCGTTCTCTGTCGTCAAACTTCGACTCCGCAATCTGGACCATGCCGACCACCGCGTTCATCGGGGTCCTTATCTCATGGCTCATCTGAGACAGGAAGCTCGACTTTGTCTTGCTCGCGTTTTGCGCCGCAAGGACAGAGGCCTGGAGCGATTCCTGCATTTGCACTTCTTTGGTAATGTCCATGATTGACACAATGCATTTTTTTGCACCATCCAGAACAATAAAAGTTGTTTCCACTTTGAGATCCTGCTTCGATTGCGTTACAGGATTCATCCAAATAACTTTTCGGGCGAACTCTTTCCCCGTTTTAAAGTTTTCCACGCGCAAACATTCTGCTAAACCCTCACTTTCTTCATCCCCCCGAAGGCCATTCTCACGCTCCGACAGTTTAGAGCCATCGACTCCCAGAATTCTTTTAACGTTGTCGAACGCCAGTTCCTGGGCGCCCGTCTCACAATCGTATAAAAGAACAACATCATCGATACTTCTGGCGATCCCGTTAAAAAGATTAATCTGCTCTTCGCGCACCTTCTGGTTCTTTCGATTGTACCAGTGAAACATCAGGAAAAACATTACAGCGCCAAGAAAAATTATGACACTCGTTGCAATAATGGTTTGTGAGACCGCTTTGCTTTCCCCCTGAATGCTGCGCTCTGGAATAATACCGCACAAATACCATGCGCCTTTATCAATGGGCCAAAAATACACATAAGAAGCCTCACCGTTGACCGACATCCGGACAATGGTGCTCTGCGCGTCGTCAATCGCCCCGCTGATATTTTCCTCCAGGCCTTCTTCCATAATGCCAAAATCATCTAAGAATCCGTGAAGATCGTATTTTCCGGAAATGATGACCCGGGTACTGGTTGGCTCATAGACAAAGCGAAGGGTTTTGGCGTCCAGAATATAAACCAGCCCCTCCCCCTGAAAAACAGCATCCGGCAGAATGTTATCATAGCGCTCCATGAGCACATCGGCATAAAAGGTTCCGGCTCTTTTATCCCCAGCATAGACGGGGCACTCTACGGTATAGGTCCAGGCGCCCATATCACTCATATAAACGTTCGTGACCGACGCTTCGCCCACCTGGTCTCTCTGATCCGGAAAACCAGTGGGCGTGAAAGCATTCCCGTTGCTGCTGATCCCAGACGCCGCTCCCTCTGGTACATAAGAAAGGCGCGCGAAAACACTGTTTCTCTGCATTTGGCTCAACAACGCACCCGTGTCCCCCTCCGGGGTAAAAAGGCCCGCCAGCTGCACAGCCAAGGATACGTCATTGCTTCTGATCTCCGTAATACCGGATTCAATGATTTGAACAATTTCCCGAACGTTCTCTGTGGCCGCCTTTTCCATCTGATTCTGAATCCTGGAGGACAGCCCATAGATGACGCATCCAATAAGCACAATGCCTGCAATCATAATGGGGATTGCTCTTGTTTTGTACCATTTCATTTAACACTACCTCTCATGTTCAATCGTCCTTGTCTGAACCATGCTCGTTCATAACTATTATACTTTTGATTCTATCATAACAAAACTTTTTTTACAACAAAAATAGTAATCGTTTTATCTCAACGGTATTTTATCGTTCCAAAAGATGAACGCATTGAATCTTTTCTTCCCGCATATCGCCGGTATTTTTCTATTTCGGGCGTTTCCGTCCTCAACTGACTTACGCCACAAAACAAAATGACCGGGCGCCCCCGGCCGTTTTATTGCGTCCATTTTTATCCTCAATCGCAGATCTCGACCCAATAGCTCACACAGTCCTCTGCGGAGAGGTTGGTCACAGTATGCTTCGTGTTGGCCCGGATCATGATACAATCCCCCTCATCAAGGGCATAGTCTTCCCCATCGTCGATCATCAGCTCGTTGGCTGTGATGCCCAGGGCAAAGCACAGCCGCTGGATATTTTTTACCGAAGGGTTGAATCTTGCTGATGTATCCGGCTGAGATCCCCGATTCCTCTGCCCGCTGCTGCAGCGTCATTAACTTTTCCGTGCGGAAGCCCTTCGGCTTTGTTCCGATCTGTTTATTATCTGTTATCATTTTTCATTTCCTCTAAAGTCACAAGTAATTCCAGAAATCCTGTCGATTGTTCTGTTAAGAAAATTATACTACAAAACAGGAAAAATCATAAGGAAGTTTCTGATTCTATCCTCATAATAAAAAAACCGAGGAACTGCCCCGGTTTTGGTGTGCTTCTTAATTCATTGATCCCCAATGGTCTTTTTTAACTTTGGTTTTTCAGCAGAGCAAGCGTCCCAAAGGACAGGAGGCCCAGGACTGCCAAAAAGCCTAAAAAGTAATTGCCTTCATTACCAGTCGTCGGGTTCTTGCCGGATGTATCTGTCTTGTCCTGAATATTTCCAGCGCTGTTATTGTCTGCTCCTGCCGTCCCATTGCCTCCTGTGGCATGATTACCATTATCTTCTCTGCTCCATGATGCCCATAACGTCATGTTGCCGGTCACCGCATCTTTATCAAAATTCCAGTAAACAGGCTTGCCATCAGCATCCAGATGGCTGTACCATCCATTAAAGACATAACCGTCCTTTACCGGGTTGTCCGGCTTAACTGAAATTTTGCCGCCTTCGGACACTGTCACTTTAAACCAGTCCTTATATTCCGTTCCGTTTTCCGGATCAAATACGACGAGGTAAGCCTTGTTCCACACTGCCCATAACGTCATGTTTTCGTCCCCGACCGGGCGGTTAAAATCCCAGAGCAGAGGCTTTCCATTTTCATCATACGCGTATGTCCATCCTCCGAAGACGTATCCTTCACGCTGCGGATCGGCGGGGATGTCTGTCACTTTGTCCCCGGGTTTGACGACTGTTTTATAAAAATCCGGATACTCTGTCGTTCCGTCATCCGGGTCAAAGGCAACGATGGTTCCATTTTCCCAGACTGCCCATAAGGTGGTATTTTCATTCACGACATCGGTCTCAAAGTTCCATAACATTGGGCTGCCGCCTTCACCGTATGCGTACGCCCATCCCTCAAAAACAAACCCTTCCTTCTGAGGATCGGCAGGCTGATCTGTTATTTTTCCGCCCTCTGGAACGGTTACCTTATACCAGTCACTGTAGCCCGTCCCATTTTCCGGGTCAAATACGACCTGGCAGGTTTTTCCCCAGACCGCCCATAAAGTGGTGTTTTCACTCACAACATCCGTCTCAAAGTTCCACAACATTGGGCTGCCGTCTTCTTCATATGCGTATGCCCATCCCTCAAAAACAAACCCTTCCTTTTGGGGATCGGCGGGCCTATCTGTTATCTTTCCGCCCTCCGGTACGGTCACCTTATGCCAGTCCTTGTAGCTGCTCCCATCCTCGGGGTCAAACACAACCTGATAGGAGGTGGGGCTGTCCGTGGCGGCCTGGGCCACCGTAAAGGGCGAAAAGCCTAAAAGCAGAATCAGGCAGGCCAGCAGATACAGTGAACCCGTTATCTTAGTGGAATTTCTTTGTTTCATTTAATTTCTCCTTTAAAAAATATCATTTAACAACGCTGCTGTCTTCATAAACAAGAATATTTAAAAGACATTCTTTTCTGATAATCGTCCTTAAATCATACTGTCTTTTGCCTGTAACCGCAATTCCCAAAAAAACTTGTCACGCCAAAAATGTGACATCAGTGTGATTTTTTGTGAAATGTTCACACTCTGCTCTTAGTTTGTGTCTTTGCACCCATTTAGTCTTGCCCTAACCCATGCCAGTCTGTGATCTCCTGTTTCCCGGATAAGCAGCGGAAAGCCTGCCCAAACAGAAAATTGGCAAGAAAAAACCGGTCGCCAAAATAGACGACCGGCATAAAAAAAGCTGCTTCTAAAAGCTGCTTAAATCTCTGTGTATGGAGCCCTTGTCCGGATTCGAACCGGAGACCCCCACCTTACCATGGTGGTGCTCTACCTACTGAGCTACAAGGGCATGTATAAAGGATCGTAGATTCCTCAGCAATCCGATTATCCTTATCGGATAATTGCTTCGTCATCTGCGTTAGTTTTGTTGTCGTGCGCCCGCTAACGCTCCATGCGCACTACCAAATTTACTCCATAAATTTGGACAAAACGTTGGTGGGGAGAGATGGATTCGAACCATCGTAGACTCCGTCAACGGATTTACAGTCCGCCCCCTTTAGCCACTCGGGCATCTCCCCATATAAGGATCACAAATGCTTCGGAAATTTTATAACCTTTCAGGAGAATTTCCGTGTCATTTGCGTTTGTCTCGTTACCGCACGCTCTATGCGTGCTGCCAAATTCGCTTCGCAAATTCGGACTCAACATCGACAGCTTCTATATGATACTCTATTCTGATAGGATAGTCAAGGGGTTTTATTAAAATTTTTAGATTTTTTTTCGGATACGCTGGATCGCGTTGTCCACAGCCTTTTTCGACCGGCCGATCTTATCGCTGATCTCCTGGTGGGACGCGCCCTTCAGGTAAAAATAAAGCACCTGCTTTTCCAGCTCTGAGAGCTCACTCTTAGCCACCTGGCTGAAATGCTCGACAGCCTCACGGGTCACCAGCTCCTCATCAGGGTCCAGCGCCGCGGTGGAGGCCACCAGATCCAGCAGCGTGGTATCCGGGTCGTCCTCTGAAATGGGTGAATACAGGGAGACCGTATCGCCCATTGGGCTGTGCTTCGGCCGTTTCGCTTTTGTGACCACACTTTTTATACGGTTTTCCACACACAGGCCGGCAAAGGTTTTAAAGCTTGTACCCCGGTCCTCACGGTAATCCCAGATCGCGCCCAGCAGTGCGATCATGCCCTCCTGGATCAGATCCTCCTGGTCGCCGCCGATGTAGTAAAAAGGCCGGGCCTTCTGCGTCACCACACAGCGGTATTTTTCCACAATGCTCACCACTGCTTCCTTATCGCCGCTCTGGGCTTTTTTCACAAGTTCCAGATCCTTGTCCATCAATCCTCCACATTTCCTTTTCTCAGTTCTTTCATAACGGCCAGCACCTCGTCGTCCATGTAATCCTCCAGCTTGTTGCGGGTATCACTCTCGGTCTTGCGGTACTGCTTTCTGACCTGCTTTGCGCTCTCTGCCATGGCTTGGATCAGTTCGCGGGACGGCACCCGCTCCCCGCCGTTTGCCAGCACCACACGCTGGAGTGTATAGTCTGAGGTAACCACTTTGACCGTGTAGGGCCTGGGCAGGCTGAATACCAGCTTCTCGATATAGGTATCCGCGGTTTTATTTTTTTCGGTAAAAACCACCTTGATGCGGCCCCGTATCTCCTCGCGCCGCTCGGCGTTTTCCTGGGAATAGGCGTCAAAAACCAAAACCGTCTCATAACCCATCAGCCCGCTGTAGCTGTTCAGCTGCTCGATCAGATCCTCCCGGGCCTCCTCCAGATTAAAATCGGTCAGCCCTTCCATCTCAGCCAAATGGTGGATCACATTGTAGCCGTCGACAATCAGATAGGTTTTTATTTTTGACACCCCCCTTAAAAAACATTTGGTTGATCGTTGATCGTTCAGGTACAAATTCACCCTGCGAATTTGATCCAATACGCGGCCTGCGGCCGCAGTTCTAATCGCTTGAACCAGGCGAAAGCGTTCCATAACTATCCACCATCAACTATTTATTATCCACTATTTATTCGAATGCCGCTGTCTGGCTGCCTCGCTCAGAATAATGGCCGCTGCGGCCGACGCGTTAAAGGAATCAATATCGCCGTAAAGCGGAATCGAAACACTGTAATCGCACTGTTTTTTCACATTGGAGCTGATGCCCTTGCCCTCGTTGCCGATGATAATGGCCAGCTTGCCCTTAAAATCGTTTTTGTAGTAAGGGGCGCCGTCCATATCCGCTGCCATGATCCAGAAGCCCTTTGCCTTGAGCTCATCAATGCACTGGGTCAGGTTTCCGACCTTGACAATGGGAGTGTGGGCCACCGCGCCCGAGGATGCCTTGACGGATACGGCTGTCAGAGTCGCCGACCGGCGTTTTGGGATAATGACCCCGTGTACCCCGCAGAGGTTGGCGCTTCTGATAATCGCGCCGAGGTTGTGGGGATCGGTCAGGTGGTCTAGGATCACTACAAGGGGTTCCTCACCCTTAGCGTCTGCCTTTGCCAGCACATCCTCAATGCTGCTGTAGGGAAAGGGCGCCATCATGGCTGCCACGCCCTGGTGCGGCTGTCCGTCCGCCAGCCCCTCCAGCCTGACCTTCTCAACACTCTGGACCACAATGCCCCGCTTGCGTGCCTTTTCGGCAATGTCGCCCAGCACATGGTCTTTGTTATCCTTGAGGATCAGCAGCTTATCCATCTGCTGTTCTGAGCGGAGTGCTTCCATCACCGGGTTTTTGCCCACGATGACAAAGCTGTCGTCCCCTTCATCGTCCTGTCTGCGCGTGTCGCGCCGCTTCAGGTCCGCCCGGTGATAGCTTTCCTTTTTTTGTTCCCGCCCACGGTCATTCCGTGGCTTTTTACGATCATTCTTTTTCATTTTGTACCTGCTTTGTTTTATTTTATTTTAACATTGAAACATTAAATAAAGATTATTTAAAATTTAGTTGAAAGTGGATAGTTGATAGTTCAGGAGCAGATCCGCAAGCGGATTTGATTTAAATCAAAAAGCCGCAGGCATTTTGTTCAATAACTATCCACTATCAATTATCAACTATAAATCGCCTCTCGCTCTATCTCTGCCGTTTCCTTCCAATTTTATCCAAACCCCCACGACCGGTAAAATCTACCGGTCGTCCGCTGCCTCCTCGCGCCGCTTTCTGGGCGGCAGCGGGCCGAAATACTGGTAGAAATAGGTTTTGATGGTGCTGTTGTAAAGCTTGCGGTTTTTCGTGGCTTTTTTGCCGAAATAACGCTCAAATTCCGGATAGCCGGTGATAATAAAGTAGGACCAGTCCTCCAGGCCTGAAAACGCCTCGCCCATGTCGCGGTAGAGTGCCTGAATCTCCTTTTCCTGGCCGATGCGCTCGCCGTAGGGCGGATTGGTGACAATGACCCCGTAGCGTCGTTTGGTGGCCACGGACTGCACAGGCAGCTTCTGGAAGGCTACATAGCTACTCACGCCAGCCAGCTCTGCGTTGATACGCGCCTGCTTCAGCGCCGCCGGGTCAATATCCGACCCCAGAAGCCGGAATTCACGGTCATTGACAGCCGCATGGGCATTTTCCCGCGCGTCCTCCCACAGTCGGGCTGGTATGGCTGGCCATTCCTCAGAAACAAAGTTCCGTTTTAACCCCGGCGCGATGTTTTTCCCCATCAGGGCCGCCTCGATGACAATGGTTCCAGAGCCGCACAGCGGGTCAAGGAAAACACGGTGGGGCTGCCAGCGTGACAGGTAAACCAGCGCCGCGGCAATGGTTTCCTTGAGCGGCGCCTCATTGCCGTACTGTCTGTAGCCGCGCTTGTTCAGGCCAGAGCCGCTGGTGTCAATGGACAAGACCACCTCATCCTTCAAAATCTGGATGTGGATGGGATAATTGCCCTCTGTTTCCTCAAACCAGCTCACGCCGTAGACTTTTTTCAGCCGCTCAACCACTGCCTTTTTCACAATCCGCTGGCCGTCCGATTTGCTGAAAAGCTTGGATTTTACGCTGGTGATCTTGGCCGCTGGAAAAACCCCCTTCACCGGAATCCAGTCCTCCCAGGGCAGCGCCTTGGTTTTTTCAAAAAGCGCGTCAAAGGTTTCCGCCCGAAACTGTCCCATTTTCAGCAGAACCCGGTCTGCGCACCGCAGCCATAAATTGGATTCCGGAATGGCTGAAAGAGGGCCGGTGTAATAAACCCGCCCGTTTTCAACCGCCTCGATCTCATAACCCAGGCGTTTAATTTCATCCTTTACCACACTCTCCAGCCCAAAAGCTGTCGTCGCGATCAGATGTACTTGTCTGTTCATAATTTTCCTTACCGTTCATTTATTTTTTCGCATTAAAACTGAGAAAGGCGTGTGCTAAAGCCACGCCCTTTTTTAAATATCATAAAACGTATCATGAAGCGTCAAAGCGGTCAAAAGAGGCTTGTTCAGTTGAAAGTGGAAAGTTAAGAGTTGATAGTTCAAGAGCAAATCTGCCAGAGGCAGATTTGATTGGATGCGGCCAAAGGCCGCTGCTCAGGCCGCTTGAGCCCAAGCGAAAGCGTTCCCCAACTATCCACTGTCCACTATCAATTATCAACTGTAACGCTGCTTCCGCAGCTCGCTAAAATGCTTTTATTTCTTCGTCCCTGCCAAAAACCATGAATCCGCCGTAGCCCTTGCCTTCGTAATAATTGATCTGCTTGCCAAATTTTTTCTTCATGGCGACCAGATTGACCGTGTAGCCGTCCGCCCTCAGCTTGTCGGCGTAGGGAATGACCTCAGTCATCGCGTCCTTAGCCGCGTCGTAGAACAGGAGGAGCCGCTTGTTTTCAGCCGCCTTGTCTGCCTGTTCCTCCAGAAGAATGTTGACAATCCGTTCAAAGCCGATGGAAAAGCCAACCGCCGGAACCGAATTTTTAGAGTATTTGCCGATCATATTGTCATAGCGCCCGCCGCCGGCAATGGAAAAGCCATAGGGCCCATAGCTCACCTCAAAGATCTGGCCGGTATAATAGCCCATGCCGCGGATCAGCGTAAAGTCAAAGACAACCTGGTACCGGCCGCCAGAAAGGGCCGTGCTGGTTTCAATGACCTTTTTCAGGTCTGCCACCGCCTCGGGCTCGTCGACCTTATCGCCGATGTTGTCCAGCGTAATGGTGGCCGCCTCGTCCACGAAAGCATTTACCATGGCTTCGTCATAGCCCTTTTCGATGAGTTCCTTTTTCACGCCATCCGCGCCGATCTTATCCGCCTTGTCCAGGGAAATGCAGACCGAGCCTGCATCCTCTTCCTTAAAGCCCGCCTTTGCGATAAAGGCGTTCAGCAGCTTGCGGTCATTAACCTTGATGGTGAAGCCCTCAAAGCCGATGGCCATGAGCGCTTTGGAGGTCGTGTTGATCAGTTCCATCTCAGCCGATACCGTGGGATCGCCGATGATGTCAATATCGCACTGCTTGAAGGAACGGTAACGCCCCTTCTGCGGGCGCTCCGCCCGGAACACGTTGCCGATCTGGATGGCTTTAAAAGGCGTTTCCAGCTCACCGGCATTGTTTGAGTAAAAACGGCTCAGCGGCAGGGTCAGATCAAAGCGCAGGCCCATATCGCAGAGATCAGACACTGTGCTTTCCTCATGAACCTTGAGCTTGTCGCCGCGCTTTAAAACCGTGAAGAGCATCTTCAGGTTTTCGCCGCCGTCGCTGCCGAGCAGCAATTCGATATTTTCAAGGGCCGGCGTTTCAATCCGCGAGAACCCATGACTTCTGTAAATCGCCAGGATCTGCTGTTCAAGCTGATCCCGGATAAGCATTTCCCGGGGCAGAATATCACGCGCGCCCCGCACTGGATTTGAACTAATCAATTCGGTCACCTCTTATACTAATTTAATCTGACGATAGACTTTCTTGCCCTTTTTAACGATGATGGCGTCATCCTTGAAATCAGCCGGTGTGATAAGCGCCTTGATGTCTGTAATCTTATTGCCGTCCACTTCAATACCGCCCTGCTGTACCAGTCTGCGGCCTTCGCTTCTGCTCGGAATCAGACCCGCCGCATCGAGAAGCGTCAGGATTTCCATGCCGTCGCCCAGCGCATCCCGTGACAGGTCCACGCTCGGGATATCATCGGTTTTCACGCCGCCCGCAAATAAGGCTCTTGAAGCTTCCTGCGCCTTGTCAGCGTCCTCCTTGCTGTGGACCATAGCGGTAACCTCATAGGCCAGGATTTCCTTGGCTTTATTGATTTCAGAACCCTCCAGAGCGCCCAGACGGTGAACCTCATCCATGGGCAGGAAGGTGAGCATTGCCAGGCATTTTTCAACGTCAGCGTCCGCCACATTCCGCCAGTACTGGTAGAACTCGTAGGGTGAGGTTTTTTCAGGATCAAGCCACAGCGCGCCCTTGGCGGTTTTACCCATTTTAATGCCCTCGCTGGTGGTCAGCAGAGAGAAAGTCATGCCGTATACGGTTTGGGCATCCTTGCGGCGCACCAGCTCAGCCCCGGCGATGATATTAGACCACTGGTCATTGCCGCCGAACTGCATTTTACAGCCATAGTTTTTGTGCAGCACATAGAAGTCATAGGCCTGCAGCAACATGTAGTTAAATTCAAGGAAGGTCAGGCCCTTTTCCATTCTGGATTTGTAACATTCTGCGGTCAGCATCCGGTTGACGGAGAAGTGGGAGCCCACATCCCGCAGGAACTCGATGTAGTTGAGCGGCAGAAGCCATTCCGCGTTGTTGACCATCATGGCTCTGTCATCCTCAAAGGTCAGGAATTTTTCAAAGACCTTTTTGAATTTTTCGCCGTTTTCCGCAATCCGTTCCTGGGTCATGACCTGGCGCAGATCCTGTCTGCCCGAGGGGTCCCCGATCATAGTGGTTCCGCCGCCGATCAGGGCAATGGGTCTGTGCCCGTAGCGCTGCATGTGCGCCATCACCATAATCTGGATGAAGTGCCCAACGTGCAGGCTGTCTGCCGTCGGGTCAAAACCAATATAAAAGGTGACCGATTCGCTGCCCAATAATTTACGGATTTCTTCCTCATTGGTGCACTGTTCGATCATACCGCGTTCTTTTAGTACGTCAAATACATTTTCCATTTGTCTGTCTATCCTTTCAAAAGTGTTTTATTATTTCTCTATAAAAGATCCTTCATATTTTCATTGATTTTATCCGTAACCTCTTCCTGAACCGTCGTCTTACGCCGCTCCCACCGGACCAGCGCCTCGGTGACAAACACCTTGATGACCGCAAAAAACGGAATGGCCACAAACATGCCGAGCGGCCCGAAGAGGCTTCCGCCCACCATGACGCAGAACAGCACCCAGAAGGGGTTCAACTCCACGATTTTCCCAAGGACGTTTGGTCCCAGAACATTGCCGTCAAACTGCTGGACAGCAAGAATCCAGATCGCAACCCCGAGAGCCTTGGCCGGACTGTAAAGCAGTGTCAGGAAAATACCGGGGATCGCCCCGATGATCGGGCCAAAATAAGGGATAACATTGGTCACGCCCACCACCAGTGCGATAAGCGGCGCGTATTCCACCCGCAGCACCAGAAGCCCGATGTAGCAGATGAGCCCGATCAACGCTGAGGTCATGATTTTACCAGAGAAGTATTTGTAAAAAACACCGTCAATGGTACGGATGGCCCAGTTGAAGCCATTGTTGGCCTTTGGGCTCAAAATGGCGCGGTTCAGCCGTTTCAGCTGGCTCTCAATATTTTCCTTGTCCAGCATCAGGTAGAAGCCGGAGAAAAAGACTGCCACAAAACCGATTAAAAAGCTGGTGGTTCCCTTGGCAAAGCCAACGGCAATGTTTCCAATCTGCTTAACCGATTCGGAGTTAAAATTCATATTGCCAAAAATAAAATCCATGGTGTCCTTGGCATTCAGGTTCTGGACCGAAGACAGGTCCAGCTGTATCATGTCCACCAAATCCTTAAAGAAACCGCCCCGCTGTGACAGGTTTATGAGAAAAGTGTTGATTTCCGCCGCATAGGTGGGTATACTGCTCACTAAGCCTACCACGCTGTCAATGATGGCCGGTATCGAGATATACATGAACAGGATCACCACGATTATCGTGATGACATAGATAACCAAAACCGCCAGAAGCCTGACGAGTTTTGGTTTTTTCTCACTTCCCTTAATGTACTTAAAGGCTTTTTTCTCAATCCACCGCATGGGGCGGAACAAAAAGTAGGCCAGCACTGCCCCCATGATAATGGGCAGCAGAATTTCAAAGGCCGAGCCCACCACATGGCTGATGGCCGAGAGAATAAAGCCGAGATTGTCGAGTATTTTATAAAACAGAATGACGGTAATGACGCCTAAAACCGCGTAGGTATAGTATTTTAAATACTGCTTATCAAATTTAATGCGCATTCTCTGCACCTCCTGTCTTAAAAAATAGATTAACAACCTTCATCTTACCATTTTAAGAGAAAAATTTAAACAATTTTCTAAGAAATCTTTGAAAAATTTCAAATTATCATGTATACTTGAACAATGATAAAACAAATGAGGCAGTTAACACTGAATTTATAAAATTCCGGACCAAGGTAAAAAGCGAATCCCCACGGCACCGCCGCTCCGTTTTTTATCGGCGGCCCTCTTAAGGAGCATCCATGTTATTTTATATATTATTCATCGTTGGAGGAATCGTCGTTGACCAGCTAACCAAATATCTGGCCGTCACATTTTTATCGCCCGTCACCACTGTCCCGGTCATCCCCCATGTCTTTCACCTGACCTACGTGGAGAATACAGGCGCCGCTTTCAGTATTTTTGCCGGGAAACAGATTTTTCTGATTCTTCTCACCCTGATTTTTATTATCGTGCTGATTTATTTCTTTGTCATCATGCCAAAGACCAAGCGGTATTTTGATGTCAATCTGGCCCTGTCCATGATCATCAGCGGCGCTGTCGGCAATCTGATCGACCGTATCCGCCTGAACTATGTGATCGACTTTTTTGACGTCCGTCTCATTGGCTTTGCCATTTTTAACATTGCCGATATTTTTGTGGTCGTCGGATGTATCCTGATGGTTATCGCCATTTTCAGAAACAAAGAGCTTCTCAACGACCCGCCGAGTCTGGCTAAAAAAAAACGCCAGCGGGCCGCACGGACATTAAAAAAGTCCAAAGCCAGCGCAAAAACCGATAACGCGCCCGCTGAGCACACGGACGAAGATGCCCAGGGGCTGAACAAGGATGTGCTTTCAAAGAGAAAGCCCCGGAAACGCCGCCGGAATCTGGAGCCAGAGGTCAAGACAAAAATCGAAAAGCTGCCCGAGCATTACAGCTCCATCGACTTTGAGCCCGGACCGCCGCCAGAGGAGCCCGAGTTCCTCCAGCACAAAAAGAAAAAAAATTCCGAGGATTAATCCACAGATTAAAACACCTCCTGAAACGCCAGCTTCTGGTTTTTCGGGAGGTGTTTTTACATTGGCTGTCTCGTCTACTCCAGTACAGCCACCATATCTTTTTCAGTGATCTGGATATGTGCGCCGGCCGCTTCGCTGGCTTCACTGCAGCGGTGGTTGGCGATATTGTCAATAATTTTCTGATGCTGGCCGATAAGCGGCGTCTTGTCCTCAATATGATGGACATATTCCACACGGACACGCTGCATCTGCTCTCTCAGAGAATTGATCATCTGGATCAGGCGTTCGTTTCCCGTCGCGCGGTAAATGGCTTCGTGAAACGCAATGTCATAGTTGATAATGCCTTCCTCATCATTTTTAAGGGCGGATTCCTCAAAGCCACGGTTGCTTTCCTCCAGCTTTTTGACATCTTCCTCCGTTGCGTTTTTGGCCGCTAACTCAGCGGACAGGGCTTCCAGAGCGCGCCTTATTTCCATCATATCCCGGAGGTCGTCGATGGACATGGGCGTCACGTAAGCGCCCTTTCTCGGCACCATTTTCACAAGCCCTTCCAGCTCCAGCTTACGGATGGACTCACGCACCGGGGTACGGCTGACGCCCAGCTGTTCTGCCAGCTGCACCTCCATGAGACGCTGCCCTGGCTTCAGGTCGCCGTTGATAATGGCGTTTCTGATGGTTTCAAACACGATTTCTCTCAGCGGCTTGCATGAGCTCACATCAAGGGTTAATTTGATTTTTTCTTTTTCTGCTTCCATATTCTCTGTATCCTCTATTCTATTTCAGTTAAAAATGTTAAAAAATAATTCCGCCTGAAGGCCTCGCAGGCTTTCTCCGCCGCCGGCTTGTCTGAAAAGTAACCGATCACCGTCGAACCGCTGCCGCTCATAATGGACGCGAAAGCGCCGGACTCCAGCATTTTCGCCTTCATCTCGCCAATCTCTGGATAATCCTGGAAAACCACCTGCTCAAAGGCATTGCCCACAACACTGCCAAGGGCCGCGTAATCCTCTGTCTCTACCAGCTGGATGACGCGGTCGATGTCCGGGTGCGCCACATGCTCCGCACTGTCCAAACGGCCAAAGGCCCAGGGTGTCGCGATGTCTATCTCAGGCTTTACCACCAGCACCGGCAGCTTTCTCAAAGGCTTTACCGGCTTGATGACCTCACCGATCCCCTCCACCAGCGCCGTTCCCTTATAACAGCAATAGGGGATATCCGCGCCGATGGTGCTGCCAAAAGCAAGCATTTCCTCAAGACTCAGGTTCAGCCCCCAGATCAGGTTCAGGCCCAGAATGGCTGCCGCCGCGTCGGCGCTGCCGCCGGCCAGCCCCGCTTCACTTGGAATGTTCTTCTGGATGTCGATCCGGACTCCCCGGTCAATGCCAAAACGGGCCTGCAGCTTTTCAGCGACCCGATGGACCAGATTGCGCTCATCTGTCGGAATTTTAAGATCACTGCAGGAAATGGAGATTCCCTGACCGTTTTCTTTAAACACAAGTATATCCGACAAGGCCACCGAATGGTTGACCATGCGCATCTCATGATAACCGTCAGGGCGTTTGCCGATAACGTCCAAAGAAAGGTTTACCTTTGCGGGCGCCCGCACTACATATTCTTTCATACATCCATCCTTCTCGTTTATACTCTGAGCACATTGTATACATTATAACACAAGACAAAGTAAATTCAACTGGTATCTTTAAGTTTGTCTAAAAATTATCCGTAAGTTTAAATGCAATTTCATGTATTTCTTTAAGTAAATAGTGTATAATTAGGGATACTTTAATTAAGGGAGCATCTAAATGAAAAACATAGAGGATTACAGGGCTGTCATCTTTGATTTTGACGGTACCCTTGTAGATTCAATGGGGCTGTGGCACAGCATTGACCACATCTATCTGGAACGCCATCACAAGGTCTGTCCTGAAACCCTGCCCTATGAGATTGCCGGTAAAAGCTTTACCGAGACCGCAGAATATTTTAAGGAGCGTTTCGATCTCGAGGACTCCATCGAGGACATCAAAGCCGAATGGGTGGAGATGTCCCACGAAGAATATTTAAAACACGTACATTTTAAGCCCGGTGCCCTGCGTCTGATCCGCGATTTGCACAGGCGCTGCCAGCGCATTGCCATGGCAACCTCTAACAACCGGGAGACCACCGAGGCTTTTCTGCAAAAGCACAATGTGCTGAGCTATTTTGACATTCTCTGCTTTACCACCGAGGTCGGCGCGGGAAAGCCCAATCCGGCGGTTTTTAACCAGGCGGCACAGCTGCTGTCCCTGCCGCCAGAAGACTGTCTGGTCTTCGAGGATACGCTGGAGGGGATTCAGGCCGCCAAGGCCGCTGGAATGGACGTGATCGCCGTGGCGGATTTATGGCAGGGCGACCATCTGGTCAAAATCAAGAATCAGTCCGATGGTTTCATTCAGGATTTTACGGATTTAGAATAGAAAGGAAGGCTCTGATGTCCATCAACTTTCAAAATGACTGGGAGGACACCCTCCAAAAAGAGTTTCAACAGGAATACTACCAGAAGCTGCGGCGCTTTCTGCTTCACGAGTATAAAACACAGACCGTGTACCCGGATATGTATGACATTTTTAACGCTTTTCATTTCACGGCCTACTCGGATACCAAGGTCTGCATCATCGGCCAGGACCCTTACCACGGCAGAGGACAGGCCCACGGCCTCTCCTTTTCTGTAAAGCCAGAGGTCGCTGTGCCGCCGTCGCTTCAGAACATTTATAAGGAACTGCACGACGATCTGGGCTGCACGATTCCCAGCCACGGCTATCTGAAAAAATGGACCGATGAAGGGGTGCTGCTGCTCAACGCAGTGCTCACTGTGCGGGCAGGCCAGCCAGCCTCCCACAGAGGCATGGGCTGGGAGCAGTTCACAGACCATGTCATCGAAACCCTGAACAGGCGCGAGGACCCCATTGTCTTTATTCTGTGGGGCGCTTTTGCCCAGTCCAAAATCCCAATGATCACCAACCCGGCCCATCATATTATAAAATCGCCGCATCCCAGCCCTTTCTCAGCAGGCCGCGGCTTCTTTGGCAGCCGGCCGTTTTCAAAAACCAACGCCTTTCTCGAGAGTATTGGCAAAAAACCGGTTGACTGGCAGATCGATCCCCTTTAGAAACGAGGTTCATCTTGGATTTAACAATTTTACTCTGGATTCAGGCACATATGCGCTGCGATGTGCTTGATTTTATTTTCAGCCTTATCACAAAGCTCGGCAATGCCGGCATTATCTGGATACTGCTGACCCTGATCCTGCTCATCCGCAGAGATACCCGCTATACTGGTCTGGTCATGGCCATCGCGTTCATCCTGTCGGCGGCAGTGGTCAATCTTGGTATAAAGCCCCTTGTCAGCCGGCCGCGGCCCTTTCAGGTCCACCCCATCGAGCTTGCCATCGCCGCGCCTTACGGGACCTCCTTCCCATCAGGCCACAGCGCCACCTCCTTTGCGGCTGCCTGGGCCTACTTTATCACAAGGAAAAACCGGCTTCGCTGGGGACTTTTAGCGCTGGCTGCCGCCATTGCCTTCTCGCGCCTGTACCTCTTTGTCCATTTTCCAACAGACGTGCTGGCCGGCATCATCATCGGCGTTATCCTGAGCTATGCCGCAAAGCTCATGGCTGACAGGCTCGTAAAAAATGGAAGGTGGGGAATCCATGCCAATCCGTAAGAAAACCTCCCCCCTGATCATCATTGTCCTTATCCTGATCACAGGTGCCTTTCTGCTCTACCACTGGGGCATCCTGCAGTTTAACCATCCCGACGCGGAGACTTACCCGGTGCAGGGCATTGATGTCTCCACCTACCAGGGCACCATCGACTGGCCGGTTTTGGCCAGCAATGACCTCACCTTTGCCTTTATCAAGGCTACCGAGGGCAGCAGCTTTCAGGATGAGAAATTCAAATATAACTGGGAAAACGCAGGCAAGACCCATCTGAAGGTCGGCGCCTATCATTTTTTCAGCTATGAAACCAGCGGCGCCACCCAGGCGGAAAATTATATCAAAACCGTGCCTATAAAAGACGACGCCCTGCCGCCTGTGGTCGACATTGAATTTTACGGCAGCTATACCCGCTACACCGCGCCGGATAAAGAGACCATTCGCAGGGAGCTCACAGAGCTTTTAAACCGCCTTGAAAGCCATTATGGCAAGCGGCCCATCCTCTACACCTCTACCAAGCCCTACGCTACCTACATCGCTGACCATTATACCGATTATCCCATCTGGATCCGGAATTTCTACGCCTGTCCCATCCTGTCGGACCACCGGCAATGGACCTTCTGGCAATACTCAGATAAAGGCTCTCTCTCCGGCTATACAGGCTACGCGCCCAACATCGACCTCAATGTTTACCGCGGCAGCTATGACGAGTTCATGGCCCAGTTCGGGTATTAAAAAAGCTGTTACCAGTCTGGCAACAGCTTTTTTAATTGGTTATAACCTGCTTCAGGTATTTGATCACCAGGTCCGCAAAGCGGTTAATGTCTTTGATATAGGCAAAGTCCTTACCGTAAATCAGCTTTTCTGCCGGCAGGTCCCGCTCCTTGCCCGTGAATACACCGAGCACCATGATCCCCTGCTGGCGCGCCCTGCGCACCTCGATCGCCGTATCTCTCACGGCTGTGGCGCCGCGGTAGGCCTCCTCGAGCGTCTGGCTCTGCCCTTTTCCCACCTTGATATCATTGGGGCGTCCGTCGCTCAAAACAATGAGAATTTTATTATCCTCCGGACGGTTTTTCAATTCCTCAACCACTGCCTTGATGGCTAAACCGTCACGGTTATTGCCGGTGCAGTAATACTCAAAAATATTTTCGTTGGCCCTCAGGCTTGACTCATAATCACGGTAACGCTTCAGGATCGTGTAATCCAGAAAACTGTTAAACCCCATTACCCGGTTGGGAATGCCGTTCAGGGTCAGCGCCTGAGCCAGCACATAGGCCTGGCTTGCCACCAGCGCCTGGTTGCGCCGCTGCGAGCCGCTGGAATCAATGAGAATATCCACCACATAGCTTCCCTTGTCATTATCCAGCGTGCGAACAAACACCTTCGTGTTGCTGCTGCGCCCGACCCGCCACAGCTTGTTGGGCACAAGCATTCCCTGGTCCGACGGAATCTCGTCCTTAAATTCCTCCTGAACCAGCGTCCGGGCAATACTGTCCCGCAGCTTGTGGATATTGCGCTTATGAATGCGCTTATTCACACCGTAGGCCAGGGTATTCTTTACCTTGTGCCGACCAACCAGATTTTTCTGGAATCCGTTGTCACAATTGCTGCGGATAACCCCATCGGTCAGATGAATTCTGCAGTTTTCATGCACATCGCGGCATACCCTGTTCTGCAGCCTCCGGACCTCTGGCGTCGAGAGGTAGGTTTTTCCAAAATGATAGGAGACCTTTTCGTAAATTTTATCCAGATCCTCTGCCTTGATACGGAGGACACGGTTGCTTTTGACATCACTGTTAAGCCCGCTGCCCTCCCCGCTATCACCCAGAAGGGACTCGGCGATTTCATCCAGGCTTTCATCCAGCTGCATTTCTTCTTCCAACGCGTCGTCATAGAATTCTTCCATCATAAAATCGTTGAAATCACTCGGCTCCACATCACTGCGGCGTTCCTCGCCAATAACTTCCCCATCCTCTGAGTACACATAAATGGGGAAATACTTGATATAGGCAGCCTCAACGCCCTTCAGCATATCAATGGTGTCCTCACAGCCGCTGAGGGATTTAATGTCGCCAATCAGACCGTTTGTCGCCACATCCATCCGGGGCGTTTTGCCAACCTTTTCCAGCACCAGTGCGTGTCTTGCTTTTTCAAGAAGATTGTCGGTATGCATCCTGAAATAATCGGACAGAATGTCATCATAAGCTTTTTTCCGAATATCATAGATTCCCGGCCGTTCCTCCATGAGCTTTTCCTCTACCAGCACATCCGTCGCCATCTGGATCAGCCCCAAAAGAATGTCCTTGTCCATCCCCGCCTTTACGCGGCTGATGATAAAACGCTTCACCGCGTCCCAGTTGATGTATTTGCGCCGTCCGCCTGCTGTGATCCCCTGGTAAAGGGCCACATCCTTGGAGATAAAACTCTTTTCGCCAGCGTCCATGTTCTCATCGTAATTGCCGGAAATCGTCCACATCAGATTTGTCACACGGTTATCGAAATCCAGGTCATCATAAACCCATTTTGCCGGTTCTGCCATTGTCATCCCTCCTTTCTCAAAGGGTATCGCCGCGATACGGGTTAAAAAATATCCTCAGCTGTCCAGTCCTCCCGGATGCGTGTCCGGATAACGTCATAGACAATCTCTTTCTCATACTGGTCAAAGGTTTTCCCGATAACGCCCATATTGATGGCGAGCATTGGCCGCAAGCCCCTGCGTATGGTGCGGAGGCTGCCCATGATTCCGCGAAGGTCCACCGATTTAGTCGAGATTTCAGAGTTCATGGCTTTTTCCTGTAAATCCAGAAAGATACCGGCAAACTGCTTCAGCATATCCTGCCTGGCGTCTGGAAATTCATCGGCTAAAATGACCATCAGGGTTTCTTCATCAATCTGAGGAATGTCAATGGTCATAAAACGGGATACCAGGGCTTCATTCAGCTCTTTGGTCCCCGCGTATTCATAATTCATGGTCCCGATGAACCGGGTGGCCGGATTCAGGCTGATCTTTTCATAGCCTGGCACATCAATGACCTTACGGTAGTCAAGGGCGGAGTGCAGAACCACCAGCGCGTCATTTTTAGCCATATTGATTTCATCAAAGACGCCGAACCCGCCGTTCACCGCACATTCATAAACCGACCCGCGGCGCAGGCGAACCTCATTGTCAATAAAGGTATCGGTTCCGATCAGGCTGGTGCTGTCTGTGTTGACATGGAAGGATGTATTCCACTGGGGTCTGCCGAACAGCTCACACAGGTTATCGGCCAGAACGTTTTTTCCTGTCGCCTTGGGGCCGGAAAGCAGAATATTTTCACCCTCAAGAATCGCGGTGATGCACATTGCCCAGATGTCCCTGCCATAAAAGATGGTTTCTGACCGGGGTACGCGGTCTGCCAGGTCTGCCTCAACCGGGTATTCTGCTCTAAAATGCTTTACATCGTCAATCAGTTTTTCACTGATGCCCTGCTCTAAAAGTTTGTTATAAAGTTCCAATTCAATCTCCTTTTGTCTTTTCTCATCATTTATTTTTCTCTACCGCGTAATAATACGCTTGAGATAGGTTGTAACAATATCCGCAAAATGCTTAACATCCCGGGTGTAGATAAAGTCCTTGCCGTAGATCAGCTTTTCTGCCTTAAGCTCCTGTTCGTTTCCGGTAAAAACGCCGAGGACTGATATCCCACGCTGTCTGGCAATGCGCACTTCCTTGGCCGTATCGCCGACAGCCAGACCACCCGTATAGGCTTTTTCTCCCCTGAACGGATTTTTATTTCCCTTGCGCTCCAGATGCATGTCGTTGGGCTTGCCGTCGCTCAGTATAATCAGGATTTTATTCTCTTCATCCCTTGTATAAAGCCCATCACAGATTCCTTTGATGGCCAGGCCGTCCCGGTTGCTGCCTTCACAGTAATATTCAAAAATATTATCGGTCTCCCTCAGGGGATCGTCATAATTTCTAAAACGCTTGAGGACCGTAAAATCCAGAAAGCAGTTAAAACCGTTGACCCGGCAGGGTATCCCCGCTTCGATCAACGCCCGGGCAATGATGTACGCCTGAATGGCGACCAATGCCTCCCGCCCTTTTTGAGATGTACTGCTGTCCAGCAAAAGGTCGACCACGTAGCCGCCCTTATCATTGCTCTCAAAACGCCTGAATATCCTGGAACAGGGTGTTCTGCCCACGCGCCATACCTTAGCGGCGTCAATATCGCCTGAATCGCTGGCAACCGGATAGCGGGCTCTCTCTGCGACCAGTGTGCGGATCAATGCGTCGCGAAGACGCTTGATCGTTCTGGAATACACCCTCAGATTTGCCTGATAAGCGTCCTGGTTTCTTTTCAGATCCCTTTTCGCATATTTCCTCTGAAATTCGCCATCACACTCACTCCGCAGCACACCCTCCGTATAATGCAGTCTGCAGTCCCGGTGAACGCCCTTACATATTCGGCTTTGAAGCTGCTTGACTTGGTAAGATTCCAGATATGAGCTGCCGCAGTAATGCGCCACCTGTTTATGCATATTGTCAATCTGTTCCTGATCGAGATAAACCACATCTGCTTCCGCGATATTTCCAGACATTTCCTTTTGATCACTGTTTACCTGGAGCGACTCGCGGCTCATCATCGCCGAAATAACACTGTCCACAAAATCCTCTGTGTTGATATCCTTTTCTTTATCCTGGTGCAGAACCGCCCCCCATTCAAGAGGCCTTGCATCTTTTAACCCCTGCCACTCAATATAAATGGCATCCACGCCTTCAAGCAGTTCTGCCGTTGTCGCTGAGCTTCGCAGTCTCAGTAAAGCCTCTGCCAGCTTCTGTGCCTCAGGTTTAACCGAAGAAGCAGCGCCTGCCAGTATCTCAAAGATGGCAAACTCCACCTGATCCAGTATCTTATTTGAATCTGGCGCTTCCATCAGGGCGACCAGCTCTGAACAGGCTTCGTTTTGAATATCCGCAATTCCCGGTCTTTCTCTAACCAGACGGTCAATGACCATTGGGTTTGCAGCGTGAAGAATCAACAGCTGAAGCCGGTCCCGTTTAAAGCCCTGGCGTCTCCGCCAGCCAACATAGGTATCAACCAGCTGCCAGTCTATAAAACGCCGGCGGCCGCCTGCTGTAATGCCATAATAAAGCGCAATATTTTTAGAAAGGTTGGTCTTTTCCGCTGTACTCATCTGCTCCTTGTAATCTCCGCAGATGGTCCACATCAGGTTTGTTACGCGGTTATCAAATTCAAAGTCATCATATTCCCAATGTAAATTTTCCCCCATTATCTTTTCCTCGATGTTCTTTTATAATATCCCCAGTTTATCACTTATTCTTTAAATTCGCCACCCTATGAACGGGTAAATTAATGCTATTCTATTTTAACATACTGCCGCCTTAAATGCTGTTGCAAAAAACACAAAACCGGCATTTAGCAGTGCCGGTTTTCGTTTTTAATCTGTTCTTTGTGATATTTTTTTAACATGACCGTTCCAGCAAGCGAACCGCTCCCTGCCAGAAGCAGGACTGCGCCTGTCCCCACCCTTTCTGCAATTCCGGTATTTGGGTTCTCTGCGCTGGCTTGGGCTGCTGCCTTCGGCGCTGCATTGCTGTCTTCCTTTGCCATGACAAATGCCTGTGGACTAAAAGCTAAACAAAATAAAAGTATGGCTATGACGATTGAATGGTTTATTTTTTTCATGATAAGACTCCTTATAATTTATAAGTATTTACTTTATACCCCTCCGGCAAAATTTAACACACTGCCTTAAAAAAGTCTTATTCCTCTTTATCCGCTTCCTTTCTCAATGAAAAAAACAAAGCCGCCGATCCCAGAATGGCGACCAGAAAAATCAAGGCCATGCCCACGTCCCGGATTTTAATGTACAGGTCTTTTTCAGAAACATTGGCATAAGCTTCATAGGCCCTCACACCATTGTAAAGCAGGACATTCTCTTTTTCTGTCTCCTCGCCTGATTGAACGGGTATGTTCTCACCTTTACCCGTGTCCTCTCTCTGCTCGAACTCCTGGTCAAGCTGAAGAGATCCCATCTCTTTAACATAAGTA
>CAUEUD010000017.1 GCA_959020865.1 Eubacterium limosum | reverse complement strand
ACCCAACATAATAGTTAAGTAACTTAAATATTATTATAGACCTTTTTAGAAAGACTTCAAGAAAAAAATGAAATCCGCAAACGATTCTCATGAACTTTTTATTCAAAACAAGCTTTTTATGCGGCTTTAAAAACCTGTAGCCTTTCTTAAAATAAAAAAAGACCAGATTCAAGAATCTGATCCCATATTTTGTACCACAAGATACTGGTCGGTATCTAACAGCTGCGGATAACGCTCAAAAAGTTGATCGACCATCCGATTCGACCGCTCAATCATATTCCGAATCTCCGCCTCGGTAAAATTCAGGTTGAGAGCAAAATTAAAACTACGCACAACATAATCAAAGCATTCTGCGTAGGTCAGATCAAAACCCTGATTAATTTTCCACTGCAGCGAACGCTGGATGCCGAAAATTGTTCCCAGAGCAAGCTTATAATTTTTTTCAAAGCTATAACCATTGGCCGGCATCTCACGGACAAGAGATTCAAAAATTTCAGCCTGATTGCCTTCGTAAATGGATTCCTCCAGCAAATCCTCTTTCATCACACTTGTAATAAAAGAGGCCATTCGCGGGTCGTGCTCACGGATGCGCATGGTCATATTTTGGAAATTGATAATAAAAAATAGAGGGTCCTCCTTTGGGTCGACAAAATACTTCAGGTATGAGGCCTGCACCTGATAATCCTCCTTAAGGACCAGAATGCCTATGTTTCGCTTGCTGCCAAAATGATAGGTAATGAGCGCCTGGCTGACACCTGCCTCCTTCGCGATCTGGCGGCTTCCGACCTCATACCCTTTTTCAAAGAATAAACGCTTTGCTGTTTCATAAATAATCTGTTTCGCTTTTTTTTTATCCAATTTCTCTTTCACGCTTTTTCTCCCATCGCTGTCCTTTGTACTATTTAACCACAAAAAAAAGGATATTTCAAGCAATTCTTAAGAAAAACTATTCATGATCAGTTTTTTCCTGTTCGCGAATAGTTTTTGCTTGACTTTGAATTTGAAACCTGATATCCTTAAATCAACATTAAAACCTGTTCGCGATCAGTTATTACTGGGAGGTAGTATGAATACATCTTTAAATGAAAAAACCCACGCGGTAAATAAAGTTTTTGAGGCTGTTTTTGATGGAAAAATGCCCTCACGCGTTCCAATTCTCACAAATATTGACAATGCTTTCTGTCTTGAGTATGCCGGCTATAGCCTCAAAAAAGAGCAGTACAGTATCGAAAAAACCCTGGAAGCCATTGACGTCACCACCCGCGATTTTGACGGGGACACGGTTCTCGGCATTACCATCCGTCTTCCACAGCTTTATAAAATTCTCGGCGCAAAAAACTTCAAAATGGGCGCCGATGGATTTTTACAGCATCCGGAGGTCCGCGGTATGGAGGTTGAGGATTACGACGCCTTTATTGCCGATCCGGTAAAAACACTCTGGCAAACCATTCTTCCAAGAATTTATGAAGAACTTAACCGCCCTGGATTTGAAGGGCAGAAGGTTCTGGCTAAGGCCTTTTTTACCTTTGCGAGCAGTATGGCCGCACTGGGTGAGGGCTATCAGAAAATCGCCGAAAAATATGGGCGGAGCACCTATACCATGGCCTCAGCCGCTTCAGCCGAGCCGTTGGATACGCTTTCTGACCAGCTGCGCTCCTTCTCAGGCATCAGTAAGGATATCCGTCGTTGTCCGGACAAAGTCATTGCCGCCTGTGAGGCATTGCTGCCGGTCTGCCTGAAGGCTGGTGTAAACCCTGCTTCAAGCCGCTATAATCGAACCTTTATTCCACTTCACATGGCGCCGTACATGCGCGAAAAAGACTTCCTGAAATTCTACTGGCCAACCTTTAAAGCTTATGTCGAAGGGCTGGACGCCGCTGGAGCCGGAGCCAATCTTTTTGTGGAAGAGGACTGGTCCCGCTACCTGGACTATTTAAATGAGCTGCCTGAAAACACTCTGATGGTTTTTGAATATGGCGACCCTAAGGAAATAAAAGCAAAGGTTGGCGGCCGGCATATCGTCAGCGGCCTTTACCCCATCGGTCTTTTAAAATCCGGTAGCGAGCAGGAATGTATCGACAAAGCAAAAGAATTAATCGACATCTTCGCCCCGGACGGTGGATACATTTTTGGCTTTGACAAAGCCATTCTTCGTCTCAATGACATTAATCCATCGAACTTAAAAGCAGTATTCAATTTCGTACATGAATACGGAATCTATTAACAGGAGGCACCAATGACTGTAAAATCCGAATATTACACTGATTTTGAAGAAACCATGAATAAATATAATATTTCTGAGGAAGCCGCTCCCTTTGCTGTCGAAAGCCTACAATCGGTCGAGGAACTTCTCTTTGGGTTTATGATCTACCTGATCTCCTGAGTGATGAACAGTAAACAATATCTGAAATAAAAAAAGACCGTATCTAAATCTTACAGATACGGTCTTTTGCGTTAAATGCTATTTAATCGAGGCCTCATAGATGCTCTTGATCGACTCTGCCAGCATGGCGTTAAATTCTGCGTCGCTCTGGCTCGCGTTCAGCCCCTCAGACAGCGCTCTGGAAAAGCTGGCGATAAGACCCGGGTTCTGTGCCAGCAGGGCGTTTGATTCCTCACGTGTATAGCCGCCGGACAGCGCGACCACGCGCACCACGTGCTTATCGGCGATGACGTCGCTGTAGAATCCGTTTTCAGATGGAAGGCTGAGCTTAAACATCAGACGGACATCGTCGTCCAAGGTATTCAAGCGGGCTAAAATTTCCGCTTTCAACATTTTTTCACATTCCGCTTTATCAGCACTTTTGATATTGACTTCCGGTTCCAGTATTGGCACAAAGCCGGCTGCCGCAATTTGCAGTCCCACTTTAAACTGCTGGTCAACAATCTGTTTAATGCCAGCCGCATTGGCGGATTGAATGACTGAGCGCATTTTTGTACCAAAGATATGGCGGTCTGACGCCCGCTTGAGCAAACCGTCCAGATCCGGGATCGGCTTCATGAGCTGAACGCCGTCTTTTTCCTCAGCCAAACCTTTATCGACCTTTAAAATCGGCAGTATTCCCTTTTTCTCCCAGAGGTAATCGGCTGTATAAACATCATCAATGGTACGGTCCATGGTCTTTTCAAAGAGAATCGCCCCCAGAATATATTCTGATGTAAAGGCTGGGCTTTTGATGATCCGTGTCCGCATGGCGTGAACCAGATCAAACATTTCATCATCGCCATGATAGCTATCCTCAGCGATGCCGTACAATCTCAGCGCTTTTGGCGTGCTGCCGCCGCTCTGGTCAAGCGCCGCGATAAAGCCTTTACCATTCGTCATTCTTTCCAGTTGCTCTTTCTTCATTGTATAACCTCCTGATCGGATCGTTTTGCCGGTCCTGTTTAAGTTTAAAATCGGGAGCGCTGCGCTCCCACTTCCCTTAGTGTATACCTTTTCTCATTAAATATCAAGTGTTGTTTTTAATCCCTATGGGTCAAAAAAGCTCCAGCATTACACTGGAGCTTTTTTGTCATTCCTGTTTTTATCCTAAGTATTCCTTACCTAGGCTGTCCGCTACCATAATCGCCGCGTAAACAGAATCCGCAGTTACTTCAAATGGCATATTGTGAATGGATTCGTCCGGGACGGTGGACGCTTCAGCCACTGCACGAATCTTTTCTTCCGTGACTTCTTCAACGCCGAGTTCCTTGAGCGTTACCGGCAGTCCTACTGATAGACAGAATTCCAATACTTCCTCAATTTCTTCTACTGGCGCGTCTTCCAGAACAAGCTGAACCAGCGTACCAAAAGCTACTTTTTCGCCATGATACATATGGTGGCATTCCGGTAAAACAGTAAAGCCGTTGTGGATCGCGTGAGCGCCGGCCAGACCACCGCTTTCAAACCCAATACCACTGAGCAGTGTATTAGCTTCGATAATTTTTTCGAGAGACTTGGTACAGCAGTTGTTATCTGCTGCCAGCTTGGCCATAAAACCTTCCTCAATCAACGTGTCATAACAAAGCTCAGCCAGATTCTGTGCCGCCATTGTCGTGGTGCCAGCCGCGCAAGTTGTGGCGTTGCTAGCTTCACAGGCGCGCGCTTCAAAGTAGGTGGCCAGCGCGTCGCCCATTCCGGCAACGACCAGACGTGACGGTGATTTCGCAATGATGTCGGTGTCGACAAGCACTAGGTTTGGATTCTGTTTTAAGAACAGATAGCTCTCAAACACGCCGTCTTCGGTGTAAACAACCGATAAGGCACTGCACGGCGCATCGGTGGAGGCAATGGTTGGGACAATCACAACCGGCAGGTCGTGATAATAGCCTACAGCTTTGATGGTATCAAAGGTCTTTCCGCCCCCTACACCAATCACAACATCAATCCCTTTTTCCTTACAGATCGCGCCGATCCGGTCGATTTCTTTCTTACAGCATTCCCGGTTAAAAGCTTCATAATCAACGGATACGCCGCTTCCTTCAAAGCTTTTGTCGAGCACAGCCTGATTTCGTTTCAGGCCGCTGTCTGTAATCAGACAGAGTGCCTTTTTCCCCAATGCGGAAACATACTCTCCTAAACGGTATAATTCGCCGGACCCCTGAACATATTTGCTTGGTGAAATTAAAATCTGAGCCATAATTACCTCCTCATGTTTGTAAAGTTAGAGAACGTGCTGTCTTATTAACACCAGCCATTCTTTACTTAATATTATAAAAGATTTTTCTTAATACTTCCATGCCATTTCTCTAAATAACCTTTTTTTACTATTTATTCTCTAATTTTTACAGGTAAATAAGCGTATAACCTGTAAAACAGGTCACTGTTCTATTTTTCTTTCTGTTGACGGTAGTCACTCTCATGCTTAAACACCGCTGCCCCCAGTATCAGCACAGCCAGGGCTGCCGCGGCAAAAATAGCCGCTCCAGCCTTGTTGTCAAAGACTCCAGTTGGGGCATTTTCACCTGTTCCGGTTATATTCTGGGTACCTGACCTTTGTTTTTCCTCTTCCTCAGAGGGGTCAGTCATCGGGTTCTGATTCTCAACCGCTTCATTTCCGAGCTGTGTTACGGTATCTGTGCTGCCTCCTGTGACTTTCAGATTTGTTTCATTCATCAAGGCTGCCCATTCCTCCTTGCCGGAATGGTTTGTGATATAGCGCATCACCGCCTCCTCAGAAGCACCGTATTGGTTAAGCTCGGGCTTGACCGCAAGCTCAGGGTATTTGGAGGCGTTTGAAGCCACAAACTGGTTAGTCACAACGATATAGGTACTGTCAAGATCAAGAGGAGCGCCGCCGATATCCACTGATACCAGCCGGTTGTCCAAAGACCTGGTTGGGTCATAGGTCACCTTCATGCCGCCAATCTGCAGATAAGAACCGCCGCCGTTTGCAGGCCACTCGTGTTTTCCTTCCTGATAAGCCTTTAGGTTATTTGCCCCCATTTCAAGAGACTTTTCCAGAATGCTTTTCAGATCGGCCCCGGTAATTTTTTTGGTCACCAGATAATTGCCAAAGGGAGAAACGCCAATAATACTGCCCTTGATGATATCCCCTGCTGCAATGGACGCTCGAATCCCTCCGCAGTTCTCAAAGGCGATATCGGCTCTCGTCGTCTCCAGATAAGCTGAGGTAATCACCCTCCCCAGGTTTGTTTCTCCAGTATAGGTTTTAATCGCGCTGCCCTCCAACGGTACGTCGGTTTTCCCAACAACCTGGTTTAAAACAGGCTTCTGCCGCGCTTCAATGTCTTCAATGGTTTTTAAAACTTCCCACTTTGATTCATACACCTCAGCATCCGTCGGCGAAATAATGCGGCCGACTGTATTGACGATTTTCCTGCTATCAGGCTCGTAAAAAATTTTCACAATACCGGCGTTGCTGAAATAGGAGCCGGTCTGGGCAATCAGTGTGTTTCCCACCACTTCGTCATACTGCGCATGCGTATGACCGTCAATGATGACATTGATTTCCGGCACTGCCTTCGCAATGTCCCGGCTGCTCAGCATCCCTTCCTTTTCAGTCATTCCAATATGGGTAAGTGCGATAATAACATCACATTTTTCATCGTTTTTCAGTTTACTAACTGTCTTTTTCGCCGCTTCCACAGCATCGTCAAATCGGACATCCTTTACATTTTCCGGCGCAGTTGAGCTGTAAATATCCGGGCTGATCAGTCCGAAAACACCAATCTTTACTGAGACCTCATCACCACGCGTTACGGTTTTTGTCATATAAGGCTGAAAATAATTCTGACCATCGGAGGCATTAACGACATTGGCGTTAAGCAGCTTAAAATTCTTTTGGGCCTTATCGGCCCTGCCCTCTGAATCCTCCGTTTTAACAGCTGGTTCTTCCGTTCCCAGCGCCTTCAACGCTGCTGCGCCGTAATTAAAATCATGATTCCCAGGACATACCGCATCATATCCAACTGCACGGAGCAGCTCCGCAGTGCTTTTCCCCTGTTCAATCGTTGCAAAAGGCAGTCCGTGGAATGCATCCCCCGCATCCAGTATCAAGTCTGCATTTTCCTTATCGGCAATGGCCTTGACCTTTTCAAAGCCAACCGTACTGGCGCTGTTTTTATATTGTCCATGCGTATCGTTGGTGTGCACAATGGTCAGCGCAATGGTTCCATCCGGTGGATTATCGTTACCATCCTGGGCAAAGGCGGGGCTGACGCCAGCCAGAAACAGTAGTGCCGCCAAAGTAATGGCTAATATTTTTTTATACATTATAATCTCCTCATCATCCGGGTGCTTTATTCTAATCTATTAAAATATTATACCATGTTTTCCCATTAAAATAAATTTAAAAAAGATGATACGGCGTTCTGCCGCATCATCTTCCAGTACTATTCTTCTTCGGTACGGACATTGAAGGCGTCCAACTCAGCCTGGGTTTCAGGTACCCTGATGCTTCCGTCAGAAATCGCCTTCTGCCATGTATCATATATGGACTGGAGCTCCGGTGTAATATTGCCGCCGGCGCTGCCAAGGGTAATGCCCCCGTTTCCCACACCATACTCGTAAATGCCGCCTTTAAAACTGCCGTCCATCTGCATTTTTACAGCGTCGTAGGCTGCGTTGTCGACATTTTTGACCATTGAGCACAGGATCGTCGGCGCAAACTGCGGATAGACAACAGCCTGGTCCTGATCAACGCCGATAAACCAGTAACCGCCAGACGCAGCGTTCTCTATGACGCCAATATTCGAGCCGCCCGCAAAGCCGAAAATAACACCGGCACCCTGATTGTGCTGTTCTCCGGCCGTCTGACCCGCCTTTTCGGCATCATTAAAGCTGCCGATATTGCTGCTCACCACAATATTTTCGGGAGAAACGGCTTTAATGCCGGCGCGGTAGCCAATCTCCGCGCTCTTTACCACAGGAATATCCATACCGCCAATAAAGCCCTGAACCCCAGAAGTGCTATTGGACGATGCCGCCAGAACGCCCATCAGAAAAGCGCCTTGGGCATTGTCAAAATTCATCGACACAAAATTTGCCGGCAAATCAACTTCCGCGTTTTTTGGGGTGGTTCCGTCAATCAACACAAAATGGATATCTGGATTTTGGGCCGCCGCTGCCAGCAGCTGATCACTGTGGCCTGTCACACTGATAATCATCGCCGGTTTTGCCTGAATCGCGGCCTTAAGATTCTCATCATATTGATCATCCGTCTCACTCTGAAGAATTTTCAGGTCATACTTCAGCTCACGAGCGCCCTTTCGCAGGCCGTTGATGATACTGCTGTTAAAAGAACCATCCTCGACGCCTCCGACACCGGCCGCGAACATGATAACGGGTTCCTCATACGCCTTTCCACTGCCCTTTGTCTGACATCCCCCAAAGCTGAGGGCGGTCAGCAGTATGAGGATAACCGCTGCCAGCCGTTTCATGATTCTGCCACTTCCGAGTAGTCCTCAATGTATTTGATGGCGCTGACAGCCGCAATCGCTCCGTCTCCTGCTGCTGTCACCACCTGCCGCAGAGATTTACGGCGCACATCGCCAGCCGCAAAGACTCCTGGAATGTTGGTGCACATATCTTCATTGGTGATCAGGTAGTCGCGGGCATCCTTTTCTAAAGTGCCGACAAAGTATTGGGTGTGCGGGATCTGGCCGACATAGACAAACACCCCCTGAACCGGGATCTCTGTCAGCGCGCCATCCTTAACATTTTTAACCACAATGCTCTGGACCAGCCCATCGCCTTTAATCTCCTCAACCACGCTGTCCCATACAAAGCGGATTTTTTCATTTTCCATGGCGCGCTCCTGAAGAACCTTAGCGGCACGCAACTTGTCTCTGCGGTGGATAACCGTTACCTTAGACGCAAATTTGGTCAGATAAATGGCTTCCTCAATGGCGGTGTCACCGCCACCGACAACAGCGATTTCCAGGTTTCTAAAAAAATTGGCGTCGCAGGTAGCGCAGTAGGAGACACCCAGCCCACGAAATTCAAGCTCTCCCGGGCAGCCAAGCAGTTTTGGCTGGGCGCCCGTTGCAACGATAATCGCCTTTGTCTGATATACAGTACTGCTGGTGGTTACTTCGAAGGTCTGTCCTGTTTTTTCAAAATATTTAAACTCTTCCGTTTGAAATTCAACGCCAAAATCCACACACTGTTCCCTCATTCTCTCAGTAAGAGAAGGGCCAGTGGTATCTGCCGGCGCTCCAGGATAATTTTCGACCTCCCAGCTGGTAGCGATCTGGCCGCCAAGGCCGCCCTTTTCAAGAATGAGTGTGCGCATCTGCCCTCTGGCGGCATATAAACCCGCTGTCAGCCCGGCAGGGCCACTCCCGATAATGATAATATCATAATGCATTAGTAAATTACCTCCTCAATTTTGTTGACGCTGCGCTGCTCCTTAAGCTCCAATATGTCATTGGCAATATTGGACGCATGGTCGCCGACACGCTCAATGTTCGCCAGCAGATCAAGATATACGACACCCGCGTAGGCGTTGCACTGTCCTTTATTCAGACGGCGGATATGTTCATTTTTGAGCTTATCGGTCAACGCGTCAATCTGGTCTTCTTCGTTTAAGACACGTTCGCAGAGGCTTCTGTCCTCTGTCTCAATCATCTGGCTCACATCGTTCAATGTTCTGTTTGTAAACTCAATAAGGTTTTCCAGATCTGTTGTCGCAACATCACTCAGCGCAATTTTTTCACGGTTTTTCATTTCAGCCAGCTCGCTGATATTTTCAGCGTGATCACCGATACGTTCCAGGTCATGGCTTCCCTTCAGATAGAAGGCCAGACGGTCATTTTCCTGTTCCGATACATTCATGTTTGAGAGCCTGACCGTAAAGTCCATAATACCATGCTCAAATTCATCGATGCGTTCTTCACGCTCAATAATCTTTTCAATCAGTTTTTCATCACCTGTCATGACTGCGTCACAGGCAGTTTTAAAGTTTTTCTTTGCCATTTCACTCAGACGGATGACCTCCTTACCAACCTGGCCAAGGGCAACCGACGGGTTGTTGAGAAGACGTTCGTCCAGCTGCAACCCCTTTTCCTCTTCGGCTGTGGGAAACATTTTTTCAAGCAGGGTTACAAAACGGTCGATAATCGGCAGCAACACGATGGTGTTGGCCACATTAAAGAAGGTATGTGACATAGCGATCTGGCGCGCGACATTGGGCAGTACTTGGCCAGTCTCTGTGATCGTCGTTCCTGAAATATTGACAATCAACTCATAAATCGGATTGACAACCGCAACCGCATCAATAATACCCAGTACTATCATTACCCAGACCGCGCCAAAAATATTCACAAAAAGATGGATGAAGGCCGCGTTTCTGGCCGCGGTGGATGTTCCGATGCTGGATAAAAGAGCGGTTACACAGGTCCCGATGTTTGTACCGATCATAATTGGAATACAGATCTGGATCGCGTCTGTTCCGCCAACACCAGCGAAGACGCCAGAAATAGCCAGAGCCTGAAGCAGACCAAGTGTCGCGCCGGAGCTCTGCATAATGCCAGTAATGATTGTGCCCAGCAACAGACCAAAAATCGGGTTCTTGCCATAGGTCGTGAGCAGATGTATAAACTCTGGGCTGTCATTTAATGGCTCCATGGTTGAAGACATCAGATTGACGCCGAAGAACAAAATCCCAAAGCCCAGCAGAATACTCCCCAGATCCCGCGCGCTTTTCTTTTTGGCAAAAAGAGCCATAAAGGTACCCACACCGATAAAAAAGGGTGCAACCGCTGTAACGTTAAAGGCAATGAGCTGTGCCATTACGGTAGTTCCGATATTGGCCCCCAGAATAATCCCAGCCGCCTGGGTAAGCGTCATCAGTGACGCATTAACAAAACCAACCACCATAACCGTCGTGGTGCTAGAGCTCTGAACCATAATGGTGACAATGATCCCACACAGCACAGCTTTAAAGCGATTGTTTGTCAAAATCTCCAAAAGATGCTTCATCTTATTACCGGCAACAATCTTTAAGCCCTCACTCATCAGATGCATCCCATAGATGAACATCCCCAGGCCCCCAAAAAGACCAATAAACATCGATAATGTCATACTTTCCTCCACATAAGCATAATCTCGTTTTCTGTACTTTTTCTTAAACACACTTATAGGTATTTTAACACTAATCGCTCTGTTTTTTAACAACAAATTTACTTTTTTATAAATTATTTTTAGGCACTGTTTTTTGATAGAAACTGTGGTAAAATAGTAAGATAAACGAAATTTGTAGGAGGATACTATGTCTGCATTCACGATGAATGAAATTGTCAGCCTGGCAAAAATGAGAGGAATCGTTTTTCCAGGATCTGAAATTTATGATGGTCTCGCCAACAGCTGGGACTACGGCCCGATCGGGGTCGAAATGAAAAATAATGTAAAAAGAGCCTGGTGGAAGAAATTCGTCCAGGAATCACCTTATAATGTCGGCCTTGACGCTGCGATTCTGATGAATCCGAAAACCTGGGTTGCTTCCGGCCATGTCGGCGGCTTTAATGATCCGCTCATGGACTGCAAGTCCTGTAAAACACGTTTTCGCGCCGATAAGCTGATCGAAGACTATTTTCACGCAAAGGGTGAGGAAGCGGTTGTTGACGGCTGGTCCAACGAAAAAATGATGGATTTTATCCGCGAAAACCACATCAAGTGCCCCGAATGCGGCGCTGAAGACTTCACCGATATCCGTCAGTTTAACCTGATGTTTAAAACCTTCCAGGGTGTCACAGAGGACAGTTCATCCGAAATTTATCTGCGACCTGAAACCGCCCAGGGGATTTTCGTCAATTTTAAAAACGTACAGCGCACTACCCGTAAAAAAATTCCTTTTGGTATTGGACAGATTGGTAAATCCTTCCGTAACGAAATCACGCCGGGTAACTTCATTTTCAGAACACGTGAATTTGAACAGATGGAGCTTGAATTTTTCTGCGAGCCTGGTACTGATCTCGAATGGTTTGCTTACTGGAAGGACTTCTGCCGCAACTGGCTGTTCTCACTTGGCATGAAAGAGGAAAATGTCCGTTTCAGGGATCACGAAAAAGAGGAACTGTCCCACTACTCCAACGCGACCACCGATGTTGAGTTCCTGTTTCCCTTTGGCTGGGGCGAACTCTGGGGCATTGCGGACCGTACTGACTTTGATCTCACACAGCATCAGAATGTTTCGGGCAAGGATATGCAGTACCAGGATCCGGTTACCAACGAAAAATACCTTCCCTACGTCATTGAACCTTCTCTTGGAGCTGACCGTATGTTCCTGGCGTTCCTGTGTAACGCCATGGAAAAGGAAACCCTTGAAAACGGCGAAGAACGAAATGTAATGAAGATACATCCCGCGCTTTCCGCCTATAAAGCCGCTGTCCTCCCGCTTTCTAAAAAGCTCAGCGAAAAAGCAACGGAAGTATACGCCCAGCTCGCTAAGCACTTCATGGTCGATTATGATGAAGCTGGCAGCATCGGCAAGCGTTACCGCCGTCAGGATGAAATCGGCACACCAATTTGTATTACGGTAGATTTCGATACTCAGGAAGACAATGCCGTCACCCTGCGTGACCGTGATACCATGGAACAGATTCGCCTGCCCATTGATGAAGTGGTCGGCTATATTGAAAAGAAAATGGACTTCTAGAAAAAAAGAAGATACGGCAAAACGCCGCATCTTCTTTTTTTAAAGCTCATAAGTCATGTAAAACTCTTCCATGTCCTCTCTGGTCGATTCGTCCAGAGCATATTTTTTAACGTTCCGTATCGCACCCTCGAGGGCGGCCAGTTTGTTAAGATTCAAATTCTGGACACCGCCTCGTTTAAGCCGGAGAAAAGCTTCTTTGCTGCCAACCTTGCGCAGTTCGTCCGGGGTGTTAATCCCAACCTTTTTCAGGTCCTTTTCAAACCCAAGACCTATGTTTAACATGTCGTGCAATTCTTTAATCTGATCCAGTTCGTTCATTTTTGTTCCTCCATTTATATCATCGATTATTCAAATTTCATTATGCGTTCGGCTGATAGGTGCCAGCGCAATAGGTGGCGTATCCGCCTGATAAAAGATAAAGGTTACTATATCCGCGTCCCCGCAAAAGGCGGATCGCCGTATAGGCCCTCTGGCCGGTACTACTGCAGATATAAAGTGGCAGCTCTCTCTTCTGAGGCAGCTCATCAAGCCGCTCTCGAAGACTGTCTAACTCAATATTAACCGCACCGCTGATATGACCTTTATCAAATTCTTCCGGGGGCATTACATCAAGCAGAAATCCGCCATCTGCTACAATACCCTCTATCTCATCCCAGGGAATGGTTTTATAAACCCCTTCACTAATATTCCCCGCAATGGTGCCGAGAATATTAACAGGATCCTTGACCGTAGAATAAGGTGGTGCGTAACAGAGCTCCAGACAGGCAAGATTCCTTATAGTAGCTCCCAGGCGCATAGCCGTTGAGATTACATCGATCCGTTTGTCTACCCCTTCCTTCCCCACTACCTGTGCACCGAGAATCTTAAGGGTTTTAGGATCATAGATAAGCTTCAGATCAATAAGCGAAGCTCCGGGATAATTATCTGCGTGGCACAGCCGGTGTGCGTGTACCTCCTGATAAGAAATACCCATTTTTTTAAGTCGGGCAACATTATTTCCAGTCGTCGCAGCTGTTTTATCAAATATTTTGAGGATAGAAGTTCTCTGGAGACCGTTGTTAACAGTCGGTAAACCTGCCAGATGATCTGCGAGCACACGTCCCTGTCTTGTGGCCGGTCCCGCAAGCGCTGCCGCATCCGGCTGCTTATCAACAAAATTTTGTACCTGAACCACGTCTCCAATGGCATATATACCGTCCACCGGTGTCAGCAGATCCGCATCCAGCGCAGCGTAGGTCTGAGTTGTAACAACATAACCCGCTTCGCTTACCCGCAGTCCTGCCCTTTGGGCCAGCCCGCTTTCTGGCTTCACGCCCATTGTCAGGATCGACAGATCACAGTCCAGTGTACGTCCCGACTCTAAAACCAGCGTTTTTCCTTTATTCTCGAAATGGCTGACACCGTCATCCAGGACAAGGCCTACGCCATGTACATTGAGCTCACGATGAAGAATCTGGGCCATTTCAAAATCAAAGGCTCTCACAACCTGCCGCTTTTTTTCGACAATGGTAACAGTCAGCCCCAGCCGCTGCAGATTTTCAGCCATCGCAAGGCCGCCAAAACCACCGCCGATCACCACAGCATGCTTTGGCGCAAGGGTCATAATCGCTTTTTTAAGAACATCAGCATCCTGAACGTCTTTTAGTATAAAGGCATTTTCAGCTTCATCCATTCCTGACAAATCCGGCACAGAAGGTCTGGACCCTGGCGAGAGAATCAGCTTGTCATAGCTTTCCTCGTAGGTTTCTCCCGTCTCTTTTTTTCTGACCGTAATGCTTTTGTCGTCGCGGTTGATGGACAGCACCTCACTGCCGCAGCGGATATCCAGACGATAGCGCTTTGCCAGTCCAGAAACCGTTTGAAGCAGCTTCCGGCGTTCCTCTATGACGCCTCCAATATAATATGGAAGACCACAGCCGGCGCAGCCGGTATGCTCACTGCGTTCAAACAAAATGATCTCATCTTCCTCGTTCAAATGCCGCAGCCTTGCCGCAGCCGACGCACCGCCGGTAACACCGCCGACGATCAGTATTTTTTTCATCTAACTTCCTCCTCAGAAGTGCGCTCCCATGTCGAGATTTTGACATGGTTATTGAACTTATGACACTTTTATACCCAACTTTACTGCAAATAAAAACAAGTTGCTATTTTTTCATAATATGCCCATTATACGTTTAAAAGAAACATCTGTCAATGTGAGCAGTCACTTTTCCAAAGTAATTTAAAAAAGTTAATGAAAACCCTTTGGTATTCGTGTTACTATAAAAGTATCAATGATTATAAGGAGGCTCTCCATGAGAATAATGATCATCGAAGATGATCCCAAAATCCGTCAGGAGCTCAGTGAATTTCTGAACCGCTACGGCTATGATCCCGTTTTCCCAGACAGCTTTGAACACATTACCACATCCATTCTGGCCAATCTGCCGGACCTCATTCTTCTGGATATTAACCTGCCGGTTTATGACGGATATTATATCTGCCGGGAAATCCGAAAACAATCGGATGTTCCCATTATTATTGTCACCAGCCGGGACAGTGAATTTGACGAATTGATGAGCATGAACCTTGGCGCAGATGACTATATTACTAAACCCTACAATACTCAGATCCTTCTGGCGCGGATCGCTTCTGTGCTCAAACGGGCCAATCCCTCTGCCGGTTCCACTACCATGTCTCATAACGGACTGACCCTTGACTTATCCCGAAGCGTGATTCAGTCCGCCAGGGGGGAGACCGAACTGACCAAAAATGAAGTTGGTATTCTCCGCCTTCTGCTGTCCCATAAAAACGAAATCGTCTCCCGCGAGGCCATCATGAACGCCCTCTGGCAGTCCGATGCATTTGTGGACGACAATACCCTCACCGTCAATATCAATCGTCTGCGCCGCAAAATCAGCGAAATTGGCCTGAAGGATTACCTCGTCACCAAACGTGGCCAGGGCTATATGGTGTAACTCATGCGGTTTCTGGATTACGCAAAAGATAAACTTTTGTTTTTGTCGGTTTCAGCAGTGCTGCTGGTTTTTATGGGCTTTAGCCTGGAGCTCCTGCACGTCGATAACGGCTCCCGCCTTTACCTCCTGCTCGTGCTTTTCTTTGCTTTGTCGCTTGTCTTCTGGGTTGAGTTTTTTATAAAGGCCCACTTTTACAATGGCGTCTGTAAAAAGCTCAGAGGACTTGACAAAAAATATCTTCTATCTGAGCTCATCAACCGGCCCTCGCTCAATGAATGTCGTATTCTGTACGATGTACTGAAAGCCGCCAGCAAGAGCATGAACGATGAAATTGCCGTCTACAAGCGCAGCTCCAATGAATACCGGGAGTACATTGAAACCTGGGTTCACGAGGTCAAGACCCCCATCGCTTCAGCCGAGCTTATCATCGAAAATCATCAGACACCTGTAACACTCTCACTCGGTGAGGAAATCGACCAGATTGAGCGCTATGTGAATCAGGCTCTTTTTTATTCACGCAGCAACGGTGTCGAAAAGGACTATGTTATCAAAAAAACGCGTCTTCAGAATCTGGTAAATCCTGTCATACGAAAAACCGCTAAAACTTTCATCAGTCAAAAAATCAAGCTTTCCACCAGCGGGCTGGAACATGAAGTATTTACCGATCCCAAATGGACTGATTTTATCCTTGGCCAGCTTTTGGACAATTCACTGAAATATCTGGACTACAGCTCGTCCATCCCGGCCGAGATCACTGTTTCAGGCGCCTGTAACGGCGCTGAGATTCTTCTCTCCATTGCTGATAACGGGATCGGCATCCCGCCGGAGGACATTGACCGGATCTTTGATAAAGGCTTTACAGGCAGCAACGGCCGCCAGAGCAGCGCCAAGGCGACAGGCATTGGCCTCTATCTCTGCAAAAAGCTCTGCCTGAAACTGGGACTTGGCCTGAGTGTCGAATCCGTGTCCGGACACGGAACAACAGCCACCATTCATTTCCCCGTCCAGGAGCAAATGTGACAAAAATGTAAGCTTTCCGTAAGCAACTTCGATGGTTTGTCAGGCGGCACAGCGGTATACTACAACCATAAAAGATAAATACAACCAAAGTGCTTTAAGGAGGTTACTTATGGAAAAAACAACACCGATACTGTCTGTACAGCATATCGAAAAATATTATGGAAATAACGGAAATATCACAAAAGCTGTTGACGACATCAGCTTTAATGTAAACAAGGGCGAATACATTGGGATCATGGGCGCCTCAGGAAGCGGTAAAACCACACTGCTGAACTGCGTGTCTACCATCGACTCCGTGACCGCAGGCCATATTCTGATCCAGGACCGGGACATCACCGAGCTGCGCTCGCGAAAGCTTTCCCAGTTCCGCCGCGAGCAGCTGGGCTTCATCTTCCAGGACTTTAACCTGTTAGACACCCTCACTGCCTACGAAAACATCGCCATCGCCCTGACCATTCTCAAGGTGCCGGCCGCCACCATTGACAAGCGGGTGCGCAGCGTGGCCAAACGCCTCCAGATCACCGATATTCTGGAAAAATATCCCTACCAGGTATCCGGCGGCCAGAAGCAGCGTGTTGCCAGCGCAAGAGCCATCATTACCAAGCCTGCGCTCATTTTGGCTGATGAGCCCACCGGGGCGCTGGATTCCAAATCTGCCCGGATGCTGCTCGAGGCCTTTGACACCCTCAACGAACAGCTTCACGCCACAATCCTCATGGTTACCCATGATGCCTTCACTGCCAGCTACTGCAAACGCATCCTCTTTATAAAGGACGGCAAAATCTTTAACGAACTGATTCGGGGCGACGACAGCCGCAAGGTTTTCTTTAAACGCATTATTGATGTTGTCAGCCTTTTGGGAGGAGGGAACAGTGATGTACTCTAAGCTTGCTTTCCGCAATGTACGGCGCAGTGTCCGGGATTATACCATCTATTTTCTGACCCTGACCTTTGGCGTCTGTGTCTTTTATGTCTTTAACTCCATCGAGTCCCAGCAGGCCATGATGAGCATCAGCTCAAGCGACGAGCAGGCCCTCCAGAGCCTGACAATGATCATGGGCTATGTTTCGGTGTTCATCTCGATTATTCTCGGATTTCTGATCCTCTACGCCAATAAATTCCTCATCAAACGGCGTAAAAAAGAGCTTGGCATCTACATGACCCTGGGCATGGACAAAAGTAAAATGTCCTGGATTTTAATGCTTGAGACCCTTCTGATCGGCATTGTCTCACTGACAGTAGGGCTGATTCTGGGGTTCTTCCTTTCCGAAGGCCTCGCCGTCGTAACGGCCAAAATGTTTGAAGCGGCCTTTACGGAGTTTAAATTTGTCTTTTCATCCGCTGCCTGCGGAAAGACCGTTCTTTATTTCAGTCTGATTTTTATCATGGTCATGCTGTTTAACACACTGTCCATTTCAAAATACAAGCTCATCGACCTGCTGAGCGCAGATAAAAAAAATGAAACCTTTAAGGTCAAAAAGCTCTGGCATTCTGTCGTTATTTTTATCGCCGCTGTTATTTTTATCAGTGTCGCCTACTACCTGATCATTGACAATGGCCTTATGGACATAGGCCCCCAGTTTGCAGCCGCCCTGGCCTGTGGCTCTGTGGGGACACTGCTGTTCTTCATGTCCTTATCTGGTTTCCTGCTCCGCCTTGTCCAGTCCAATAAAAAGCTGTACCTTAAAGGGCTTAATATGTTCGTTCTCCGCCAGCTCAACAGCAAGATCAATACCACCTTTGTTTCAATGACAGTTATCTGCATCATGCTGCTGTTCACCATCGGCACCCTGTCAAGCGGAATAAGCCTGGCCGATGTGCTTACAAGCTCAGCCGAGAAGACCACTCCCTTTGACGCGACCATTACCAGCGGTCCGGAAAACCCTTATCTGACCATTACCAGCGGTCCGGAAAACCCTTATCTGGATGACCAGCCGATTTATGCAGATATCGCCGCCGAACTGGCTGCTCAGGGTGTCGACTTGAACAGTTTTGCCGGAGAAACAAGCCAGATCACCTACCATCTCAGCGATGTGCCAAACGCGATCTTATTTGAATATTCTACAGAGGGCGTAAAAAATATGCTGACCGGTGACGCCTTCGAGCGCTTCAAAAAATACCCGATGCAAGTCGTTTCTCTTTCTGATTTTAACGCCCAAATGAGAGCGCTCGGAAAAGATACCATTACACTAAGCGAGGGACAATTCCGTATCTTTTATGATATGCCCCAGATCACTCCATCTGTGGATACTTTCCTCGAAAACAACGGAAAGGTTACCTTAAACGGAGCGACGCTTGAAAGCGCAGGACCGGCCATTGACTGTACCATTGGCACAAACTTTTCATTCAGCAACAGCGGCACACTCATTGTGTCTGATGCCCTGGCACAAAGCCTCCCCTTTGACAGCGCACAGCTTAATATTAATTACAAAGCGCCTGCGGAGGCTTCAAGCGACGTTTTAAACCAGTATTCCGACCTTCTGATGCCACAAAATGGCTTCTTAACCATCACCCGGGAAGAAATGTATGCACAGGGTACCGCCATGAAAATCACCACCTCCTATGTAGGGATTTACGTGGGCATTATCTTCCTCATTGCCAGCGCTGCCATACTGGCGCTCCAGCAGCTCTCCGAGGCATCGGACAACTCTGAACGCTACGCCCTGCTCCGTAAGATCGGCGCGGAGGATAAAATGATCCGCCATGCACTGTTTGTTCAGATTGCCATCTATTTCCTGATGCCCCTGGCGCTTGCCGTCATTCACTCCATTGTAGGGCTCAAAGTCGCCAATGACTTCATCGCCTTCTTTGGTCACGTGAATGTCGCTGGAAACACGGGTGTCACCGCGCTGATTCTTGTCCTCATTTACGGCGGCTACTTCCTCGCTACCTATTTGGGCAGTAAAAATATGATCAAGGCATAATCAAAAAGAGATGATACGGCAAAACGCCGCATCATCTCTTTTTCTTAGTTTTCTCTCTGGCAAATATATTTTGCCATATCCTCTAAAAACGAAGTGTCATGGTCAATAGTTGCCAATGCGTCCAGCGCACCGTTTTCCAGCTCTCGGATTTTTTCCTGTGAGGAGGCCATCCCGTAAAGGGAAACAAAGGTCGATTTGTGGTTCTTTTCATCGCTGCCGACCGGCTTACCCAAAGTTTTTTCATCTCCGGTTACATCCAGAATATCATCGACAATCTGGAAAGCCAGACCGATTTTTTCGCTGTAGGTTTCCAGGGCGTCGCGTTCCTCACCTGTCACCTTTGCCACAAACCCGCCGCACAGCACTGCTGCTTTCAGCAGAGCACCTGTCTTATGAGCGTGAATGTAATACATTTTTTCCTCATTGATTGCCTCGTTCTCACTGAGAATGTCGCCTGTCTGTCCCCCGATCATACCATTTACGCCAGACGAATGTGCCAGATAACTGAGCGCTCGGGTATAATGAAAAGTTTTTGACGGATCTACCGGGATGCCGGCAATGGCTGTTTCCATCGCATAGTTCAAAAGCGCGTCTCCGGCCAGAATAGCCATATTTTCACCGTATACCTTATGGTTGGTCGGCTTCCCGCGGCGCAGATCATCGTTATCCATGGCTGGCAGGTCGTCGTGTACCAACGAGTAGGTATGAATCATCTCAATGGCACAGGCCAGCGGCTTGACATCTGCAGGATCGCCCCCCAGACAGCGGCAGGTTTCTTTCATCAAAATCGGTCTCAAACGTTTCCCGCCCGCAAAAAGACTGTACTTCATGGCACTGATAATAATATCCGGCGTATCAAACTTCCGGTCGAAGCAGGCCAGCAGCTCATGATCTGTTTCCTTTACTTTTTCCAATAGGGTTTCTTTAAATGGTTTCATTCCTCTGTTTCTCCTTCATAAGGCATTTCCTGATTATCGGCTGTCAAGATCGTGACCTTTTCTTCAATGCCGTCCAGATCACTGCCGCACTCCTTTACCAGCTTCATTCCCTCTTCAAAAAGGGCCAGTGACTTCTCAAGATCCAGATCATTCTGCTCTAAAGCCTCCGCAATGGTCTCGAGCCGGGTAATTTTTGTTTTTAACTTTTTGGTTGCCATTCAGGCTCCTCCTTTATCACAGAAACGATGACCTCGCCATCGTGGAATTTTAATTTCATGGTTCCCGCGGCCTTTGCCTCAGCAGCTGAGCGTACAAGAACGCCGGATTTACCCTCAGCCAAGACATAACCGCGTTTCAGCACCCCCAGCGGATTGAGAGCATCCAGCCTCCTGGATACTGACTCCACCCTGCTGCGCTGCCGCTCAATTTCAAACCGCATGCTCCTCAGCATACGGTCCTGGAGCGCGTCCAGGTATAAGCGCATATCCGCCACCTGGTTTTCCGGCCCGCTTCTCAAAAGCCGGGCAGCAGCCTGTGTCAGTGCCATACGGTTTTTTTCAATATGGCGGTTCATCGCCCTGAGCAGACGGGATTTCAGCTGGGTTAACGCCCCTGACCATTCTAACAGGTTCTCAGCTACCAGTTCACCGGCTACAGACGGTGTTGGCGCACGCATGTCCGCCACAAAATCCGCAATAGTAAAATCCGTTTCGTGCCCTACTGCAGAAATAATGGGAAGCTGCGAGGCATGTATCGCTTCGCCTACAATTTCCTCATTAAAGGCCCACAGGTCTTCCATGGACCCGCCGCCGCGTCCAATAATAACCACATCTGCGTTGCCGAGACGGTTAAAGGTTTCGATACCTCTCGCAATCTCTTCTGCCGCGCCATCTCCCTGCACAAGCGCCCCGTAGATGACAATATGAATCTGAGGATTTCTCCGCCGGATGACTGAGATCATATCGCGGATCGCCGCCCCAGTAGGCGAGGTAACAATCCCCACTCTGCGGATATACTCTGGCAGGGGCTTTTTCTGCTCTGTATCCAGCCATCCCAACGCCTGATATTTTTCCTTCAGCTGCTCAAAGGCCTTGTAAAGCGCGCCAACTCCCTGGGGTTCCATAGAGCGAACGTAAATCTGGTACTGGCCGTTGCGTTCAAAAACCGAAATACCACCTTTGATTGTGATCTTCATCCCTTCCTCTGGCCGGAATTTCAGATTCTGCACATTATTGCGGAACATAACGCAGGCAATACGGCTTTGATTGTCTTTTAACGAAAAATATACATGGCCTGAGGAATGAAACTTCAGATTGGAAATTTCTCCCTCTACCATAAGGTTTTTCAGCACGCTGTTTCCATCCAGCATGGTTTTAATAAAATGATTGACTTCTGTAACACTAAGCGCCCGGGTAATCATAGGAACCCCCTTTATGTCATGGTTTCAATCCCCAGCAACGCGTTTCCGGCGGCATTGTCGGTCGCGTAGCAGGGTTTCGTAAAGTGCAGGCGCAGATGCCTGCGGCTCAGCTCTTTCTCGATAAGTCCCCGGATGATCTGATTTGACATAACACCGCCTGAAAACAGAACATCCCCTACACCATAAGTGGCAGCCGCCAGCGCTATGGCCTTCGATAATGTCTTGGCGATACAGCGGTGGAGCCCATAGGCTACCTCCTCCGGCGCTGTCCCCGAGTCCAGAAGTGCTGTCGCTTTGTTTTCCTGCCCCGAAAAGTGAAAGTTCATTTTATCAACGTTTGACGGTATCACACAGTTGCGCTTCACTGCTTGCAGCGCCAGCTGCTCCAGCGCCTTACCGGCAGGAAAAGCGTAGCCCAGGCGTACACCCACTCGGTCGATGAGCTGTCCGGCATTCAGGTCCAGGGTCGCCCCCGCTATTTTACAATCATACCCGCTTTTCCTTGAGTTTACCAACAGTATCTCAGAGGTGCCTCCAGAAAAATGCGTTGCCAAAAGTGGAAAATGGAGTTCTTCCGGTTTCATTCCGCTGCCGTAAATGGCGCTGCGGATATGATTCTCCTGATGGCTCACCGCAAAGGTGGGAATCGCAAACAGACTGCCAATGGTTTTTCCGCATCCAATGCCTGCGCGAAAGACCGGCATGTAAGAATCCTCCTGAGGACGCGGCCGATCCGAGTAACATACCACCTGTAACCGCTCCCGCATTTTTAAATCTTCAGGAATGCTCTCAAAAAGTACTGGCAGATTTTTAACATGCTGATACAGGGCTTCTGACTGGCGCAACCCGCGTTCGCCGGGCTTTACCCGAAGCAGAAACTCTTTTTCATAAACCACTTCACCATCAGCATCAGCTACAGCAATGGAGGTTGTGTAATTACTGGTGTCAATTCCCAGAGATAAACCATCCATGTGCCATCAATCCTTTGAAAGCTCGTCTGCGTGCTCGACCGCCACTCTATTGAGAATACCATTGATATAGGTTTTGCTTTCTTCTGAGGCGTATTTTTTGGCCAGCTCTACTGCCTCGTTAATCGCTACCTCCTTTGGCACCTTGGTGTATAAAAGCTCGGTAACGCCCAGACGCAGGATGGCCTTCTCCATTTTCGGCACACGGCTGAAATCCCAGGTTTCTTTTAAATGGCCAGCGATTAACGCGTCAATAGCCCCTTGGTTTTCAAGAGCAGCGTCGATGACCTTCTTCGCATAGCCGCTTGTCATACCTGCCACTTCATCTTCAGGGTCACCCTGTCCCGCCAGCTCAAAAAAATTTTTGAGGCTGGTATCCAGCTCTGCATCCTCAGCGTGAAAATCAATCTGGAAAATCCCGCGCAGAGCCAGTTCTCTCTCTTCTTTTCGATTCATTTTTCGACTCATAGTTACCTCTATCTCACAGTATAAAAGGCCGCAAGAATACTCTCACAGCCTTTTGAATGCTTTTTTAATATTTACCGCTGCCTTCCACGTGAACATTAACCTGCGCCACCTGATTGCCGGTCATAATCTCAACAGATTCTTTAACCTTAATCTGGGTTTTTCTGGCGATCTGGGGAATGTCAATTCCCAGCTCTGTAATCACATGCACGTCGATATGATAGCCATCTTCCTGGCGCACAACCTTTACGCCCTTAGAAACAGCAGAAGGATAAATCATATCCAATATTTCATCAGACATACGCATAAACATTTTGTCGATGCCGTCCACCCCCAGCGCAGCCAGATTCGCAATCGAACAGACCATTTCGTTAGAGATTTCCTGAGGGTTTAATTTTTGGTTTTCATCCATTTTATACACCACCTATTCGTGATGATGTCCGCACTGACACCCTTCGCCATGGGTTAATTCTTCAACGACTTTTTCTTCCAGATGAAACTGTTCGCCACACTCAGGGCAAAACACTTCATCATCGTCAAAGGCTTCGAAATCGGTAATATAGACTGTTCCGCATTTGGGACATACAACTTCATAATAGTCGTCGTCATCGTCAAAATCCACATCATCAAAATCATCGTATTCCTCATCCCAGTCTTCATCCAGAATGAATTCCTCAAGCTCGGTCAGGTCGTCATCAATCATTTCCGCGTAATCTTCCAGCTCATCCTGAGCCTCTGCCAGACCCTCTAGCGCGTCGGTCATATCGCCCAATACGTCGATAATCCGGTCAAGCACCTTACCTTCCTTGGTCGTAAGGTCTAACTCAAGGCCTTCTACCAAACCCTCAATAAAGGCTACCTTTTCACGGATATATTTCATATGCATTATACACGTTCCATGTATTCACCGGTTCTGGTGTCTACACGAATCGTATCTCCTTCTTCTACAAATAAAGGAACAGTGATAACTGCACCGGTTTCCAGAGTTGCCGGTTTATTGGCGCCGGTAGCGGTGTCGCCCTTGAAGCCCGGTTCGGTTTTGGTAATGAGCAGTTCAACAAAGTTTGGAGCTGCTACTGAGAAAGCTTCTCCTTTGAAGAAACGAATGGTTGCGTTGTCGTTTTCTTTTAAGAACTTCAGCGCATCTTCAACCTGATCGTAGTTCAGCGGAATCTGTTCATAGGTTTCAAGATCCATAAAATAGTACAGATCGCCATCTGCGTACAGATACTGCATTTCCTTTGTGTCAATATGGGCTTTCGGAAATTTTTCAGTTGGGCTGAATGTTTTTTCTACAACTGCTCCAGTCAGAACATTTCTGATTTTAGTACGAACGAAAGCGGCACCCTTTCCTGGTTTTACATGCTGGAATTCCACAATCATGAAAACACTTCCGTCCATTTCAAAGGTCACGCCTTTTTTAAATTCACCTGCTGATATCATCTATAAAATACCTCCAAATATTAAATCCTGTTTCTTAGTCGTATAGCTTCTTTTATTCTATCATAAAAGTTTTTGAACTTCAAATTCAACTTCAATTTTTTGTTTTTATTCTTTCCAAGCGACAACTCCGCGCACCGCTCCTGTCAGGTCAGGGACCATCGTTATGGCGCCAAAGCCCTGTGCTTCAAGAAGCTCTGCGACTCTTACCTCCTGGGCATTGCCAACCTCAAGAACAATCGCGCCGCCTTTTCTTAAGTAAGGGCCCGCTTCCAGCGCAATACGCTCATAGAGATCATATCCTGTCACACCGCCTGAAAGCGCCAGCATTGGCTCATATTCCACAATATCTCTTTGCAGCGTCGGAATAATGCCATCAGGAATATAAGGCGGATTAGATACAATCAGGTCAAAAGGCTCTGCTGTCGAAAGGCCTTTAAAAAGATCGCTCTCTACCATCGCAATGTTTGAAAAACCTAAATTCCGGGCGTTTTCTGCTGCCACCTTCAGCGCTCTGTCCGAAATATCCGTGAGGGTAACCGCCGCACTTGGGTCAAAAAATTTCAGTGAGAGGCCGATTGCACCGCTTCCTGTACACAAATCAAGCACACGCGGCTTTCCGGTATCCTGTTTGATCTGTGGGATAACCTTTTCGAGAATCGCCTCTACCAGTGATTCCGTATCCGGCCTCGGAATAAGCACATCTGGCGAAACATGAAAAACCAGTCCCATAAATTCTTTTTCACCTGTAATGTAAGCCACTGGTTCAAGGGCCGCCCGACGGTCAATGCGGTTGCGGTACTCTTCGGCATCTTCAAAGCTTACAGTCCTGTCAGGGTCACTGTAAAAAGTGATACGCGAGCAGTTCAACACCGATGCCAGAAGCACCTCAGCATCCAGTCTTGGGCTTACAGACCCGCACTGCGCAAGCCTTGTACTCCCCACTTCTATGAGTTCTTTAATAGTATTCATCCTGTTTTTAACAATAAAAAAGTCGGTTACCAGGAACCGACTTTCATTCATTATTCGCCTTTTTTGCCGTATTTTCTGTTGAATCGTTCTACACGACCACCTGTATCTACTAATTTCTGTTTACCAGTAAAGAAAGGATGGCAAGCTGAACAGATTTCAACCTTCAGTTCCGGTTTAACAGAACCTGTTTCAAATGTATTACCACATGCGCATTTAACAACGGATTTACCGTATTCTGGGTGGATACCTTTTTTCATCGAATTCACCTCATTTCGTTCTCGTATTTATATATATTGATACATATATTTTTTTCAACTAAGTTAGTATAACAGATTCTCTGTAAAAATGCAAGTTTATTTTCTCAGGATTTAGATTTCTGAAGGATCTTTTTAAGAAAATCCTCATTATCGGTTGTGCGTTCAAGGGTATTGATAATTTTGTCTGTCAGCTGCACAGGGCTGTTGCCTGCGTACAGTTTACGGATCTGGTAACTGACTTTCAGCTCATCGGGTGTCAGCAGCTTTTCTTCACGGCGCGTACCGGATTTGTTCAGGTTGATAGCCGGGAATATCCGGCGTTCAGCCAGCTCACGTTCAAGGTGCAGTTCCATATTGCCTGTGCCCTTGAACTCTTCAAAAATAATGTCGTCCATCCGGCTCCCTGTATCCACCAGCGCAGTTGCCAGTATGGTCAGGCTGCCGCCGCCTTCAATATTTCTGGCAGAGCCAAAAAACTTTTTAGGAAAGTACAGCGATTCCGGGTCAAGTCCACCGGTCAGGGTCCTCCCTGACGGCTCGACAACCAGATTATTGCCGCGGGTCAAGCGCGTCAGACTGTCCACCAGCACAACAACGTCCTTTCCCTGTTCAACAAGCCTTTTGCCCCGCTCCAGCACAATTTCCGCCACACGGATATGATTTTCAGGCGGCTGGTCAAAGGTAGAGTAGGCAATATCCGCGTCGATGGAACGCTTCATGTCGGTTACTTCCTCAGGGCGCTCGTCCACCAGTAAAATAATCAGCTCAATTTCTGGGTGGTTGGAACGGATTCCCTGGGCAATCTCCTTAAGCAGCGTTGTTTTTCCTGCCTTCGGCGGCGCCACGATCATCCCCCTCTGTCCTTTTCCCATAGGTGAAAAGATATCGATGATACGGGTTGATACGATGTCTCTGTCTGTTTCAAGGGTAATGCGTTCCTCTGGAAATACTGGCGTCAGGCGTTCAAACCGGGGACGGCTTGCGATCTTTTCGGGAATATCGCCGTTGACGGTTTCGACATACAGCAGCGCGTCAAACTTTTCCCCTTCGTTGGGCATACGGATTTTACCCACGATTTTATCGCCGGTCCGGAGATTAAAACGGCGGATCTGGTTAGGCGCGACATAGATATCATTGTCACCGGAGGTGTAGTTGTTCATTCTCAAAAAACCAAAACCATCGGAATTTAAATCTAAAATCCCTTCCTGCGAGTTCTTAAAACGGTCAAGATTTTTTTTATCATCAGCATAGAGCATACTGTTGATTTTATTGATGATGTCTGAGGTCTGTGTTCCGTTAACCATCTCTAAAAAGAGCATGGCCGCGTATTTCTCACCCGGTTTGGCCTTACGCACCTTTCCCCCGACAATATCGCCTGTTTCCAACTTAAACTTCTGGATCTGCGAGCCTGAAACATAGACCCATTCCTGCTGAGATTTCATTTCCGGAGTCTTGATAAAACCAAAACCCTCAGGCAGTACCTCCAGAGGGCCGGCCATTTCAATACTGTCTTCAATATTGTCCTTGATTTTTGCATAGCGGTGGTTATTGTAATTGTTATGGTTGTTATGATGCTGTTTTTCCACCGGCTGGGGCAGCGCACTGCGCTCCTGTTTAGACTTATCTACCAGAGCCCGGTCATTCGCTTTTGTCTCATGCTTTTCCTTAACAGCCGTTTTTCCTTCATTCTTTTTATCGGCAGATTTCCGTTCGTCTGCCTTTTTATCGCTGTTTTTCGACGTTTGTTTTTCGGCCTTCTCTGTTTTGTTCTTCTTTTGAGCTACTTCTTTTTGGGGTGGTTCCTCTGTCTTTTTAACCGTTTCTGATTTTTGACTGGCCACTGTAATCATATCGATAAGCTCCTGCTTTTTCTTTTTGCTCAGTCCGGTAAAGCCTAAACGCTCCGCCTCTTTGCGCAGATCGGCAACAGTCAGCTTTTCAAGATTTGTCGTATCCAATAGATTCCTCCAGAATGTGAAATTTGATTGCAAAACTTATAAATGTAGATTTAAAAGTAAAGATAGATAGTTATGATTACTAATTTTAGCATATCTCTCATAAAAA